>CAZHPC010000022.1:0-35489 GCA_964534685.1 uncultured Opitutaceae bacterium
CCCGACTGATCGTGTTGGAGGGCGTCTATGACAGGTTCGTCGAGCGTTTCCTCTCGGCCTGCCCGGCTTTCACAGTCGGAGACCCCTCCCGGCCTGGTACGCTGGTCAATCCCGTCATCGACGCCGAAGCCCAGAAAAGCATTCTGGGCTACATCGAGAAGGGAAGACGGGAGGCCCGCCTCGCCTGGCAGGCCACCTTGTCGCCCGAACTCGTCAACAGCGGAGGCTACTACGTCCCGCCGACCGTGTTTGTTGACTGCAAGCCCGAGCACACGATCGTCCGCGAGGAGATCTTCGGACCGGTGCTTTCGATCCTCAAGGCCAGGGACTTGGACGAAGCGTTCGCGATGGTTAACGCCGCCGATTACGCCTTGACGGGCGGCATCTTCTCAAGGAGCCCTCGGGCAATAGAGCGGGCCAAGACGGAGCTTCTCGTGGGCAACCTCTACATCAACCGCGGCGTCACGGGCGCTGTCGTCGAGCGCCATCCTTTCGGCGGTTTCAAGATGAGCGGCGGCGGTACCAAGGCCGGAGGGAAAGAGTATCTCGAGAACTTCCTTTTTCCCCGCGCCATCGCGGAGAACGTCATGCGCCGCGGGTTCACCCCGCCCGCGGAGCAGCCGGACGCGCCCGCCTAGAGCGAGGTGTACAGCCGGTAGAGGACCTGGGTCCCAAACTCCTCCCAGCCGTTCGCCGCGACGCGGTCGTAGAGCATTCGCGCGCAGTCGAGGCCGGGAAGCTCGAGCCCCATCTCCTTGGCGGACTCGATCGCTATCCCGATGTCCTTCCTGATGTGCTTCACGTAGAAGCCCGGGGCGAAGTCCCCGCCCAGGGCCCGCGGGCCGAGATTGGTCATGGCCCAGCTGCCGGCAGCCCCGCCGCTGATGCTCCCGTGGACGCGCGCCGGATCGAGCCCCGCGCGCTTGGCGTAGGCGAGGGCCTCGCACCACGCCACCATTCCCACGGCGCACGCGATCTGGTTCGCCATCTTGCAGTGCTGGCCCGCGCCCGCGGGCCCGTGCAGCGCAAGGTTCTTCCCCAGCAGCGACAGGATGGGGCGCGCACGCTCAAACGCCACGGCATCCCCGCCCGCCATGATGACGAGCCTCGCCTCCCGCGCCCCGACGTCGCCCCCCGACACCGGAGCGTCCAGCGCGTGAAGCCCCTTCGCCGTGGCGGCCTCAAAGATCCTGCGGGCGAGGGGCGGGCTCGACGTCGTCATGTCGATCAGCAGCGCCCCCGGCCTCGCCTTCTCGATGATGCCGTCCGGCCCGAGGTAGGTCTGCTCGACGTCGTAGGGGAACCCCAGCATCGTGATGACGACCTCGGCCTGCTCCGCGGCCCTCCCCGCAGACGAGTGCCAATGCGCGCCCGCGTCCACGAGCGCCTGGGCCTTCTCCTTCGTCCTGTTGAAGACGTGGAGCGGGTGGCCGGCGGCCATGATGTGCCCCGCCATGCTTCGGCCCATGACCCCCGTCCCAATGAAAGCAACTGGCGGTTTTTCGGACATCGCGCCCCTTAGCGGTCCCAGCTGTCCGACGAGTCCCTGATCAGCTGCTCGAGGACCGGGAAGCGCAGCTCCCCGTAGTTAAGCGCATACCTGAGCTTCCCTTCACGGAACACCCACGTCGTCGGTATCCAGGAGATCGGAAGCCCCAGCAGCTCCGTCACCTTCTCCCCCCTCGCGCGCGAGCCGTTCGGGTGGACCAGCAACTGGAGGTTCTTCTGGGCGCCCACCCCGTTCTTCTCGAGGACGTCGCGCCCGTCGGCCGCGCTCCAGATCGTGACGAACACGAAGTTAACGTTGGGGTTCGCCGTGATGAAGGTGCTCCACCCCCCGTTGGCGAGCTCCGCCCTGCAGTTCGGGCACCACGGCGCCCAGAAATGGACGACCGTCACGTTGGCCGACTTTGTCGCGTCGGCCACCCGCCGCTCAAGCGCGGACGCGGGATCTTCGGCCGCGCGGGCCGCGCATGCGAGAAGGGCGGCGGCTGCAAGGATGTGGATTGCCCTGATCATCGGCCCATCATTGCACAATTCCCCCGCAAATGCGAAGCCTAGCCGATCCCCAGCCACGCGAGCCCCGCGCGAATCCAGAGCGGGCTCGTGACAAGGCCCGCCGCCGTCGTCGAGAGGACCACCTGGACGGCCGTCAGCGGCTGGCCGCCGTAGTATTGCGCGAGGATGATCGGCAGGACAGCGGCCGGCATCGCGGCCTCGACCACGAGCACGCGCTTCAGCTCGACCGAGCACGGCAGCCAGTTCGCGAAGCACAGCATGAGGACCGGCATGATTCCCAGCCGGACCACGCACGAGGCGATCGCGACGTTCTTGTGAAGGAGCTTCAGCGGCTCGTTCAGGAAGTCGGCGATGTTGACCCCAGTCATCACGATGCCAAGCGGCACGGCGCACACGCCGAGCGAGTGCGCGACGCCCCGCACGAGCCCCGGCACGTAGGGCGCGAGCCCGAGCACGTTGATCGCGATCGCCACCACGAGCGTGATCAGCATCGGCGTGACGAGCCGCCGCCAGCCGCTTCTCGCCGAGGCGCCCGTCAGCACGAGGAGCCCGACCGACCAGATCGCCATGTCGACCCCCATGTTGTGCACCAGGACGACGCCCTGCGCCCTCTCGCCCCAGATTCCCCCGACTATCGGCAACGGCAGGTAGCTGTAGTTGCAGACGCCGGCGGAGATCGCGAACGTGCGCAGTCCCGTGCCCTTGTGGAGGCCTATCAGGCGCGCGACAAGGTAGGAGACGCCGAAGCCGGCCGCGGTCGCGGCAAAGCCGGCGATCGGGGGGAGGAAGAGGTTGCCCGGCTCGCGCAGCGACGCGTTGCCGACGATTGCGTCGAACGCGAGGCAGGGCATGCACACGTACATGGCAAAGCGGATCATGCTCGTCTCCGCCTCGCCCTCTATCCAATGGAAGCGCCTGAGGGCCACGCCGACCGCAATCAGCGTGAAGACCGGAAGGATCAGTATGAAGAGCGCCCCAATCGTCATTCTCGGGTCAGCGAGGGATGACGCATTCGCGCGCGAAGGCACGCGAAAAAAGGGCGGCGCCGGTCAGGTCGAGGGCGGCGCCGTCGGCGCAGGCGGTTCGGTCGGTCCGGGCGGCTGGTGCCCGCGCCGGCCGCCGTTTGCGGGCAAGGTGTCGAAGATGGCCTGCTGCGCGGGCGTGAGCGCGGCGCGAATCTGCGCGCGGGTCGATTCGCCTATCCCCCTCATCCTTGCGCGCTTGTCCTCCTGGGAAAGCGTGTCGTCGCCGCGAAGCTCCTTCATCTGGGTTTGCCCGGCTGCGAGGACGCCGCCGACGGTCTTCTGCTGCGCGGCGGTGAGATCGAGCTTCGCGGTCAGCTCGCCGAGGACAAATCCGCGCGGGCGCCTGTGGCGCGGCTGGGCCTGACCCCCGTCGGCGGGGCTCGTGTCGGGGCTCGACGGAGCCGGCGGGGGGACGGGAGGAACCGTGGAGTCATCGGCGCGGGCCTGGGTGCAGGAAAGGGCGATGCCGGCGGAAAACAGTGCGAGCGAAAGCGCGGAGGCGGGTTTCATGCGAGTTAAGACGCATTCGAAGCGGCTGCGTTACATCTTGCAACGCCGATGGTCTTGCCCCGGAGGCGGGATGCCCGCACGGTACCCCCCGATGATTGAGGTAGAGGCGCTTACCAAACGATATGGCACCTTCACGGCCGTCCGGAACCTTTCATTCACGGTGCGACCCGGCGAGGTGCTGGGGCTTGTCGGCCCGAACGGCGCCGGCAAGACGTCCACGCTGCGGTGCCTGGCGGGGATCATCCCGTCGAGCGAGGGCAAGGTCCGGATCGCGGGCCACGACCTTTCCGTCGACCCCGTGGCTGCGAAGCGCTCCCTCGCGTTCTTCCCGGACGAACCCCGGCTCTTCGAGTACCTGACGGTGCGCCAGCACCTGACCTTCGTCGCGCGGATCTACGGGGTCGCCAACTACGAGGACCTCGCGGCGCCGCTCCTCGAGGAGCTGGAGCTCGCCGAGAAGGCGGACGTCCTGCCCGGGGAGCTTTCGAGGGGCATGAAACAGAAGCTGGTCATTGCGTGCGGGCTCCTCCACTCGCCCAGGGTCATGTTCTTCGACGAGCCCCTCACCGGGCTCGATCCGCTCGGCATCCGACGCATGAAGGACTCGATCATGCGGCGCGCGCGCGACGGAGCGGCCATCGTCCTGAGCTCCCACCTGCTCCACCTACTCCAGGAGGTGTGCACGAACGTCCTGATCCTGAAGAGGGGCGATAAGGTGGCCGACGGCACGATGGCGGAGGTCGCGGCTCAGTTCAGCAACGGCGAGGCGAACGTGAGCCTCGAGGAGATCTTCATCCGCGCGACGGGCGGGTCCGAGACCTGACGGACGACGCTTCCGCATCCCACAATGATCGGCGCCCTTTTCTACCTGCGGTTCACTTCGCTGCTTAACCTTGTCGTACACCGCATCCGAAGGCTCCGCCAGCCGAAGTACCTTGTCGGCGCCGCTGTGGCCGTCGCGTACTTCTACTTCGTGCTCGTGCGCGGGCCGGGAATGGCGGCCGCGCCCGGGGCGCCTGCCGTCCCGGGAATCGCGGGCGGCCGCCAGATCGGGTTCGCGGTCATCTGCGCCTTCCTGTGCCTGCTCGGGCTGGTCCGAATCGCCTATGCATGGATCTTCCCGCCGGAGAAGCCCGGTCTTCGCTTCAGCGAGCCCGAGATCGCGTTCCTCTTCCCGGCCCCGGTCACCCGAAAGACGCTCATCCACTACCGCCTGCTGAGCTCCCAGATCGCCATCCTCTTCACGTCCGTCCTGATGGCGTTCGTCTTCAACCGCTTCGGGTACCTGGGCGGCTACCGCTCGCTGCGCGCGATCGGCTGGTGGGTCATCCTCTCGACCTACGACCTCCATCTCAACGGGACCAACCTGACGCTCTGCACCCTCAGGGAGAGGAGCCGCCATTTCCTCCTCTGGCGCCTCGGGGTGGTCACCGCGATCGCCGTGTACGTGGTCGCCGTGTTCCGGTCCGCGATCGGGCTTGTGGAGGCGCTCCTTTCGGGGCCGAGCAGCGCGCAGGCGGGATCCCAGCATTTCATGGAGCAGGTCGTCGATTCGCCCTCGCTCCACTGGCTCACCCTGCCCTTCAGGATCATCTTCGGCCCGTACGCCGCGTCCGGCCTCGGCGAATTCGCGGCCGCTATGGTGCCGGCCCTGCTGCTGCTCGCGCTTCACTACTACTGGGTGTCCAGCACCGAGGCCCGGTTCGAGGAGGGCTCGATCGCGCTCGCGGAGAAGCGCGCCGCGATCCGGGCCGCTGCGCAGCGCGGCGAGATCCCCTCCATCGGGAACTCCAAGCCGAGGGCCCGGTCCGGCCCGTTCCCGCTGCCGCCGAAGGGCCTCCCGGAGACGGCCTTCCTGTGGAAGAACCTGCTTTCCATCCGCAGCTCTCTCCTCAACCGGCGGGTCATCCTCCTGGTCGTCGTGCTCATGGTGGCCCTGTTCATGGGGCCCCTGCTCTCGCTTCGCACGGAAACCATTGGAGCCGGCGCCTTCAGGAAGATTGTCGCGGTGCTCTGCGCCATGATCGCGGCCTACACGATGCTCGTGGGACCGCAGCTCGCGCGCCAGGACCTGCGCAGCGACCTGCCGAACGCGGACATCCTGAAGACCTATCCCATGGAGGGATGGAGGCTCGCCCTTGGCGAACTCCTTGCGCCCACCGTCATCCTTACGGCGGTCCTCTGGTTCATGCTCCTTGCGTGCGCCGCCGCCGTCGACACGGGCGAAGGCGGGTGGCTGACCGGCGGGGTCAGGGTGACGGTCGTGGTCTGCCTCGCGCTGGCGGCGCCCCTCGTGTGCCTCATCCAGCTGATCGTGCCGAACTGGATCATGATGCTCATGCCGGGGTGGTACCAGGCCTCGCGGTCGCGCGTGGGCGGCATCGAGACCTTCGGGCAGAGCCTGATGTTCGGCATCATCCAGCTTCTGTTCGCCCTGGCCGTCATCGTGCCTGCGGCGGGGGGCGCCTGGCTCATCATCTTCTCGTCGCAGTGGCTGATCGGGCCGGGGCCGGCCGTGGCCCTTGCCGCCGTCGTGGTCCTGCCGGTCCTTGCGGGTGAGGCTGTGTTCGGCTTATGGTGGCTGGGCGAGAGGTTCGAGAAGTTCGACCTCTCGACCGAATCACGATGAAGGGGTCCCGCCTAGTGAGCCTGGCTTCGGCCGAGGTCGCGGCAACCCAGAGAAGGCTTCCGTCCGATATCCGGGAGGCCGCGCGGCAGGTGCCGGTGCATATTGAGTCCGTGCCGGGAGCCGACGTGCTGGCCGAGGGGTTCGAGCCCGATCTCCTGGGCCTCTTCACCGGCAGCCCCCTTGGCTCCGGCCATCCGGGCGACGACCCCATGCCGCCCCAGATCCACCTGTACACCGCCAACCTCTGGGATTACGCCGAGAGGGAGGAGGCGGCCTTCCTTGAGGAGGTCCGCCTGACCTACCTGCACGAACTCGGACACTTCCTGGGCTGGGACGAGGACCAGGTCGCCGCCCGCGGCCTCGATTGACGCCCCGACCGCGGGAACTAGCGCCAATCCGCGCTTTCCAAGTCGTCTGGGCCGTGTTTTAACCATTGAACCGGCCAAGATAGTCGGCCCGTGTATCCATTACTTAAGAATCCAGCCATGAACAAACTGTTCGTCTTCCCCCTGATCGCGATCTTGGGCGTCACCACCGTGCGCGCCAACGATTCCCACACCCCGCGATCCGATCTCGTTGTGCGCGTCGAGACGTGCGAGGCCATCATCAGGGAGTTCATGGCAAGCCCGTACACCGCCGTCCCCCGGGGCGTGTGGCAGAACGCGCGCGGCGTCATGATCCTGAGCCAGTTCAAGGCCGGATTCATCTTCGGCGTGAAGGGCGGCTACGGCGTCCTGATGGTCAAGAAGCCCAACGGGCGGTGGAGCCTGCCGGTCCTCATCGACGCAAGCGAGGCCAGCCTCGGTCTGCAGGTCGGGGCGAAGTCGGTCGAAACGGTCTGCGTCCTGACCGATGACGCGACGCCGCGGCTGCTGTTCGCGAGCCGGTTCAACATCGGGGTCGACGCGAAGGCGGTCGCCGGCCCGAACTCGGCCGAGTACGAGAACAACGCCAGGAGCACCTTCATCGCGCCCGTGCTCGTCTATTCGAAGTCGGTCGGCCTCTACGCCGGAGCCACCGTCAAGGCTGGGCACGTCCAGCGCAATGACCCCGCCAACTTCATCCTCTACAACACGTCGTACACCCTGCCCGAGCTCCTCTACAGCGACTGGGTCACCCCGCCGACCGAGGTTCAGCCGCTCATGGCGTATCTGCAGCAGCTGGCTCCCTGAGCCAGCCCGCAAGCGCGTCCAGAGCCGCCCCCGCCACGCGCTCCTGGACATCGACCCGGGACAGCCCGGTGCAGTCGACGCGGCCGAGAAGAGTCTCGAATGATCCCGACGGGAGCCTGCGCGCGAGGCCCCACCACGCGAAAGGCTCGTCGATGTTCCACTGCGCCGATGGCTCGGCGTAGCCCGTGGTGCCGATTCCAACGTCGGCGCCGAACAGCGCGCACGCTCCTTTCGCCATCTGCTCGGCCACCGGTCCCGACACGCTGTTCACCGCCTCCGCCGCTGCCCGGTCGACGCCCAGGTGGCGCACCTTCTGCTCGAGCGAGTAGGCGGTCATTCCGCCGAGAAAGAACTCAGACGCCCCCGAGATCGCCCCGATCCTGGCCTGGAGCCGGCCGCAGGTCAGGCTTTCGGCGACCGCGAGGGTGAGGCGCGGATCGCGGAGCATGAGATTTTTAAGGTCGCTCATGGCCGCGCGCTCAGTGCGCTGGTGCCTGGCTGATCCTCTTCAGGTTCGCCAGCCCCCCGTCGAAATCCGGCCCGACAAGCCTGTCCATGAACAGCCCGAACCAACGGTTTATGGGGCTGCGCCCCAGGTCGCCCTCCATGGCCATGGTCACCCGCGTGGTCTCGTCCGGGCCCGCCGCGAGCTCCATCGTCCCCTTGGAAACCATGCCCATGTCGGAAAACTCCATCCTGTACTCGAAGTATTCCGGGGGGCGGACGGCCGTGATCGTCATCTTGCCGTCGCCCTGGCTCTTGCTCTTCCACTGGCTCCAGGCGCCGACCTCCGCCGTTGCGGGCGAGTAGCCCAGCTGCATCGCCGGGTCGCGGCCGAACCAGACGCCCCACTGCCTCCACGCCCTCAGGTCGCCGACAAGCGGGTACACGGCGGCCGGCCGTGCGGCGATCACGGTCGAGCGCTCGACGCGGTAGTGCCCCGGCAGGACAAACCCGACAAGCAGCAGAAGGACCCACAGTCCCACGAGTCCACCAAAGATCCATGCGACGAGCTTCATGGGGCGATGATGCGGGCAGGTCCGCCCGCCGCCAATTAATTTCCGGGGGTCAGGCCAGCTCGAGGCCCACCGGGCAATGGTCGCTGCCCATTACCTCCGGGCTGATCCAGGCGCGCCTGAGCGCGGGGCGCAGGCTCTCGGCCGCCACGAAATAATCGACCCTCCATCCGATGTTCCGGGCCCTGCAGTCGCCCATCTGGCTCCACCAGGAGTAGTGCCCTGGCCCCTTCTCGAACTCGCGGAATGTGTCCACGAAGCCGCTCCTTAGGAGCTTCCCAAAGCTCGTCCTCTCCTCGTACGTGAAGCCGGCGTTGCGGCGGTTCGACTTCGGGTTGGCGAGGTCAATCTCCTCATGGGCCACGTTCAGGTCCCCGCAGAAGACCGTCGGCTTCCCTCCCGACTGGAGCCTCGCAAGGTACCTGCGGAACGCCGGGTCCCACTTCCCGACGCGGTAGTCGAGGCGGGTCAGCCCCCGCTGCGAGTTGGGCTGGTAGACGTTCACGAGCCAGAAATCGGGAAACTCCATGGCCAGCACCCTGCCCTCCTTGTCGTGCGCGGCACCGCCGATCCCCCGCCGCACGTCCGCGGGCCTGACGCGTGTGAGTACCGCGGTCCCGCTGTACCCCTTCTTCTCGGCGCTGTTCCAGAGGGCCTCGAATCCGCTCGGCCACTTCACGTGCTGCACGTCGCCCGGCTGCGCCTTGGTCTCCTGCAGGCACACCACGTCCGCATCGCACGCCTCGATGTAGCCGAGCAGGCCCTTCTTGAGCGCGGCCCGCACGCCGTTGACGTTCCAGGAAACGAGCCTCACGGGTTCAACGCCGCGCCCCCACGGGGTGCGGCAGGACTTGGGCTGGAAATCGCGTGGATCATCGGACTTTGAAAGGGCGCCGCGCCGGACCAGGCCGCGCGTCCTGGGAGGCGCGGGTGTCAGGTCCGGCGGCTGGCCGGGCAGCTACTTCACTTGCCATCCTGCTTCGGGCAAAACTATTCGGCGGCAAGGAGCAGCATCGGGCCGACAAAGAACGCCTTGCCAATGAAGTAGAAGCCGATGCCCGTGTCCACAACGTCGTCCTTGGAGCCGAAATTGGCCCTGCCGAGTATCCAAAGTCCGCCGAGAAGGCAGAATGCAAACGACAAGCCCGCCCCGATCCGTGCCAGTGTTTTCATGATGGTGCTCGTGATTAATGCGTGAGTGCAGCCCAGGCCAAGGCAGCCGGGCCCCCTTGGAAAAGAAGAGCAATCCGGCCCTCCCCAAAATGACACGGATGGCCCCACGTTCCGGTTGCCAAGGGCGCGGGCGCGCCAACACTTCCCGGGTCCGATGCCGCCATTCGAGCACATTCCCCTGGGCACGCCCATACCCGACAGCCCCCATGCGGTGTCGTGCAGCCTTCCGACCATGGCCGCCGTGCGCGGCTATGAGGAGAAGGATCCGGCGGTCACCTCGAGCCTCAAGACCGGCTATCCTAGGTTCGTCATCCATCCCTTCGCGCGCCGCCTCGGCTCGGTGCTGGCCGAGCGCGCCGGTCTCTCGGGAAGGACCCTCTGGCTCACTTCGTCCCGCGCGATGGCCGAGGGGCTGCTTGCCCACCTGCGCCTTGCCGGCGCCGCCGCCTCGGCCGCCGCACCGTTTGCGAGGAACGGGGTGCACGGCGTCTCCCATCCCGAGTCGCCGGAGCTGGCGCTCAGGGCGAAGCTCTACCTCCAGAACATAGGGGGATTCCTTTCGTCGAGGGAGGCCGAGGACCACCTCGCGCAGGTCGGGGCGGGGCCCGTTTCCTCCGGCGAGGAGGTCTTTGCCGGCGACTCGAAGGAGGAAGTCTTGCGGTGCCTCAGGCCCATGTTTGCCGGCGCCTCCGCCGAGAACCTCATGCTCGCCAACAGCGGGATGAACGCGGTCCACGCGGCGTTTCGCGCGGTCAACGATCTCCAGGCCCCGCAGGGCCGGACCGCATGGGTTCAGCTTGGCTGGCTCTACCTCGACACGATCGCAATCCTCAAGAAGTTCACCGCGTCTGCGGGCGACTACATCCATGTTCGAGACGTCATGGACCTTGCCGGGCTTGAGCGCATCTTCGCCGAACGCGGGTCGCGGATCGCCGGAGTCATGGCCGAGGTCCCCACGAACCCCCTGGTGCAGACTCCCGATGTTTCGGCGCTTGCCGCTCTGTGCCGCAGGCACTCGGTCAAGCTCGTCCTCGACCCGTCGCTCGTGTCGGCGTTCAGCGTCGATTGCCTGCCCCACGCCGACCTGGTCGTGACGAGCCTGACAAAGTACACCGGCAACGAGGGGGACATCATCGCAGGGCTGGTCGCGATAAACCCGCGCGCCGCGGGGGCTGACGTTCTTCGGCGCGGCGCCGCGGCGGTCATCGAGCCGCCCTATTCTCGCGACCTGGGCCGCCTCGCCGCCCAGATCGGCAACACCGCGGCGGTCCTTGCGAGGATCGAGGACACAACGCCCGAGGTGGCCTCCTTCCTTGCGTCGCATCCGGCGGTCCGCACGACGCACTGGGCCCTCGAGGCGGCCTCGCGCGACAACTACCTGAGGATCTCCAGGTCTCCCCGCGCGACCGGCGGGATCATCTCCTTCACCCTGCGCGGACGGCTGGATTCCTTCTACGACAGGCTCCGGCTGCCCAAGGGCCCGAGCTTCGGCATGCGCACCACCCTCATCTGCCCGTTCATGTACCTGGCGCACTACGACCTGGTGAGGACGCCCGCTGGGCGTGCCGAGCTCATGGCGAACGGCCTGGACCCGGACATGCTGCGCCTCTGCGTGGGCACGGAGCCGGCCGGCGAGATCATCGAAGCGCTCGCCGAGGCGCTCGGCGCAGACTGACCGCTCGAGGTCAGGCTCCTGCCGCAGCCCCCGGGCGTGTGAGCCGAACGAACCTGATCCCAAGAAGCGCCGCCGCAGCCGCGAGACCCGCTGCGAGGCCGGTCCAGATCCCGGCCGGCCCGAATCCGCCGCGCACCCCGAGGACGTAGCCGAGCGGCAGCGCGATGACCCAGTAGGCCACGAACGTGATCGCCGCGGGCACCTTGACGTCGGTGAGCCCCCGGAGCGCCGCCGAGTTGATCACCTGCCCTCCGTCGAAGATCTGGAAAACGGCGGCCACCGCGAGCAGTACGCTCGCCACCGAGATGACCTGGCGGTCCCCGATGAACCAGGTCGAGATCGCGTGGCCGCCGAAGAGGAAGACCACCGTCATGGCGGCCGAGAAGACGAGCCCCATGAGCGTGCCGCCGATCCAGATGGGGCGGAGCCTGGAGTGCTCGCCCGCGCCGACGGCCGCGCTCGTGCGCATGCCGACCGCCATCGAGAGGCCGAGCGCCACCATGAAGGTCATCGCGGCGCACGAGATCGCGATCTGGTGGGCCGCGAGGGGCACGGCCCCGAGCCAGCCCATCATGACGGTCGCCATCGCGAACGCTCCGCCCTCAAAGAGGAGCGCGCCCGACGCCGGCAGGCCGACCGAGAGCATCCGCCTCAGCCGCTCCCACGAGACGGGTGCCAGCCAGCGCCGGGGCCACGCAGCCCGCATCTTTGGATCCAAGCGCAGCCAGGTGAAGATCACGAACGACCCTAGGGAGCGCGAGATGAGCGTCGAGATTCCCGCCCCGGTCAGCCCAAGCCGCGGCGCGCCGAGGTGCCCGTAGATGAAGATCCAGTTCAGGAAGATGTTGAGCACGACGCCGGCGAGGATCACCGCCATCGGAAGCCAGGGCCTGCCCATCGACTCCGCGAACTGGCGCAGGGCGAGGTAGACGAGCGACGGGACAAGCGAGAACCCCAGGAGCAGGAAGAAAGGGTTCACGGCAGCCAGAACCTCGGGCTGCTGGCGGAACCACTCGAGGTGGAAGCCGAGGAAGAGGATCACTCCGACCTCGACCACCCCGGAGCCGAGCCCAAGCAGGAGGCCGTGCCGGAGGAATTCGCCGGCCTCATCGTGGCGCCCGGCGCCCCGGGCCCTCGATGCAAACACCGCCACGGGCGTCAGGAGCCCTATACCGATGATGAAAAAGATGTTGAAGATGCCGACGCCGAACGAGGAGGCGGCGAGGGGCACGGTCCCCGCCCGTCCGATCATGACGCTGTCGGTGACGCCCATGGCCATCTGCCCCACCTGGCCGATGGTGATCGGCACAGCCAGGAGCAGCGTGGCCCGCGCCTCCCTGTAGACAGCATGCATGGCTGAGTGTTATTGCGCACCGTCGCGCGTTGTCCAACGCTACCTTCGCTGAATATCCGCCGCATCTTCCCCCTCCTAATCAGCGCGGCCGCGACGGCCGCGGCGCTCTGGACCTATGCCTCCCAGCCGAGGGCGGCCGTCCGCATTCCAGTGCCGGTGGCCATCCAGGACGGCAAGACGCTCGATTTCTCGAGCGGAAGACCCGTCATCAAGGACAGCGCCGCCGACAAGGCGGCGCTCGACGCCGCGGTCAGGGAAATGGACGCCGCCTCCAAGGACGTCACGTTCCCCGCGGACTCAAAGGAGAAGAAGTAGCCCGCCGGTCAGCGCGCCTTGCGGACGCGTATCGCGTACTTCTTGGCGGCTGTCGCCGGGGCCGTGAAGCGTACGACCTCGGTCGAGTTCCCTGCGATGGCCAGGACCTGCCACGGGGCCTCGGCGCCGAGCGGCACCCCGTCCCCGTCAAGGAACTCGCACTGGACCTGGACCTGCACCGGCTTTGCGTCGCTGTTCTTCAGGTTTGCGACAACCTCGAGCCGCCCGTCCCCGAGCGTGCGCTCCTGCAGGCCCGTGCAGCTGACCACGGCCTCCGTCGCCGAGTCGAGGACGGCGAACCGGTCCGTGTTCTCGACGGTGAATTTGGTCGAGTCCTGCGGCGCCTGCGGTGCGGGCGCGGAAGCGCACCCGGCGAGCAGGCACAGGACCGCTAGGATGGGGATGGGAAGCCTTGGTGTCATCGGTCAGTAGGAGATATGCGCTCAGACTTCGCCCGCGCGAGCAAGTTCAGCCTTTTTTTGGCCGTGGGCGTCAATCGTTTGCGAAAGGCCGCCGTGCTTGCGCCGGCCGCGGAGCCCTGCGACCATGCCCTGGCTGCCCCGCCATGACCCGCTGCGTGCTCGCCCTCGACCAGGGCACGACCTCCTCCCGCGCGATCCTGTTCGACAGGCGCGGCCGCAGTCTCGCATCGGCCCAGGAGGAGCTCCGGCAGCATTTTCCCCGGCCGGGTTGGGTGGAGCACGACCCCGAGGACATCTGGAACACGACCCGGCGGGTCGCGCTCGCCGTCCTCCGAAAGGCGGGGGTGCAACGGGGTGACGTGGCGGCCGTCGGGATCGCAAACCAGCGGGAAACCACCGTCCTTTGGGACCGGGCGACTGGCCGGCCGCTCCACCGCGCGATCGTCTGGCAGGACAGGCGCACCGCGGCGGCCTGCGCCGCCCTCGAGCACCGGGGCCTCGGCCCCCTCTTCAGGAGAAGGACCGGCCTTCTTCTCGACCCTTATTTCTCTGGGACGAAGCTCGCCTGGCTCCTGGACCACGTGCCCGATGCCAGGCGGCGCGCGGCGCGCGGCGAGCTCGCGTTCGGCACCGTCGACACCTGGCTCCTCTGGAAGCTTACCCAGGGGCGGGTGCATGCGACCGACGTCTCGAACGCCTCGCGCACGCTGCTGGTCGGCCTTGAGTCAGGCGACTGGGACGACGAGCTGACCCGGGCCCTGCGCATCCCGGCCGCGGTCCTGCCGCGGGTCCTCCCGAGCAGCGGTGTGTTCGGTGAAATCAGCGGGATGGAGGCGCTGCGCGGCGTGCCCGTCGCCGGGATCGCGGGCGACCAGCAGGCCGCGCTGTTCGGCCAGGGCTGCTTCCGGCCAGGAATGGCGAAGAACACCTACGGGACAGGGTGCTTCATGCTCATGAACACCGGGAGCCGGCCCGTCATCTCTCGCCACCGACTCCTCTCCACCATCGCGTGGCGGATCGCGGGGCGGACCGAGTACGCCCTCGAAGGGAGCGTCTTCGTGGGAGGCGCCGTCGTCCAGTGGCTGCGCGACGGCCTCGGGCTCATCTCCCGCTCCTCCGACGTCGAGGCCCTGGCGGCCCGCGTTCCGGACAGCGGGGGTGTCACGATCGTGCCCGCGTTCGCGGGGCTCGGCGCGCCCCACTGGGATCCGGCGGCGAGGGGCGCGATCGTCGGGGTCACGCGGGGCACGACCGCGGCGCACCTCGCGCGCGCGGCGCTGGAGAGCATCGCGTTCCAGACGGCGGACCTGATCGGCGCAATGGAGGCGGACTCGGGCCGGAGGATCCGCGAGCTTAGGGTGGACGGCGGCGCCTCCGTGAACAACGCGCTCATGCAGTTCCAGAGCGAGCTCATCCGTGCGGCGGTCGTGCGCCCGAGGGTCACCGAGACGACAGCGCTGGGCGCCGCGGCCCTGGCCGGCCTCGCCGTCGGCTTCTGGAGGGACCTTGCGGAGATCGGCGCGCTCGCAGGGGAGGACCGCACGTTCCGCCCGAAGAAGTCCCGCGCGGCCCTGAACGGGCTGCGCTCGGAATGGTCGCGCGCGGTGGGCACCGCGCGGCACTGGGCCGGACAATGAGCCGGGATCAGCGGGCCGCAGCGAAGTCCAGCCCGGGCCGGAGCTGGTCAAGGATGGGCGCCGCGAGCCCGGCCACAACGGGATCCCGCGGGCCGTCGTAGTCGAGAATCACCACCTCGTTTGCGCCGGCCCGCAGCCAGCACCCCGGAGCGTATGCCGTCTGCGTGGGCCCAATGTCCCAGAAGCGGCCGAGGCAGTGCCCGTTCATCCAGACCACGCCCTTTCCCCAGCCCCTCAGGTCGAGAAAGGTGTCGCCGGGCACCGCAAGGTCGACGGAGGCCCGCCAGAACGCCGGGCCGGCGCCCTTCCCCGCCACATCGTACCTGAGTCCCCCGAGCATCGCCTGGTCCAGGGGCATCGGGTAGATCCTCCAGCCGGCCAGCGCGGAGCCGCCCACGCTCACGGGGCCCACGAGCCCCTTCCGGTCTGCCATCTCGGGGCCAAAGTTGATGCGCCCCATCGGCTCGACGAGAATATCAAGCGTCGACGCCTGCTCGCGCGCGGGAAGCTGGAGCCTGGCGCCGCCACCCCGCCGGTCGAGGACGCCGACCCGCCGCCCGTCGAGGTACACGTAGCCGAAGTCGTGGATGCCAGCCGCCTCGAGCAGAGCCGCGGCGCCGGCCGGAACCGACGCGCGGTAGAGGATGCAGCCGTATCCCTGCCCGTACGCCTCCATGCTGCGCGGCTGCGCGTCATCCACCGCGGCGGGCAGGTTGCCGAAGACGGGCGCGGCCTCCCGCGCGGCGACCGGCGCAAAAGTGATCACAGGGTTCCTCGCCGGGGGCTCGGGAAGGGACTCGCCAGGCTGGAGGTACCTGGCGAAGAGCTCTCGAGTCCGGAAGAACTTGTCCGTCGTCCAGCCCGCCTCGCTTATGGGCGCGTCGTAGTCGTAGCTCGAGGTGTCCGGCTTGAATGGACGGTCGCAGCCCGACCAGAGCCCGAACGTCGTTCCGCCGTGCACCATGTAGATGCTGAACGACGCCCCCGCATCGAGCATCGCCTTGAGGTCGGCGAGGAAATGCACCGTGTCGCCGGTGTGGTGCGCCTCTCCCCAGGTGTCGAACCATCCCGGGTAGAACTCGCTGCAGAAGAGGGGTCCCTTGGGCTGGATTTCGCGCAGCTTCGCGAAGTTCGCCACCGGGTCCTTGCCGAAGTTCGCGGCCTGGAACAGGTCCGCGCGAAGTCCGTTTCTCATCCCCGACGGCGGGTTGCAGGCGAACAGCGGCACGTCGAAGCCCGCGCCGATCAGCGCCTGGCGGATCTCACCCATGTACGCCGCGTCGCTGCCGAACAGGCCGTACTCGTTCTCGACCTGCACCATGAGGATCGGGCCGCCCCGCGTGACCTGCAGGGGCGCGAGCACCCTGCCGACCTCGCCCAGGTATTTCTCCGCTGCGCCGAGATATGCGGGATCCCGCGTCCGCAGCTTAACGTCCCCGTTTCTGAGGAGCCACCAGGGCGTGCCGCCCATCTCCCATTCCGCGCAGGAATACGGGCCCGGCCGCAGGATGACCCAGAGGCCCTCCTCCTGCGCGATCCTGCAGAACTGCGCGGCGTCGGCCTGGCCCGACCAGTCGAACCGTCCCTGCGTCTGCTCAACCTGGTTCCAGAACAGGTAGGCGCACACCGTGTTGAGCCCAAGCGCGCGGGCCATCTGCAGGCGGTGCCTCCAGTACTCGCGCGGGACGCGGGCGGCATGGATCTCCCCGCAGCGGATCTGCACGACCCGCCCGTCGAGGAGGAACCCGCTGTCGCCGATGGCGAAGGTGTGGGTTGGCGCATCCGCGGCCAAGGCCGCGGAAGGCGCGATCGGGAGCGCGAGGAGCATGGCGGCGAGAAGACGCCTGCCCGTTTGAGGAATGCCGGGGATGTGCATGGCGGGGTTCTTGGCAGCTTCCCAATTAGCGCATCCCAAGCGACTCGCAATCCTAGAGGGCCGCGCATCCGGCAGGAATTGTGGATTGTGTCCGTTTTGAAAGACGCTTTCATACCCTCAGCCCACCGCGACCATGAACAGAACACTCCGACTCGGTCTATTGCCGATAGCCCTTGCACTGGCCGGCTCCCTTCGGGCCGATGATAAGGCGGCAGCAGCTCCTCCCGTCGACAGCCAGGCCTCGCTCCGGGCGGACAACAAGCAGCTGACCGATGAGCTGGCAGCCGCTTGGAAGGAGTCGGAGAGATTGAAGTTCGAGCTCGCGGCCTCCAAGGCGGCGTCGGAGAAGAGCGCGGCCGAGTCAGCCGACCTCCAGAAGCAGCTCGACACGGCAAAGGCCCAGCCTCCGATGCCGGCCGAAACGGGTGCGCCGGGCTCGGTGGCCGACATGCAGGACAAGCTCGCGACCTCGCTGCGCAGCTTCTCGGTCGTCCAGGACGAGAATGCCCAGCTCAAGGCCTCGGTGGACAAGCTCACGTCCGACAACGCCTCGCTCAGCCAGCAGCTCGACGCCGCGCGTGCGTCGATCGCCACCCTGCAGGTCCAGGCCGCGGCAACATCTCAGATAGAGCCCATGAGGACGGAGCTTCGCCAGGCGCAGGACGAGACGAGCCGCCTCGCGGGGGAGGATTTCCAGCTTAGGACGCGCCTCGCCATTCAGGCAACGGGGCCAGGGGCCGCGAAGCCGGCTCCGACGCGCCCCACGCAGGCTGCGGCGGCGAGCGCGGCGTACCCGCCAGCCCAAGCGGCGCCCCCTCCCCCGCCCGCCCCCAAGACGTATGTGGTCGTCGAGGGCGACACCCTGACGAAGATAGCGCGCAAATTCTACGGATCGTCCGGCCGCTGGGAGGACATCCTGCACGCAAACCGCGACATCCTGAAGGACGAGAAGAGCCTGGTTGTCGGCAGCACCCTCAAGATCCCCTGAGGGGCCCACATTCCCGCACGATCACAAGCGCGGGCCCGCCGCCCGCGCATGTGATTAACTTTGTTGCCGTGGCAAGCGCCGCCGCGTAACAAGGCATCACGCCCGCCAAATGTCCGCTGCCGCAACCCAGTTCATCGGCGTCTCCGTCCAGACGTTAGCCAACGTCTACTTCGACGGCAACGTCGTCAGCCACACGATCGTCCTGCCCGAAGGGGCGAGGAAGACGCTCGGGCTGATCCGGCCGGGATCCTTCCATTTCAACACGGACGCCCCCGAGCGGATGGAGATCATCGACGGGACGTGCCGCGTCACGATCGACGGCACGACCGAGGCGCGCGCGTACTCGGCGGGCACCCAGTTCTCCGTACCCGCGAAGAGCGGCTTCCGCATCGAGGTTGAGGGCGGCCTTTGCCAATTCGTCTGCTCCTTTTTAGGCTGAGGCGCCTTGCGGCGGCATCGCTTCTGCTTCCGCTGTGCGCGGCCGCGCAGGACCGGGACCTACCCGACGGCCTCTACGCCGAGATAACGACGCCGAAGGGGGTCATCACGTGCAGGCTCGAGTTCGAGAAGGCGCCGATGACGGTCGCAAGCTTCGTGGGGCTAGCTGAAGGGTCCCTCGGACCCTTCCCGCGCAAGCCGTTCTTTGACGGGCTGACCTTCCACCGGGTCGTGCCGAACTTTGTGATACAGGGGGGCGACCCCCTCGGGACGGGCGAAGGCGGGCCGGGCTACACGTTCGCGGACGAATTCGGGCCCGGACTGCGCCACGATTCGGCAGGCGTCCTTTCGATGGCGAATGACGGGCCCGACACCAACGGCTCACAGTTCTTCATCACCCTCGCGCCCGCCGAACCCCTGGACTTCCTTCATTCGGCCTTCGGCCGGACCGTGCGGGGATCGGAGGTCCTCGCGAGGATCGCCCAGGGGGACTCGATGCGCGTTCGTATTCTGCGGATCGGGGCCTCCGCCCGCGGGTTCAGGGCGGACGAATCCGCCTTTCGCGCGCTCGCGGCCAGGGCCCCCAGGTACGGAGGGCATCGGGAACCGGGCCCCGGGGCACATTTCGACGATCCCGACGGCCTTCTGCCCAAGGATCCTCCCCGCGCGCAGAACTTCAACTTCAAGCTCGCGAACGTTGAGCGGGCGACGGGCCTTCGGATCTACGCAAGGGTGTTCGCAAACTTTGTCCCGACACCACAAGCCGGAAGCCCAGAAGCCTTTGCCGGCGGGCTTGCCAGATCGCTCGGACTCCAAGACGGCGGCGTGCTTGCCGTCTACTTTGCCGCCACCGGCAAATGGGTCCTGAGTGTCGGCAGCTCGATGGTGGGCCCGTTCACGCGGCTGCCCGGAGACCCGCAGAAGTTGTCCAGCAATGGGTCATTAGAGGGGGCCATAGGCCGTTTTTTGGCAAATTCCCGTGAACGGGAGCACCAATATGCAAGGGCCTCTGCGGCGACTTTGACAAAAAATTTACAAATTCCGGGACAAAATATTAAGATTTCAGTGGATGCAATTCTTGATCAGTTGTTGACACAATTAGCACGATAGAAAAAACTTGCATACCTTTTCCGCCGGAGCGTACCCCAAACCACCCCGATCTTTTTACAATTAGGCGTTACCAAATTCTGATTTTTTCGCCGAGACTTGAAAGATTTTTTACAATTTTTTGCCATCCCTTTGAGGTGCATGGCGATCTAAACGTGCGTTTAAACCCTAGAAGTAGCACACTTCGTATGGCCAACAAGCGCGGCCATTCATCATGAAGACATTATCCCAAGTCGCTTACCGGGGGTTTACCCTCGTTGAAATCATGATCGTTGTAGTCATCATCGGCCTTCTGGCGACGATGGCTATTCCTGCTTTCCAGCGGGTGACAAATGCGTCGCAGGACAAGGCAGTTCTCAACAACGCACGGCAGCTCTCGTCGGCGGCAGACCAATACTTTCTGGAATCCGGCGTTTCAACGGCGGGAGTCAGCGACCTGGTCGGGCCGACCCAGTACATCAAGTCACTCAACTCGATCGCGGGCGAGGCCTACCCCGCCAATTACACTCAGGCGACAACCATCACCGTCAACAGCGTCGGCGGCACTCGAACCATAACCTATCACATGTGACCGGGAGGTCGGCTAGCGCCTCCAATTGAACCTGGCGGCTCCCAGGCTGGAGTCGTCTTCTCCGCGGTTGAAGACCCTGACGGCGGCCCACGCGAGGAGCGTGATCGTGAGAGCGAGCGCTCCCAGGGACAGCGGAACGGGAAAGAAGAACGTTCCAAGGACCGTTCCGCGCATGAGGTCGATGGCATACGCGACGGGGTCTAGGTGCGCGGCGACCTGCATCCAGCCGGGGGCGGCCTGCAGCGGATAGAGGCCGCCCGACAGAAAGAACATCGGCAGGAGCACGGCGTTGCTCACGATTGGGAAGACCGTGGTCGAGGTGAAGCGGCAAGCGAAGGCGACCCCGATCGTCGAGAAGGTGAGCGAAGCGAGCACCATCGCCCCCACCATCTCGACCCCCTCGGCCAGGCCGAGCGGGACCCCGGCCAGCGGGGCGAACGGGAGCAGGATGAGCCCCTGGGCGAGCGATTGTGTGGCCCCCGCGATGATCTTGCCGACTGCGATTGCCGAGCGCGGAACCGGGGCCACGAGCACCGCCTTGAAGAAGCCAATCTGGCGGTCAAAGACGATCGTGATGGCCGCAAACGTCGCGGAGAAGAGCAGCGACAGCCCCATGGTACCCGGAAAGATGAAGCGCCTGTAATCGCCCCCTCCCATCCGTGAGCTGGCCCCGATGCCCGCGCCGAGCACGAAGAGGTAAAGGAGCGGCTGGACAAGGCCGGCCACGAGGCGCGCGCGGTCGACCCAGAAGCGCTTCAGGTCGAGGATGACAATGGCGAAGATCGCGCGCGTCATGGCTTGTTGTCCCCCTCGAGCCCGCGGCCCGTGAGCCTCAGGAACACGTCCTCGAGGCTCGGGGCGTGGACCTCCGCCCGGTCGACCCTCACGGGAAGGTTGCGCAGCACGTCGGGAAGGACGCCCGCGGGGTCCGCGTGGACAAGCATGATCCCCTGGGCGCTGACCTCGGGGGCGAGGCCCCTGGCCCTGAGCCACGCACAGGCGCTCGCGTCGTCGTCCGTCTTGAGGGTCACGATCCCCCCGCCGATCCGAGCCTTCAGCTCGCGGGGCGTGCCCTGGGCCACGATCCGGCCCACGTCGATGAGGGCTATCCTGTCCGCGACCTCCGCCTCGGCCATGTAGTGCGTCGTGAAGAAGATGGTCCGTCCCGCGTCGGCCAGGCCGCGCACCTGGCCCCAGAACACGCGGCGCGCATCGACGTCGAGCCCCAGCGTGGCCTCGTCCAGAAAAAGGATTCGCGGGTCGGTGACGAGCGCCCGGGCGAGCTCGAGCTTCCTGCGCTGGCCCCCCGAGAGGTCCCTCGCGAGGCGCTCGCCCGCCTCACCAAGCCCCAGCTGCGCGAGGATCTCGGACGCCCGCTTGCGGGCGCCCGCAAGCGAGAGGCCGTAGAGAAGGCCCATGAGGAATAGGTTGTCGCGGCCGCTCAGGCGCTGCTCGATCGCGGGCTCCTGGAAGACGATCCCCATCTCGCGCCGGATCGCGTCGCGCTCGGTGACCACGTCGCGCCCCATCACCCTCGCCGATCCCGACGTAGGCGAGCGCAGCGTCGCAAGGATGGAGAAGAGCGTTGTCTTTCCCGCTCCGTTCGGCCCGAGGAGCGCAAACATCTCGCCCCGTCCGACGGTCAGGTCGACGCCCCTGAGCGCCTCGACCTTCCCGTAGCTCTTGGTGAGCCCGACGACCTCGACGGCAGCGGCCCCGTTTCCCGAGGAGTTGGCCGGAGGCGTCGACATAGCCGCTTGAAAAAAGTCGCGCCTGCTGGGATGGCAACACGTCTTTTGGCAAAAAAGGCTTGTTTCCATAAGGCGGCGGGTGCTTTTGATGCGAGAACCCCCCAATGCGCAGCCTCATCTACCTTCTGCTACTTGGCGTCGTCCTCCTCACCCTTGCGATCGTCGTGCGCTCCGGGATCATGGCGAGCAAGCACCCCGGCGAGCCGATCAACAGCGCGATGCGCTCCGCGTTGGCGGAGAGCGCCCCCCAGCTGTCCGTGGCGGACGCCAACGTGATCCGGAAGGATTTCCCGACCGAGTACACCACCCCGTCGGGCCTCATGTACATCAACCGTGACCCGGGCACCGGAAACAAGACCCCGAGGGCCGGCGACACCGTGATGGCCCAATATTCCGGCCGGCTGCTTGACGGAACCCCGTTCGACAGCTCCTTCGTTCACGGCGGACCCCTCTCCTTCCAGGTCGGCACCGGGCAGGTGATCAAGGGATGGGACGAGGCGTTCCTCTCGATGAAGAAGGGGGCCAGGCGGACCCTGATCATCCCCTACTGGCTGGGATACGGCGAGGCGGGCCGGCCGCCGTCGATCCCGCCCCGCGCCACGCTCGTGTTTGACGTGGAGCTGGTGGATTTCCACTAAACCTATTCGTGGTAGCGCGTGATCGGCGGCTCGAGCCGGTCCACGAGGGTCCGGTCGAACATCTCGTACCGAGGGTCCATCTCGGGCGTCGCGAAACGCACGGCCGCGATGCCCGCCGCGAGGAGCGTGGCGTGCGCGAGCGAGCGAACCACCCTGCGGCCCTTGGTCGCCGCGGACGCACGCCGTTTCGGCGACGCCCGGCCGGGAGCCGCCGGTTTCTCTTCTTTGTTTTGCATGGACGAGCCTCGGCCCGCCTCTACGACACCCCCAAGTCTCTTTCGTTCCTCTAGAGCCCCGCGTATCCGCCGTTTCGCTTGATCCAGGCCTCCGCCTCACGCCACCTGGGAAAGACCTCCTCAACGCACCCCCAGAACCTCGCGGAGTGGTTCATCTCCCTCAGGTGCATGAGCTCGTGGTGGATGATGTAGTCCCGCACGAGCTCGGGGGTCAGGATCAGCCGCCAGTTGAGCGAAATGACCCCGGCGGCCGTGCAGGAGCCCCATCGCGAGCGCTGGTCGCGCACCGTGACGCGCGTCACGTTCATCCTTGTCTGCGCGGCCAGCTCCCATGCGCGGGCGGGAAGCTCCACCTTCGCGGTCCGCACGAAGCGCGCCTCCAGCACCGGCCGGAGATCGCCCTCGGCCTTCGGCACGCGGAACACGTCCGCCCCGAGGCAGACCGTGGGCCTCTCACCCGCGGACGCGGGGCGTATCTCGGCAAATTCCCCGCGCCAGAGAACGGCGGTCCCCAACGTCCAGACCTCAGCGGCCCTCGGCCTGCGTTGCTGGCGCTCGCGCGCCCGCTCGAGCCACCCGCGGTTGAGCTCGACGAAGCGCTCCGCCTCGCGCATCGAGCCGCGCACCGGGATCGTCGCGACCGCGACGCCGTCCCGGCCGAGCGAGAGCCTGTAGCTCTTGGCTCGCGGGCTGCGCTTGAAGACGATGGCCGGCCGCGGCCCCGCGCCCGAAGCGGGCGGAGCCAGGTGCACGCCGTGCGCCGGCGCGAACTGCCCGAACCAATCCTGCTGTCGCTGGTCGCTCACGTCAGTGCCCTATAGTAGATGGCATTCTTGGCGGGCGTCCCGTCCGGGTCGAGGGCATAGCCGGGTATTCCCCCGGCATAGCGGTAGCCGAGCGCCGAATAGAAATCCGTGGCCCCGCCCCTGCCCTCGCTTGTATCCAGGAAGAGGAGGCTCACGCCCCGCTCCCTTGCCGCGGCTTCGACGGCGGACAAGAGCGCATCGGCGATGCCCCGCCGCCGGAGCTCGGGGAACACCATCACCTTCTGCACCTCGGCCCTGTGGCGGCCGTTCGGCCTCGACTCAAGGGCCAGCTGGGCGCTCCCCGCAACGGGCCCGCCCTCGGCTTCGCGCACGACCAGGATGAGGCGGCTTCCCGCCGAAGCCTCGCTGCAGACCCTCTGCCAGTAGGCCTCGACCTCGCCGCGGTCGATGGGCTCGACAAACCCGACCGAGGCTCCCGCGCGCACGCACTCCGTGAGAAGCGAGCAAAGCCTCGAGAAGTCGGCGGCGGGCGGCGGATGCTGGAGACTCTCCACGTTCAATCCGACAAGCCTGGCAGGATCCCGGGAAGGCAGGCAACCGCCCATCACAGCGTCCTTCGCGCGGTCGGAAAGACCGCCGGGCTCGCGTGGCCCGCGGCGTCAAAGGCTTCGACCCCGAAGATGACGTTGTCCTTGGAGACGCCCGGCACCGTGACGCGGTCCACGCCCTTGGCCACATCCAGCGAATGCTCCCAGAAGGGCGCGGTGGTCTCGCGCCACACGACCCGGTGGCCCGCGAGGTACGCCTCGGGGCCGGGAGCCCACCGGAGCGTCGTGTCGTTCTCGAGCCTGGCGGCCTCGATCTGCACGTCGCTCGGCGGGGCCGGCGCCCGGGCGAGCACCGCAAGGGTCGCCGCGTTGACGCGGGCGACGTCGGCCGTGAACGCAAAATCCACGTGGTCGGGCGTGTCGCCGTACTGGACGCCCTTTTCCTCGCGGACGTCCTGGTGCTGGCGCCGGAAGTCCTCGGCCGGCTCAGTGAACCTCACGGCCGGGAATCCCCGTGCAAGGAAAGGCATGTGGTCCCCGCCCCGAAGGTACCTGTCGGCCCGGTAGATCACCCGGACCTTCATCGAGGGGACATACAGCGCGGCAATGTCGCGCACCGCGCGCGCGAGCTCGCGCGGCGGCGTGTCGTTCTCGCCGCCCGCCCTTATCTGCGCGACGAGGCCGTCGTCGAGCGCGGCCTCGGGCGGGACGCCCTGCGCGAAGAGCCGGACCGAGCCGCGGTCTATGACGCCATCCGCGGAACGGCTGCTCCCGACAATGTCGTTGTCCAGCATGGCCTCGATGTCCGCGTTCCGCTCCTTCGCGGCCTGCGCCCAGTGGGTCGAGCCGTGAAGGCCCTGCTCCTCGCCCGCGACGGCGAGGAAGACAATGGTCGCGGGAAAACGGTAGTGCGACATGACGCGCGCAAGCTCGAGCACGGCGGCCGTGCCGGAGGCGTCGTCATCGGCCCCGGGCGCCGCACTCGTCGCATCCAGGACGCTCGTCGGCATGGAATCATAGTGGCCGCTGACGACAAGCGTCCTGCCGGAGTCCGGGTCCGTGCCGGGAAGCGTCGCGACGATGTTTGTGATCGGGACCTGCTGCATGATCCTCGGCGGGGACGGGTGCTGCTCAAACGCGTCGAGCTCCACCTTGAGCCGGCCGCCGGCTTCCTTCGAGGCCCGTTCGAACTCCGCGTGGATCCAGGAGGCCGCCCCGCCGATCCCGTCGCCGCTGGGGAGGGGGTCGGAGAGCGTGTGGCGCGTCTTGAAGCTTGTCAGGACGTAGATCGACCTCTGGATGCGGTCGGCCGAAATGGCGCTCACCAGCTCCTGGATGTCGCCATCCAGGGCCCTGGGCGGCGCGGCCGGGGGCTGGTCCGCCGCGGCGGCTGACGACGCAAACGCCGCTGCCATGAGGATCGGTGCGCAGGCGCGCATGTTGATTCCAGTGAGCGTAGCCCGGCGCCGGAGTCAAGGGGGGCCTCGGGGCGCGCGATCCGTCCCTCGCCTCGAGGCACGATGCGAAACGGGGGGTCGCAGCGACATGGCGGCGGTGAATGTCCACATAGACCAGGCGCCGCAGGGTTCGGGCCATTCATGGCACGGGCGGTCCAAAATGCGCAGGGAGAAACCGGGAGGTTTCAGGGTTCCGGCGCGAAGAGCGAATGACGCCGTCTTGCGTGTTGGACTCCATTGGCGGCCATAAGGTTGGCCACCAATCGCAATTCAGGGAACGGCCGCCTGAATCCCACCCTTGACACCCCTTCGTCCGTAAGGCACCTCAGTCAACTCTTAAACGTCACGATACCATGCAACCCACCTTCCGCCCTCATCGCAAGAAGCGAGCCCGCAAAATCGGATTCCGCGCCCGCAAATCCACCCGGGGCGGCCGCAAAGTACTCTCCTCCCGCCGCAGGAAGGGCCGCAAGCGGCTGACCGTCGTTTGATCCTGAGAATCGCGGTTTCCATGCGCCTACGCCCTGGGCAGCACCTTCGCCGCCAGAGCGACATCCGCGATGTCCGTCAGCAGGGAATCCGGGTGGACTGCAGGGCATTCACCCTATGGCTTCTGGCGCGCCCGGGCGGCGGCGCCCTTCCGCGCGCGTGCTTCGTCGCCTCGACGCAGGCGGTCGGCAAGGCGATCCTCCGAAACCGCGCCAAGCGCAGGATGCGGGAGCTGTTCCGCCGCCGGCAGGACCTCCTTCCCGCGCCGTGCGACCTGCTCTTCGTCGCCCGCTCGCAGGTGAATAGCTGGCCGTTCGCGCAGCTTGACCGAACATTCACCGAGGCATGCGCCAGGATGGCCCCGGCCTCCGGCCTCCGGAACCCATGACCGGCGCCCAGCATCCGCCCATGGCCCGTGGTCCGGGGATCGCCGCATCCGCCGCGGTCGGACTGATCCGAATCTACCAGGCGACCGCGTCCCCGCTCCTTCCGGCCATCCTGGGGCCCGCCTGCGGCTGCAGGTTCTACCCGACGTGCTCCCATTACGCCGCCGAGGCGGTGGCGACCCACGGCGCGGTCCGTGGCGCATGGCTCTCGGCCCGGCGCATTGTCAGGTGCACGCCCCTGCATCCGGGCGGCTACGACCCCGTCCCGCCGGCATCGCGGCAACACCGATAATCCCGTGGACAAGAAGAACACAGTCATTGGCGCGCTCCTGTTCATCGCCGCCTTTTTTGTCCTCATCTACAGCCAGAAGTACGGCCCGCAGCGCCCCACGCCCGCCGAGGTCCAGCGCGAGGTGATCAAGCAGACCGCGGCCCAGCCCGCGGCGCCCGGGATCCAGCCTGCGGTTCCCGCGATGCAGGCACCCGAGGAGCCGACGTTCACGACCGCGCACGCCGACCGGTCGGGCGCCACCGTGACGCGGCTCAACAACTCCTACGTCGAGGTGAACTTCACGGACGCAGGCGGCGCGATCCGCGACGTCGCGTTCAAGCGGTACCCCGCGGCGATTGGCAGGCAGGAGCCCTTCGTGTTCAACGAGCAGCACGCCGACCCGATGCTCGCCTTCGTCGGCATCTCGGGCCTTGACCGCGAGACCCGCTACGAGCTCGTCTCCAGGACCGACACGGACATCGTGTACCGGACGGTCGTCGACAAGAGGCTCGAGGTCACGCGCCACTATGTCGTGTCGCCCGACAAGGGGACGGGCACGGACCCCTATGTCATCCGGTGCGAGACCACGCTTCGCAACCTGACCGACACGCCCGCGGCGCCGACGCGCGTCGCGCTGTCGATCGGCACGGCGGCGCCCAGCGACGCGCTGGACAACGGCCTCCAGCTGACGACGGAGTTCTCCAACGGGAAGGACCAGACCCTGGTGCGCCGCGGCTCCCTGGAGGGCGGCAGCGGCTTCCTCGGCTACGGGGCGAGCGAGCCGAAGGCCGTGATCATGGGCTCCGGGCCGGTCAGCTGGGCCACGGTCAAGAACCAGTTCTTCGCGGCCATCCTCACGCCCGACGATCCCGCGGCCGGGATCGAGACGCGCCGGGTGAAGCTGCTGCAGGCGCTCCCCGACGCCGACAAGCGCGCCTATGGCATCACGGGCTCGGTCAACTTCGACCTCGCGGCGCTCCCGGCGCACGGCCAGCAGACGATAGCCGGAAACTTCTATGTCGGCCCCAAGGAGTACCCGAGGCTCTCGAACCAGGACGTGTTCAGGAAGGACGAGGACCGGATCATGGACTTCGGAAACTTCGTGTTCCGCTTCTGCGCCGCGATCCTGCTGACGCTGATGACGTGGATCCACAGCTGGACCGCCAACTGGGGGATCTCGATCATCCTGACCACGCTGGCGCTCAAGTTCGCCTTTCTGCCCATCACCCTCGCCCAGTCGCGCACGTCCCGGCGGACCCAGAAAGTCATGCCCGAGATGAACGCGATCAAGGCGAAGTATAAGGACAATCCGCAGAAGCTCCAGGCCGCGACGATGGAGCTCTACAAGAAGCACAAGATCAACCCCGTGGCGGGTTGTGTTCCGATGCTGCTGACGATCCCGTTCTTCTTCGCGTTCTTCAGCATGCTCCGGAGCGCCGCCGAGCTTCGGTTCGCGCCGTTCCTCTGGGCGCACGACCTGTCTGCCCCGGACACGGTTGCGATGCTTACGCTTCCGGTCATCGGGTCCCTTCCCTTGAACGTGCTGCCGCTCCTCCTCGGCGCGGTGAACTTCTTCCAGATGCGCATCACGCCACAGCCGGCCGTGGACAACGCGCAGATGAAGATGATGAAGCTGATGCCGGTCATGTTCATCCTCTTCTACTACAACTGGTCCTGCGCCCTCTCGGTGTACTCGACGGTGAACGGCCTCTTCTCGATCGCCCAGCAGCTGGTCGTCAACCGGTTCGCCGACACCGGGGACCCCGCCGACAAGGTGCGCCCCGGCAAGCCCACCAAGAACGTCACCCCGCGGAAGAGCTGACTCCGCCCAGTCCCCTCCCCCATGGCCGGCCACAACAAGTGGGCGAAGGTTAAGCGCACCAAGGCGGTCCTCGACGTCCGCCGCGGCAAGGTCTTCAGCCGCCTGTCCCGCGAGATCACGATAGCCGCGAAGGCGGGCGGCGGCGACCCGGCGATGAACCCCCGGCTGCGCACGCTGGTCCTGAAGGCCCGCGACGCGAACATGCCGGCGGACAACGTGGACCGGGCCATCAAGAAGGGCACCGGCGAGCTCTCGGGCGCCGTCTTCGAGGAGCTGACCTACGAGGGCTACGGCCCGGGCGGCGTTGCGATGGTCGTCCGGGTCACGACAGACAACAAGAACCGCGCCGCAGCGGATGTGCGGGCCGCGTTCCTGCGGTTCGGCGGAAAGCTGGCCGGAGCGGGGGCCGTCCTCTTCCAGTTCCTGCACGCCGGCCAATTCCTGATATCCCGGGATGCGGCGACCGAGGACGCCGTCATGGAGGCGGCTCTCGACGCGGGGGCCGACGACGTCATCGCCACGCCGGAGGGCTTCGAGGTCCGCTGCGGCGTTCACGCATTCGACCGGGTCGCGAGCTCGCTCGAGCAGAAGGGCATCAAACCCGAAAGCGCTGAGATCGCCTACATCCCCACGGTGACTGTGCCGGTCACCGACGTGGAGCTCGCAAGGACCCTCGTCCGCTTCCACGACGCGCTCGAGGAGCTCGACGACGTGCAGCAGGTCTTCTCGAACGAGGAAATGGACGACGCCGTCTCCGCGGCGGCGAACGGGTGACCGACCGCCCAGGGCGTCATAAAGGCTCCGCCGCCTTGCTTCACCGGGCGGCCGTGGTTGAATACCCCCGCGATGACAGATGACGTCCAGGCCCCGACCGCGCCAACATCTGCGCCCCGGCACCTGGCCGGGGACGATGTCGGCATTGTCCAGCCGCGCGACTTCACCCACAGCGGGCCCTTCACGTTCAAGAGCGGCCAGACCATCCGGGGTTTCACGCTCAGGTACGAGACGTACGGCGCGCTCAACGCCACGCGTGACAACGCGGTCCTGGTCTGCCACGCGCTGAGCGGCGACCACCACTGCGCCGGCTGGCATTCCGAGTCCGACAGCAAGCCGGGATGGTGGAACAACCTGATCGGCCCGGGCAAGGCGGTCGACACGCGGCGCTTCTTCGTCGTGTGCGCAAACGTCCTCGGGGGATGCCAGGGCTCGACGGGGCCCAGCTCCACCGACCCGGCAACCGGGAAGCCCTACGGAACCAGGTTCCCGTTCGTAACGATACGCGACATGGTCAACGCGCAGAAGCTCCTGCTGGACCACCTCGGCGTCTCCGAGCTCCACGCCGTGCTGGGAGGATCCATGGGCGGCATGACCGCGATGCTCTTCGCGATCGAGTACCCGCAGTTCACGAGGCGCCAGATCATCATGGCCTCGACGGCGAACGAGAGCGCCCAGGCGATCGCCTTCAACGAGGTCGGCAGGCAGGCGATCATGCAGGACCCCGCCTGGAACAACGGCGACTATCCCCGCGACGGCGGCCCGCGGGTGGGGCTCGCGATCGCGCGGATGATGGCCCACATCACCTACCTTTCCGACGCGGGAATGGACCGGAAGTTCGGCCGGCGCAAGCGCGAATCCGCCGGGGGCGAATCCTACACGTTCGACGCCCAGTTCGAGGTCGAGAGCTACCTTCGCCACCAGGGGCAGAGCTTCATCAACCGGTTCGACGCGAACTCCTACCTCTACATCACGAGGGCGATCGACCAGTTCGACCCTGCCCGGGCGCACGGCTCGCTTGAGGAGGCGTTCGCGCCCGTCCTGGCGGAGTCCCTCGTGATCGGGTTCACGAGCGACTGGCTCTTCCCGCCCGAGCAGAACCGCGCGATCGCGCTCGCGCTCCTGAGGGCAGGCAAGCGGGCGAGCTACGCCGAGCTCTCGACCGACCTGGGCCATGACTCGTTCCTCCTGGAGAGCGCCGATCTCTACACCCTGATCAGGGGGTTCCTCGAACGGTCGGAGGCCTATGTCTTCGACTTCGCCATCTGACCCACCGCAGCCCGCCATGCAAAAGCACGTTGAGAAGCGGACGGTCGACATGCAGGTCATCGGCGAATGGGTCGAGCCGCAGTCGCGCGTCCTGGACCTCGGCTGCGGACGCGGGGAGCTGATGGACTACCTGGTGCAGGCGAAGCAGGTGTGCGCCACCGGCGTTGACCTCGACTTCGGGCGCATCTCGGCCTGCGTCGCGCGCGGACTGAGCGCCTACCAGGGCGACATGACCGAGTTCATGAGGGCCTTTCCGGACCGGCACTTTGACCGGATCATCTGTTCACGCACCGTGCACGAGCTGCACGACCCTGCGGGCGTCGTCCTCGAGGCCCTTCGCGTAGGCAGCGCGGTCACGGTGGGGTTCGTGAACCACGGTTTCTGGAAGAACCGGCTGGGCGCCCTGTTCGGCGGCCGCAAGGTGCAAAACGCCGTGTACACCACCGTCTGGCACGAGAGCCGCCCCGCGAATCCCCTTTCGATCGCCGATTTCGAGGATTTCTGCCGCGAGAAGTCGATCCGGATCGCGAGGCGCGCCCACCTGCTGGGCGACTGGCGCACGCCCTGCCGCTTTCGTCCGAACCTCTTCGCCGGTTACGCCCTCTACGACCTGGCCCGGGCCTGACGGCGAGTCAGCCGCGCAGCCTGGATGAGGCAGACGCAGTCGCTTCCGTCCTCGGTGTGGAACCAGTGGGGCTCGAGCCGGCCGAATTCGCTCTCGAACGCGTCGCGCCCCCCGCCCACCTCGATCAGGAGGATCCCGTGGGGTTTGAGCCGCCGGGCCGCCTGGCGGACGAGTTTTCGGATGAGGCCGAGACCGTCCGGGCCGCCGTCGAGGGCGACGCGCGGCTCCCGGCGGAACTCCTCCGGGAGGGCGTCCACGTGCGCCGAGCGTTCGTAGGGCGGATTGCTCAGGATCACGTCGTAGCGGCCCGCGGGCACCCCCGTGAAAAGGTTGCTCTCCAGCAGCCGGACGCGTCCGTCGAGCCGGTGTCTCCTCACGTTGAGCCCGGCCACCTCGAGGGCACCCGGCGAGAGGTCGATCCCGTCGACGCGCGCCCCCTTGAAGTGCCGGGCCAGCAGGACCGCGAGGCAGCCCGAGCCCGTGCACACGTCGGCGACCCGGGTGACCTTCGTGGGATCCGGAATCCACGGGTCGACCTGCGTCGGCAGGATCTCGACGAAGTAGCTGCGCGGGATGAGGACGCGCTCGTCGACGTGGAAGCGGAGCCCCCCCAGCCACGCCTCGCCCGTGATGTAGGCCGCCGGCACGCGCTCGACGAGCCGCCGCCTGAACACCTGCGCGACGGCTGCGGATTCCGAGGCCGACAGCTTCCGGGACAGGACGGACGAGGGGCTGCCGAGGGGAAGCCCAAGCGTCCTCAGGATGAGGTACAGCGCCTCGTCGCGGGCGCTCGTCGCTATCTGGCCCAGCGCGGCGCCGTGCTCGCCGTACATCCGCTCCGCCCGCCTCAGCCATTTTTCCAGGGTCACGTCCGGAATATGAGGCGAAATGCCATGGGGTTGATCCAGGCGCAGAGAAACGCGTAGGGGCGGCAGCCCAGTTCCACAACCCTGATGATGAGGTTCTGGGTCACACCAATGTTGACCACCAGGAGCAGGATGATGCCGCTCCAGCGCGATATGCCCAGGAAGGCCTCCTCGGAAATCCCGACGAAGTGCCGGAGTATGGACGCGCCGTCGAGAGGCGGGATCGGCAGCAGATTGAACACGGCAAGGCCCACGTTCATCACGACCAGCTGGTTGACCAGCTCACCGAGGCGGGGCTGGGCCACGACGACAAGTGAGCCCACCAGGATCGAGACCAGCGCCACCAGGAGGTTGGCCGCCGGCCCTGCAAGGTTGACGATGATGTCGTCGCGCCACCGGCGCTTGAAATTGGACAGGTTTGTCATGACCGGCTTGCCCCAGCCCATGAACGCAAGCGCGCCGCCGAAGATGAAGATGTTGACGAGCGGGGCGATCACCGTGCCCACGAGATCCATGTGGACGAGGGGATTGAGCGTCACGCGGCCCTCGGCACGCGGCGTGTCGTCCCCGAGCAGGTCGGCGGCGATCGCGTGGCCCCATTCATGGAAGGCAACGCCCGCAAACAGAATGATGAAGACGATCAGTCCGCTGCGGATGTAGGCCGGATCCAGGTCCATGAAGCGCCTATTTACCTGCCTCGGGCTCCAGCCGTGCAACCAGTTTCTGCTTCTGCTGGGCGAGTGCCGGATCCTTCACGGCATCAAGGACTTTGAGCGCGCGGTCCCTGCTCCCCATGTTCAGGAGCACATTGACCTCGTGAAGGCGCATGGTCTGGCGTTCGACCTCGGACTTAGCCTTGGCCTCAAGCCCCTCCCATGCCTTGAGGGCCGCGGGCCAGTCGGGCTCGGCCATGTCATAGAAGGACTCGGCGTAGCGGTACGTGAATTCGACGCGCTCGGGGGCCAGCTCCGAGGCCTTCCTGAATGCCTCATGCATGGAGTGGTCCAGGGCGGCCCGGCTCCATTCGCCGGTCTTCAAAAAGTCGTCCCTGGCCTCGTAGAGCAGGGTTCCCAGCTGGTAGTGGTAGAGCGGCTCATTGGGTTCCAGATCGATCGCGGCGAGGAAATAGTTGAGCGCCTCGACCGGCTTGCCCTCCTCGGCAAGGTAGTTGCCAAGCTCGTTCTTCACCAGCGGGATGTTAGGATCCAACAGATTGGCCTTCAATAGGATCTCGACGGCCTGCTTCCGGACGCCGACCTTCCACAGCATGTACCCGTATGACGCGTACCCGGCGGCAAACTCCGGATTGTCGCGCAGCAGGGACTCGTATTCGCGAGTCAGTTGCTCCACCTGCGCCTTGAACTCCGCCTCATCCAGCTCCTTGCCTTGGGCGGCCGCATCGGCGAAGAGGGTCTTCTGGTGCTGGACAATGTCCTTGAGCTTGTGCTCGGCCATCGTCTCCGCCGCCGCGGGCGGCGCCACGGCTGGGGCTGTTTCGGCGCGCGCGACCGTCACAAACAGGGTGGCCAGAGCAGCTAGGACGGGAAGGGGGCGCGGGAGCATGGGTTGCGGGAGAACAACGTGGACAGCGGCTCACCCGTGGCGTTCAAAAAATCTGCCCGCGGATGGTCCGCAATGGCGACATAATTTGCAGTATTCGCTTTAGAACCGCGCCCGCTGCCTCTATAACAACCCCCTTCATGGGCCAGGCAACCAGTCCCGCATCGCAGAAACTATTTGGGAACTATCTCCCGTCGGATGTGCTCGGTGCCGCGGTCGAAAGGTTCAACGACATCGTGATGGTCACGGAGGCGGAGCAAATCGACGAGCCGGGACTCCGGGTGCTCTTCGTCAACCCCGCCTTCGAGAGGATCACGGGATACCGGGCAGAGGAGGTGGTGGGCCGCTCCCCCCGCTTCTTGCAGGGGCCGAACACCTCGAAGGACGAGGTCCTCCGGATCGAGGCCGCCCTGCGCGCGCGCAAGCCCGTTCGGGCTGAGCTGCTCAACTACAAGAATGACGGTTCCTCCTTCTGGGTGGAGCTGGAGGCGAACACGACGACAAGCCCGTCCACCGGGGCCGAGTTCTTCGTGTTCATCGAGAGGGACATCACGGAGCGCAAGAAGACCGAGGCGGCCCAGCGCGAGCAGGAGCGCGCGACGGGCACCCTCTTCAGCAACCTGCCCGGGATGGCCTACCGGTGCCTCAACGACGGGTACTGGACGATGGAGTTCGTAAGCGCGGGCTGCCGCGACCTCACCGGCTATGAGCCCGAGGCGCTCATCGGAAACAGGCTCACAAGCTTTGAGGAGATCATCGAGCGCGACGACAGGAAGGCGGTGCGCGATATCATCTCCCGCGCCGTCGAGCGGGGCGAGGCGTTCGAGATCACCTACCGGATACGCACGCGCGAGGGGGGCATCAAATGGGTCTGGGAACGCGGACGGGCCGTCCCAGGACCCGACGGCCCGGTAAAATCGCTCGAGGGGTTCATCACTGACATCACCGAGCGCAAGCTGCTCGAGTCCCAGCTGCTCCAGAACCAGCGCCTGGAGAGCATCGGGACCCTGGCGGGCGGGATCGCGCACGACCTGAACAACGTCTTCGCGCCGATCATGATGGCGGGCGACCTCCTGGTGGACAAGATCCCGGACAAGGACTCCTCCCAGCTCCTCGAGGTCATATCGGCCAGCGCCCGCAGGGGCGCGGAGCTTGTCCGGCAGATCCTCCTCTTTGCCCGCGGAATGGAGGGCCCTCGGATCGCGGTGCACCCTTCGGCGTTGTTCGCCGACATCAAGACCTTCCTCGACAGCACGCTTCCGAAGTCGATCCGCGTCAACTTTGAGATCGCGCAGGGCGTGTCGGCAGTCTCCGGGGACCCGGTCCAGCTCCACCAGATGCTCCTCAACTTCGCAGTCAATGCGCGCGACGCCATGCCCTCCGGCGGCAGGCTGGCGATTTCGGCGACGCCGACCAGCGTGTCGGCCTCCGCGCCGCGGCCCCACCCTGACGCGGTGCCTGGTCCCTTCGTGCGCATCGACATCTCGGACACCGGCTGCGGCATCCCCGACATCCTCAAGGGCCAGATCTTCGACCCGTTCTTTACGACAAAGGGCGTCGGGCGCGGGAGCGGGCTCGGGCTCTCCACGGCCCGTTCGATCGTCAAGGCCCACTGCGGGTTCATCACGTTTGTCTCGACGGAGGGAATCGGGACGACGTTCTCGATCTTCATTCCCACGGCCGACGTGGCGCTACCGCCCGCGGTCGTCGGCAAGATCGCGAAGCCGGTCACGACCCCGCTCCCTCGCGGGAAGGGCGAGAGCATTCTTGTCGTCGACGACGAGGAGTCGGTGAGGCTCATCATGCGCAGCACCCTCGAGAGCTTCGGGTTCCGCGCCGTGTGCGCCGCGGACGGCGCCGAGGCCGTGGGCCTCTTCAGGAGCGCGCCCGCGCTCTTTGACATGGCCGTCGTCGACATGCAGATGCCCGGGCTTGACGGGGGCAAGACGATCGTCGCGCTGCGCCACATGCGGCCCGACCTGCCGATTGTCGGCGCCAGCGGGCTCGCCACCAGCCAGAACAGGGAGCAGGCGGCCGCGAACGGCGTTAGGCACTTTCTCGACAAGCCCTTCAGCGTCGAGACCCTGATCCGCACGGTTCACG
>CAZHPC010000023.1:0-34298 GCA_964534685.1 uncultured Opitutaceae bacterium
ACCCGCCGGCAATACATGGACATTCACGCCGCAAAGAGAGAACATTCCTGCAGTACCGCAACGGAGAAAATTGCCCTTCACCTTTGGCCGCGCAGCGACTACCGATACCCCCTTTGCAATGCCGAACCTAAAGTTTGCCGTACTTGCCGGAGATTACATCGGACCCGAGGTGATGTCGGAGGCCCTGCGCGTGCTTCGGCACGTGGCGGGAGAGGAGGGGCTCACGCTCGAGGCGCGCGCGGCCGACGTGGGCGGAGCCGGCATCGACAACCACGGCAAGGCATTGCCTGAAGGCACGTTGCGCATCTGCGAGGCCAGCGACGCCATTCTCTTCGGCTCGGTCGGAGGCCCGAAATGGGAGAAGCTGCCGCCCAAGGAGCAGCCCGAGAGGGCCGCGCTCCTGCCGCTTCGCAAGCACTTCACGCTCTTTGCAAACATCCGCCCGGGACTTCTCTACAGGGAGCTGGCGGCCGCCTCGCCCATCAAGACCGAGCGCATTCCCGACGGCATCGACATCGTCTGCATCCGCGAGCTGACGGGCGGCCTCTACTTCGGCAAGCCCAAGGAGACGACCGCGCTGGCCGACGGCGACCTCCAGGCGGTGGACACGATGGTCTACCGCAAGAGCGAGATCGAGCGGATCGCGGAGACCGCGGTCGCCGCGGCGCGCTCCCGCAAGCGCAAGCTCTGCTCGATCGACAAGGCGAACGTCCTCGAGACCTCGGTCCTCTGGCGCAAGACGGTCACGGACTATGTCGCCAAGCACGCCCCGGACATTGAACTTACCCACATGTACGTCGACAATGCGGCGATGCAGCTCGTGCGCAGCCCCAACCAGTTCGACGTGTTCGTCACGGAGAACATGTTCGGCGACATCCTCTCCGACGAGATGGCGGTCATCTGCGGCTCCCTCGGGATGCTCTCGTCCGCGTCCCTCGGCGCCGGCAGGAATTCCCTCGGCCTGCCCTTCGGCCTCTACGAGCCCGCGGGGGGCACCGCCCCCGACATCGCGGGCAAGGGCGTCGCCAACCCCTGCGCGCAGATCCTCTCGGCGGCGCTCATGCTGCGCTACAGCTTCGGACTCGAGAAGGCCGCCGCGCGGATCGAGGCCGCCGTGAGGAAGGCCGTCACCTGCGGAACCCGCACCTCCGACATCGCGTTCGGCGGGGCATCCGTCGGCACCCGCGCGATGACCGACGCCATTATCGCCGCCCTATGAAATCCCAAGAAGTCCGCCAGTCTTTCCTCGATTTCTTCGCGAAGCGCGGACACACGATCGTTCCCTCGTCGCCGCTGCTTCCCGACTCCCCGGGCCTCCTCTTCACGAACGCCGGGATGAACCAGTTTGTCCCGATCTTCCTCGGCAAGCGGGCGCCCGACCTCTCGCACTGGGCCGGCGCCAAGCCCGCGAAGGACACGCGGGCGGCGGACACGCAGAAGTGCATCCGGGCCGGGGGCAAGCACAACGACCTCGAGGACGTCGGCTTCGACACGTACCACCACACGTTTTTCGAGATGCTCGGAAACTGGTCCTTCGGCGACTACTTCAAGAAGGAGTCCCTCGAATGGGGCTGGGAGCTCATCACGAAGGTCTGGGGTATCCCGGCCAAGCGGATCTTCGCCACCGTGTACGCGCCCGACACGTCGAACGGAGACCCTTCGGAATTCGACCAGGAGGCGTTCGACATCTGGTCGGGGCTCTTCCGCAGGGCCGGGCTCGACCCCGCGGTCCACATCGTGAGCGGCGGCAAGAAGGACAACTTCTGGATGATGGGCGAGACGGGGCCCTGCGGGCCCTGCTCCGAGGTGCACCTGAACCTCCTGGCCTCCGACGACGAGGCCGCGGGCCGCCGGCTCGTGAACTCGGGCTCGCCGCGCTGCATCGAGATCTGGAACCACGTCTTCATCCAGTTCAACGCGAACGCCGACGGCACGTTCTCGCCCCTCGCGGCGAAGCACGTGGACACCGGCATGGGCTTCGAGCGCGTCTCCGGAATCAGCGCCACGACCCGCGGCTTCACCGACTTCACCGCCGAGCCGTCCAACTACGACTCCGACCTCTTTGCGCCCATCTTCGCGCGGATCGCCGAGCTCTCGGGCAGGTCCTACGCCGGCACCGTCCCCGCGAAGCGGGGCGGCCTCACGGCCCAGGAGCAGACCGACGTCGCCTTCAGGGTCCTGGCCGACCACGCCCGCTGCGTCTGCTGCGCCATCTCCGACGGCATCCTTCCCGGCAACGAGGGCCGCAGCTACGTCATCCGGCGGATCCTGCGCCGCGCGGCCCTCTACGGGCGGAACCTCGGCCTCGGCACCGGCTTCTTCGAGAAGCTCGTCGATCCCGTCGTCGAGTCCCTCGGGGGGGTGTTCCCCGAGCTGAAGCGCCAGCAGGTCACGATCCGGCGTGTCGTCAAGGCCGAGGAGGAGAGCTTCGGCAGGACGCTCGAGCGCGGGCTGCGGCGCTTTGACGAGGCCGCGGCTGCCGGCTCCCTCTCGAGCCCGGTCGTGTTCGAGCTTTACGACACCTACGGATTCCCGCTCGACCTGACCCAGGTGATCGCCGCCGAGCGCGGCATCGCGGTCGACGCGGCGGGCTTCGAGGCGCTCATGGAGCAGCAGCGGGAGCGCGGGCGCTCCGCGCAGAAGAAGGAGGTCATCGTGGCGGCCACCGCGGGCGCGGCCCTCGAGGCGCATGCGCCGACCCTCTTCACGGGCTATTCGCTCGACTCCTCAAGGGGCACCCACGCCACGGTGCTCGAGGTCATCCGGTCGGACCAGGGGCTGTTCGTCGTGTTCGACTGCTCGCCCTTCTACGCCGAAATGGGCGGCCAGGTCGGCGACGCGGGCCACGCCCTGATCGACGGCAGGCCGGTCGCCATCGTGGACACCGTCCGCGACAGGTCCGGGCGCCACCTCCACAGGCTCGCCGCCGACGCGCAGGCCCCCGCGACGGGCGCGGCCGCCGACCTCTCCGTGGACGCCGTCCGCCGGCGGGCGATCCAGCGCAACCACACGGCGACCCACCTCCTGCACTGGGCCCTGCGCAAGGTCCTCGGCACGCACGTCCGGCAGGCCGGGTCCCTCAACGCCCCCGACCGCCTGCGCTTTGACTTCTCGCATTTCGAGGCGGTGACGCACGCCCAGCTCCGCGAGATCGAGGAGCTCGTCAACGCCAAGGTGCTCGATAACGCCAGGGTCGAGGCCTACGAGGTGGACTTTGACAAGAAGCCCGAGGGCACCCTCGCCTTCTTCGGCGAGAAGTACGGCAAGGTCGTGCGGGTGGTCGACATCGGCGGCTACAGCCGCGAGCTCTGCGCCGGCACCCACGTCGCGAGCGCGGGCGAGGTCGGCCTGATAACGGTCCTCCACGAGAGCGCCATCTCGGCCGGCACGCGCCGAATCGAGGCCGTGGCCGGCGAGGACGCGTACCGTCACGCGCTCCACGCCTTCGACACGGTCGACTTTGTCGCCCAGAAGCTAGGCGCGCCCCGCGAGGGCCTCGAATCCAGGCTCGACGCCCTCCTTGCCGAGAAGGCCGAGATGGACAGGAAGCTCAGGTCGTTTGAGCAGAAGGCGTCCGCCAACTTGGCGTGCGACCTCGCCGGCGGGGCCGCCGAACGGGGGGGCCTCAAGTTCGTGTCCGCGCTCGTCTCGGCCGACTCTCCCGACGCGCTGCGCGCCCTGGGGTCCCAGGTGCTCTCCCAGCTTGGCGAGGGCGTCGTGCGGCTCGGCGCCGTTTTCGGAGACAAGGCGACCGTGGTCGCCTTCGCCTCCCCGGCCGCCGTGAAGGCGGGCCACCAGGCCGGCAAGATCGTCAACGAGATGAGCGGCCGCCTCGGCGGAAAGGGAGGCGGAAAGCCGGACTTTGCAATGGGCGGAGGCAGGGACGTCGCCAAGCTTCCCGAGGTCATGAGCGGGCCCTTGCCGAACGGCGGCCCCTAGGGCAGACTGTCCTGATGTCCACGCCCACAGGGGTCGCCACCGCGCAGCTCGACTGCATCCTCGCCTTCGACGGCAACAACCGGCTCGCCGTGCGCCGTCTGGGCTCGAAGGCGGGCCTTCCCTTCACGGGCACGGGCGTGGCGATGGCCCTCCAGCGGCTTGAATCCTCGTTCAGGGTCCACACCCCGCCCCAGGAGCGCTTCAGCGCCGAAGCGGGCGGGAGGTCGTACCGCGTGCACCTTGTCCAGGTCGAGGGCGGCCCCTTGGACCCGGAAATCGCCTTCGCGCCGGTCGAGAGGCTCGACGCGAGCCCGGGTGGGCTCTCCCCCTCCCTCGCGGGGATCCTGGCGAAGCTCGACCCCTTCCTGATCGAGGTCCCGTACCTCAACCTCGGGGAGAACGACTTCATCTACAAGTTCCGCCCCGAAAAGGAGCGGAACACCGCGATCTACGCCCAGGACGCCGAGGCCGGCGCGATCTACCAGTCGCGCCTCTGCACGGCGATCAAGGCCCTCGCCAGGCGCCACGAGCGCACCGCAACGGCCCCCGTCCTGCTCGACTTCGGTGCGGTGCACTACCTCGTGCCGAGCCATTTCGGGTTCTGCCTGGGCGTCAAGAACGCGATCGAGCGCGCCTACGAGACCCTCACCGAAAATCCCGGAAGGCGCGTGTTCATGCTCTCGGAGCTGATCCACAATCCCTTCGTGAACGACGACCTGATCCGGCGCGGCCTGCGCTACCTGCAGACCGACAAGGGCGTCGTGCACGCCGCGTCGCCCGGGGGGCCGGACCTCTGGGACACCCTGACGCCGGACGACATCGTCATCGTCCCGGCATTCGGGGCCACGGACGAGGACAAGAGGCGCCTCGTCAGGAAGGGGATCGCCGTCCGCCAGTACGACGCCACCTGCATGCTGGTCGAGAAGGTCTGGAAGGCCGCCCGGGCCTACGGCCGCGAGGGCTACACGGTCGTGATCCACGGAAAGCACGAGCACGAGGAGACCAAGGCCACCTTCTCGAACACGAGGCGCTACGCGCCGGCAATAATCGTAAGGAACATGGACGAGACGCGCCAGCTCGGGGAGATCATCATGAGCCTCGGCACGGGCCCGGCCGCCGCCGCCCGATTCCAGTCGCTCTTCGCCGGGAAGTTCACGGAGGGCTTCGACGTCGACCGCGACCTCCGCCGCGTCGCCGTGGTGAACCAGACCACGCTCCTCATGAACGAGACCCGCGAGATCATCTCCTACCTGCGGTACGTGTTCGCCGAGAGGTTCGGCCCCGATGAGCCGGGCGCGCCCCCGCGCGTCGGGGGCCAGGGCCGAAACGACACGCTCTGCTACGCCACGCAGGTCAACCAGGACGCCCTCACCCGCGCCCTTTCGGAGCCCCTCGACGCCGCCTTCGTGATCGGCGGCAAGAACTCCTCGAACTCGTACCAGCTCTACCGCCTCTGCGAGCAGCGGCTGGGCAAGAGGGCCTTCTTCATCCAGAGCGAGACGAACATCCTGTCCCCGGGCGAGGCCGAGCACTACGTCTTCCCGGCAAAGGGCATCCTGGGACAGGGCGGCCACGTGGAGCGCCGGCCGCTCTGGTGCGGGGGAAATCCCGATCCGGGAGCCGCGCCGAGGCGCATCCTTGTGACCGGCGGCGCCTCGTGCCCGGACGGCATCATCCAGCAGGTCATTTCCAGGATCAACAGCTTCTACCCGCCCGGCGCCCTGAGGGACGTCGAGGCGGTGCTGGCTGACCTCTCCCAGTGACGGCCGCTCGGCGTCAGAATCGGACGGTCATGCCGCCCTTGACGCCCTCCTGGCTCCCGAAATCGATCGTGGAGCTGTAATTGAGGGGCTTGCCATCGGAGTCCGTGCCGCTCGGCAGCGTCTGCTTGAAGCTGCCGGCCCCCTGGAAAATGCTGCCCACGTAGAAGCCGGCCGTGTCGGTGAGCTGGTACTCGAGGTTCAGGTCCGCGTAGTAGCCCGGGATCAGCCTGGTGGTGCGCTTTTGGTACAGCCACGTGGCGTCCACGCCCGTGGCGATCTCGAGATCCTCAAGGACGTTGAACTCGCTACCCGTGTAGAGCACGGCCGGGCCCACGCTCAGGTTGAGCTTCCAGTGCTGGCCGAACGGCATCGTCACGGTCGGACCGGCACGAAGCGTGTAGTAGGCTCCCTCCGTAAAGTACCGGTTTGTCGTTTCAATGAGGGTCGGGGTCACCGTCCTGTTGAGCGGCGCGTTCCCGATAAGGATCTCCTGCGTCACGCTCTGCGAGGCGGCCGAGCCCGTCCCCGACACCACCGTCCCGCCGCCGCCGTAGACGGTCTGGCTGATGACGGTCGGCGAGTTGAACGGGGCGGCCGGGGGGACCTGGCCAAAGAGGTCGTAGGTGTCCGTGAGCACGATCTCCTGGGTTGCGACGGAAGCGTAGAGGCTCGAGCGGATGTCCGCTATCGAGAAGCCCATGGTGAAGCTCCAGGTCAGGCGCTTCCCGAGCTTGCCCATGTCCCGGTCGAGGATCAGCTCGACCCCGGCGTTGGCCTGGCCCGTCGTGTTGTGGACGCCAGCGTCGACGATGTCGGCGGTGTACGTGTGGAAGGCCATGTCGCCGTTCGGCAGGAGCTGCGTGGCCGTGTCGTAGCTCCAGGTGTTCGTGCGGCCGTCCGGGAAGATCGGCACGTTGACCCCCCCGCCAACCCCCGTGTTCTGCGTGATCGTGCGCGCGTCCGGGTAGACCGAGCCGTCGATGTAGGTGCGCGAAATGTTGGGGATGCTGACCGTCGTGTCGTCGCCGGGGTTGACCGTGGACGGATTCGACCCCCGTCCCGAATAGCTGGTCTTCGGGCCCCGCAGGAAGAGCCGGCTGCCCAGGCTCAGGGTCGACTTCGGCACGTAGATGTACTCGTCGAGCTGGTTGAAATTGGGGATCTCCTCCGGCGCCTGTTTCTCCTCCTTCTCGTCCTCCGCGGCGCGCAGGAGACTCGCAAGGGGCAGGCATGCAACGCAAAGGGCAATACGGAGGTATCTCATGCTACGTAGTTAGAGTGTGTTGGACGCCACGTCCCGGGAAAAGTTGCATCAAAATAGGCCCCCCGGGCAAAGGGCGTCAAGGCTCATGCCCGCATTTCGTCCGAATCGGCCGCGGCCGCATCCTCCGCCTTCAGGGCCGCTGCGGCGTCGGGACTCCCGGCGGCCTCCGCTTCCCTGTTTTTGCGGATGTGCAGCTTCAGGTCCTCCTCGCGCTGGTCGAGCTCGATTTCCCGCTCCTGCTGGTTCTGCACCTTCTCAAAAAGCCGGGTCTCGCTCTCCTCCATGAACTGCTCGCGCTCATGAAGCGCGTTCTGCGCCTCCTTGAGCACCGCCTCCTGTCGCTCGAGCTCGGCGCGCAGGGCCTCCAGGGCGGTCTTCTCCTCGGGCGACACGTGCGCGGACGTGCTCTTCCTCGCGGCGGCGACAAGCTGCTCCCTTGCCGCCAGAAGCGCCTCCGCCTCAGCCAGCTCCCTCTCGTACTCCCGCAGGCGGGCCTCGCGCTCCTGCACGATGCGCTCGCGCTCGGCGAGCTTCAGCTCGAGCTGCCGGAGCGACCGCTCCAGCTCGGCAATCCGGGCGTCCTCGGCGCCCGCGCCGCGCATGCCGATCGGCGGCCGCGTGGCCGACACGATGGCCCGGATGGACTCGCGCGCCGCGGCCGTCGCCTCCGAGACCGTGAACGGCGAGGCCGTGGCGCCGCGGTTGCGGCGAAGCGAAAGGTTCCCAATGGAATCAGTCTTCTTGGTGGGAAAGCGGATATTGGACGGATCTGCCATTCGGGTGGGCGTCCGCAGTATATACTATTTCCCGAAGATCCGCTTGAAGAATCCGGGCCTGCCCTCCTTCTTCTCCACGCCCCTCGCGGATCCGGGCTTGATCAGCTGGCGGATGATCTCCGCAACCTTGCCCTCGAGTTCCACGTTGCCGAGGACGCCGAGCATCCGGGTCAGGCTCGCCATGTCCGTGAACTCCTTCTTCAGGTGGGCGTAGTCGTCCGCAAACCATTCGATCGCCTCATTCGCCTTCGGAAAGGGATTCGGAAGGCGGCTCGCCTGTCCCAGAGCCTCGATCAGGTGCAGGCCCTTCGCGCCCTTGCGGAACGGGAGGATCTCGGCCAGGGTCGCCTCATCCAGGTTCGACAGCGCATTCAGGAGCTTTCGGAAGTCGCCGCCGATGATCACGTTCTGCGACATTCCCTGCGCGAACACCGCGAACGCCCCAAGGGTCTTCAGGTTCTCGAGCTTGCAGAACTCCACCGTGTCCGCCCCGAGGGCCGTGAGCTCTATCGGGAAATTCTCGGGGATGCTGCTTCGCGCCATGTTCTTCAGGAGCGGATTGTCCCTCGCTGCTGCCGCCTCGGTCTGGTCGACCATGTCGCCAAACGGGTTGTCGAACGCCAGCGTCTCCTTCAGGATCGAGATCAGCAGGTCAAGCTTCTCGGCGGACTGCCCCTTGAGAGCCAGGAGCTCCAGGGCCTCGCCGTAGCTCAGGTCGATGTACTTGGCCGGCGTCTCGTCCTTCGTCTTCACGGGCCATGTCGGGCCATCAAGATTTTGCGCCAGGCTCGAGATCTGGGTGTCAACCATGATCGAGCTCGCAAAGGACGTTCGCACCTCATCCCAGTCCTTCTCGGTGAATTTCGGTTCAGGCATTGTGAGATAGACTAGGTCGCGGGCTCATGCTGGGCGAGCTCCGTCGCAAGCTTCCTGTAGTCGTTCGTGACGGAATCGACGTTTTCCCCGGTGTCGGTGCCCACAAGGATGACCGGCAGCCCCAGAGCGACCGAGCGCCTCACCACCATGGCGTCGCGGATCTGAGTGTTGAAGATCTTTGCGCTCGGGGCCGCGCGCTTGGCCGCGCGGAACTGGTTCAGGCGCAGCTGCATTCTCATCTTGGGCACCTCGATGTCGACGCCCGTGCGGATGGAGTTAAAGATGAGCCCCTGGACCTGCGCGGGCGAGCCCATCGATGCCTTTCGGAAGCTCCCCGATAGAGCGTGGAACTTCTGGAGCTTGTCCACGAGAAGCGTGAATCCGATCAGGCTCAGCGCGTCGGGATTGGACGGGACATAGATCTCGTTCGACGTGAAGACTCCGCACTGCGAGGCGCGCAGGATGTTCGGCGGGCAGTCAAAGAGGATGAAGTCGTAGTTCGGCTCGAGCATCGCGACCTGCTCGCAGAACACGAGGTACGCCGGCCGCTTCGGGTCCCCAAGGAACTCCGCCTCCAAGTCGACCAAGTTGAAGGTGGTCGGGACCAGGTCGAGACCGGGGAGCAGCTTCTCGCCCCCCTTGCCCTCGACCACGTCCTTGATGACCAGATCGCGGAGGTGTGCCCTGCCCGGATCAAAAATGGAGTAGACGGAGCCCTCCCCCGTGGCGTTGATCTTGTTCCAGCGGTCGAGCCTGAGCAGCCAGATGCTCGCGTTCGACTGGGTGTCCAGGTCGAAAAGCAGCACGCGCTTGCCCATTTTGGCCAAGGCAGCGGCCGTATTTACAATTAACGACGTCTTCCCGACGCCTCCCTTGTAATTGATGAAGCTGATTTTGCGCGCCATGGTTAACGTGCGATAAGGTCGGTTATCACAAGACAATGTGCGGCCTGACACGACAAGCCGCGAGTCAAAAAAGCCCTGAGGATTCGTCCGCCGCCCGGACGGCTCAAGCCGGTGCGGTCCACTTGAATATCAGCGTCGTGTACGGGGGCAGCGTGAGCTCGACGGACTGCGTGTAGCCGTCGCGCGGCTCGTCCGATGTCTCGCGGCCGCCATCGTTGCCAAGGCCGGATCCGCCGTAGTACTCGCTGTTCGTATTGATCACCTCGCGCCACCAGCCCCGCCGGGGCAGGCCTACCCGGTACGTCCGCGAGGCGCCCCCGAAATGGCCGACGACCGCGAAGAGCTCCTTCTCGCCTGAATCGTTGCGCAGGTAGGCGATCACGTTCGCATCCGCGTCGAGGCAGCTGATCCACCGGAAACCGTGGGGGTTGAAATCGTTGGACGAGAGCACCGGCTCGGCCGTGTAGAGGCGGTTCAGGTCGCCCACCAGCCTGCGCACGCCCTCATGGTCCATGTACTGGCACAGGTGCCAGTCGAGGCTCGCGTCGTGGTTCCATTCCTGGGCCTGCCCGAACTCGCCGCCCATGAACAGCAGCTTCTTGCCGGGGTACGCCCACATGTGGGCGTAGAGCGAGCGCAGGTTGGCCGCCTTCTCCGGGATGTGCCAGCACCCCATCTTGTAGAGGAGCGACGCCTTCCCGTGGACGACCTCGTCGTGGGAGAAGACCGAGACGAAGCGCTCGGCGTACTGGTAGAGCATCCCGAACGTCAGGTCGTTCTGGTGGAACCGGCGGTAGATGGGCTCCTTCGAGAAATACCTGAGCGTGTCGTGCATCCAACCCATGTTCCACTTGTAGTCGAAGCCGAGGCCCCCCTCGGCCGTCGGGTGGGTCACGCCGGCGAACGACGTGCTCTCCTCCGCGATCATCAGGCCGCCGGGATGGTAGAAGTGCACAAGGTCGTTCACCCGGCGAAGGAAATCGATCGCCTCGAGGTTCTCCCTGCCGCCGTAGCGGTTGGGAACCCACTCCCCCTCCCCCCTGGAATAGTCCAGGTAGAGCATGGACGCGACCGCGTCCACGCGCAGGCCGTCTATGTGGTACCGCTCGAACCAGGCCAGGGCGTTGGCCACCAGGAAGCACCGGACCTCGTTGCGGCCGTAGTTGAAGATGAGCGTGCCCCAGTCCATGTGGGAGCCCTGCCTCGGGTCCGCGTGCTCGTAGAGGTGCGTCCCGTCGAACTCGGCGAGCGCGAACGAGTCCCTCGGAAAGTGCGCCGGCACCCAGTCCATGATGACCCCGATGCCCCGCTGGTGCAGGTGGTCGACGAACCAGGCGAAGTCCTCCGGGGAGCCAAAGCGGTGCGTGGGCGCGTAGAACCCCGTCACCTGGTACCCCCACGAACCGTCAAACGGGTGCTCGGCCAGCGGCATGACCTCGATGTGAGTGAAGCCCATTTCGGTCACGTAGTCGGCCAAGAGCGGCGCGATCTCGCGGTAGGTGAGCTGCCGGTTCCCCTCCTCGGGCTTGCGCCTCCACGAACCCAGGTGGACCTCGTAGACCGAGACCGGCTGGTCGAGCCTGCCGGCCATCGAGCGCCGCCGCTCGATCCACGCGCCGTCGTTCCACGTGAAGCCCGTGGTGTCGCAGACGATCGCGGCGTTTCCCGGGGGGCCCTCGAAGCGGGCGCCGTAGGGGTCGGACTTTATCCGGATGCCGCCCCGCGAGTCGCGGATCTCGAACTTGTAGAGCGCGCCCTCCGTAAGGCCCGGGATGAAGATCTCCCAAATCCCGGAGGCGCCGATGCTGCGCATCGGGTGGTAGCGACCGTCCCACCCGTTGAGCTCGCCGATGAGCGACACGCGGGCCGCCGCCGGCGCCCAGACGGCGAAGGCCACGCCCTTGACCCCGCCCAGGTCGCGGGGGTGCGCCCCGAGCTTGTCGTAGATCCTGTGCTCGTTGCCCTCGTTGAAGAGGAACACGTCCTGGTCCCCGAGCGTGGGAAGAAAGCAGTACGGGTCGTGGAACTGCCGGACGCGGCCGCCGGCCGAGGTGGCCCTGAGCTCGTAGGCGCAGACCTCGTCGTGCTTTGAAATGAACACCTCAAAGAGGCCCTCGGGGGCCAGGAGCTTCATCGGGTACACCGCCGGGGGGGTCTCGCCCGTCAGGACGACCTCGCACGCGGCCGCGTCGCGCAGGAAGGCCCGCACCACCAGGCCGCGGCCGCGCCGGTAGGTGCAGGCGTGCATTCCGAGAATGGAATGGGGGGAGCCGTGGCGGGCGTTGAGGACCGCCGCGAGGTCGGACTTTGAAAGGATCACTGCGTCGCCTTTTTGGGGTCGGTCATCTTGGGTGGCTTCGCCACGGCGCGCCACTCAAAAACGGGGCGCCCCTAGCCCGTGTTCTTTAGGCCCCCGCTGATGCCGTTGATCGTCAGCTCGATCACGGCGCGCACGGCGTCGGCCTCGCGGGGCGCGAGCGGCGCGCCCCCGCGCAGCCGGCGCATCATCTCCACTTGGATGAAATTGAGCGGGTCAATGTAGGGATTGCGCAGCTCGACCGAGCGCAGGAGCACAGGCTCCCTGCCGAGGAGGCGCCGCTGTCCGGTGACCGAGAGGATGGCCGACTCGGTGCGCTCGAACTCCGCCGCGAGGATCCCGAGCACGCGGCGGCGTATCCTCGGGTCCTCGACGAGCCCCGCGTAGAGGCCCGCGATCCCCATGTCCGCCTTGCGCATCGTCAGCTGCGCGTTGTCGATCAGGGTCTGGAAAAACGGCCAGCCCGCGTGCATCGCCCTCAGGCGCTCCCGCTCCCGGGGCCCGCGGCGCAGCACCGACGTGAGCGCGCTGCCGAGCCCGAACCATCCCGGAAAGTTGAACCGGCTCTGCATCCAGGAGAACACCCACGGGATCGCCCTCAGGTCCGCGACGTTCTGGGTCGCCTTCCTGTAGCTCGGGCGCGAGCCGAGCTTCAGGTTGCTGATCTCGTCGATCGGCGTCGCCTGCCGCCAGAAGACGAGGAACTCCGGGTCGTCGTGGACAAGGGCCTTGTAGGCCTCGAATCCCGCGCGGCTCATCTCCTCCATGAGGTCGCGCCACTCGAGCGGCGCCGACGCCTCCTTTGTCGCGGAATGGATCCCGAGCATGACCCCGTAGGCCATCTGCTCGAGGATCCTGTGCGCCAGGTCAGGGTCGTGGTAGCGCGTCGAGAGCACCTCCCCCTGCTCGGTCACGCGAATGCCGCCGTCGCGAAGGCCCGCCGGCTGCGCCAGGATGGCCTTGGCCGCGGGGCCGCCGCCGCGGGCGATGCTGCCCCCGCGCCCGTGGAAGAGGGTGAGCGCCACGCCGGCCCCGGCGCACACCCGTGCGATCGACTCCTGGGCCTTGTAGAGCGCCCAGTTGGCGGTGACGTAGCCGCAGTCCTTGTTGCTGTCCGAATAGCCCAGCATGACGTGCTGGTGCAAGGGCCTGCGGCCCGGCAGCCCGAAGAGCTCCCCGAGGACGCCCGGGGCGCGCTCGAGGTCCGCAAGGGTCTCGAAGAGGGGCGCGACGGGCAGAGCGCTTCCCGCAAGCCTTTGGAGCAGCTCGACCTCCAGCACGTCGGACACCCCGTCGGTCATGCTGACGATGTAGATGCCGAGCGCCTCGGCGCCGATGACCCTCCGGGCGTCGGCCGCGAGGACGAGGGGCTCGATCACGTTGCGCGTGGCGTCGGAGAGCCGGGCGACGGCCTCCGGGCCCATCCTGCCCGACCCCGAGATCGCCTCCGTGAGGACCCGGATCTTCTCCCCTTCCGCCAGCGCCGGATAGCCGGGGCGCCCGAGGACCTCCGCGACCGCCGCCTCATGCAGCGCGGAGTGTTGCCGCAGGTCGAGGCGCGCGGTGTGCAGGCCGAAGACGTCGAACTGGTTCTCCATCGCGGCCAGGTCGCCGCCCGTCAGCATCCCAGCCCTGCCCGCCTGCAGGCCCGCCTTGATCGTCTCCAGGGTCTCCCGGACCGTGGCGCGCGACAGGCAGGAGCCGACCACGGCGCCGCCGAGGAGCATGCGCCCGTCGAAGAGCTCGTCCCTCGCCTGCTCGAGGCGCTCCTGGAGCACGCCCAGGAGGAGGCGGTAGGGCTCGTGCGGATACCTCTTCTCGATCTTCTCGAAGTGCTTGGACAGGTGCAGGTCCTCGCGCAGCTCGCGCTTGAGCGCCGGCACGACGGTGTCGCGCCGGTCGCTCACGGTGAGCATGCGGCCGAGCTCGGTCGCCGTCGCGCGCAGCTTCTCGATCGCGAGCCGGCGGTGAAGGAGCAGCACGTCGGCGGTCGTCGAGGTCGTGACCTCCGGATTGCCGTCGCGGTCCCCGCCGATCCACGAGCCGAACGTCAGCCACCTCCTCGGCGGGCGCACCCCGGGATAGTGGCGCGCGAGGGCGCGCTCCATGTCCCCCTGCAGGCGGGGCATCGTCTCGATCAGCGTCCTGTCGAAGTACCAGAGGCCGGTGCGGGCCTCGTCCTTCACCTCGGGCCGCACGGTGCGGCTGCGGTCCGTGAGCCAGAGGGCCGCGATCTCGCGCTCGACGGTCTCCGGGTCCAGGACCGCGGTGTCAGGTGTCGACTCCGGAAGGGCGCGGGCGCGCAGGATCCTCGAGAGGCGCCGGAGCTTGGCAAGGAGGGTGCGGCGCTTCGTCTCGGTGGGGTGCGCGGTGAAGACAAGCTCGATGGCGAGGGTGTCGACGAGCCGCTGCATCTCGGGCTCCTCGACCCCGGCCGCCTTGAGCTCGGTCACCGCGGCGTCAATCGACTCCCTTATCGGGCGGCCCTCGTCGGCGCCCCGGGCGTGGGCCACCCGGCGCCGCCTCAGCAGCGTGATCCGGAAATTCTCCTCCGCGAGGTTCACCAGCTCGAAGTAGAGCGTGAAGGCCATCGCCTGGTTGAACGCCGCCTCGGGCTCGAGCTCCGCGACCGCCTTTGCAAGCTGGCGCTCCGCGTCCGGCTCGCCGGCCCGGCGCGCCTTGGCGAGCCTGCGGAGGAGCTCCACGGTGTCGAGGGCCTCGCGGCCCTCGATCTGCGTGATCACCCGGCCGAGCGCCGCGCCCAGCTCCCGGACCTCCGACCTGAGCGGAGCCATGTCGCGCACGGCCTTGGACATGCGGGTGTGTGGTTTGCTGGGCATGCGGCGGCACACGATGGGGCCCGCGGGCCCCGCTAAAAAGCCAAAAGTGCGCCCCGGCCGCAATTATGCGCCGGAGCCCGGGGCCGGCTGAGAGGCTTGCCTGCGCGCGCCCCGGTGCATTTGCTCAGGCCGAGTGATGCGCCGATCCGCCCTTCTCTTCGCCCTTGCAGCCGCGCTTTCCCCGGGAGCCCGAGCCGATGCGCCGGCGCCGGGCCCCGACGCGACCTCGGATCTTTCGGCCGGGGGCCCCATCTCCACCGACTACACCACGGGCGATCTGCTCGCGAAGCCCGACGCGCGCCTGTCGGGTGCCGACTTTCTCCTGACGGCCGACGAGATCCGCTTCAATCAGAGGACGCAGATCGCGGTGGCGAGCGGAAACGTGATCCTGGACCGGCTCGGGGACCGCCTCCTGGCCGACACCGTCAGCATCAACCGCGGCAACGGGAAGTTCACGGCCACGAACCTAAGGATCGGCAGGTCCCCCTACTTCATCTCAGGAGCCAGCGCCGAGGGGGACAGAACGGAGGTCGTGGTCCACGACGCCACGGTCACCTACCGCGAGCCCGGCTCGTGGCAGCCTACCGTCCGCGCCAAGACGCTCATCTGGTCCCCGGGCCACTACCTGAGGCTCGCCGGCGCGAACCTGGGCATCGGCAACTTCCGCCCCCTGCCGGTCTCGCGCATGGGCCAGGACCTCGCGCGCGACAAGACCTTCTCGGACGTGACCGTCGGTCTCGGCTACCGAAAGAACCTGGGGGCCTGGGTCGACACGGCCCTGAACGTCCCCGTGGTCGGCGGCGCAAGCGCGGGGCCGGACCTGGGTCTCTACACGAACCGGGGCGTCATGTTCGGGCCGGTGGCGAGCTATGACGTCGCGAGCGGCGACGGCCGGGCCATAGGATACCTCAAGTCCGGCTACATCTACGACTACGGGCAGAGGAATGCGGACATCCTCGGAAACCCCGTGCCGGCCAACCGCGCCTTTGCGGAATGGATGCACGACCAGCAGGTGACGCCGGACCTGTCGCTCACCGGCGACATCAACTGGTCGACGGACTCGGAGGTCATCCGGGACTTCCATTCCAAGGAGTTCGTCCCGGTCCAGGAGCCCGACAACTACCTCGAGTCGGTCTATACCGGTTCCGATTTCCTCGGGTCGGTCTTCGCCCGGTTCCAGCCCGACTCGTTCTATCCGGTCCAGCAGAGGCTGCCCGAGATCCGGTTCGACCTGCTGCCCACGGCCATCGGCGGAGGCCTTTACCTGCGCTTCAACTCGGGCGTCGCCCATCTGGCCGAGGATCCGCCGCTCGGCGGCGCCCACCTTGTGAGCGACCGCTTCGACACGTTTGTCGGCCTCTCGCGCCCCTTCTCGTACAAGGGGATCGCCGACTTCACGCCCGTGGTCGGCGGCCGCTACACCGCGTACTGGGACACGCGGGGGGCGGCGAACCCCGGAGGCACGAGCCGCGCCCTGGGCGAGCTCGGCTTTGACGCCGACCTGAAGACGAGCGCGCTCTTCGACTACGAGAACCCCATCTGGCACATCGACGGGCTGCGGCACCTGATGACCCCCACCCTCAGCTACCGGTACATCCCGGACGCCGGCAAGTCCGCGGACTGGATACCGCCGATCGACCGGAGCACCTTCACCAACTACCTGCCGATCATGGAGCTAGGCGACATGAGGGCGGTGGACCAGCTGCAGGCGGCGAACGTGCTGCGGATCGGCCTGAACAACACGCTCCAGACCCGCGACAAGGACTACGGGTCGCGCGACCTCCTGACGCTCAATTTCTCCGAGGATTTCCGGTTCCAGCGGGCCCCCGGGCAGACCGACTTCTCGGACACCCACGCGGAGATGACCGCGACCGTCACGCGCTGGCTCTCGCTCAACTTCGAGGACACGGTCTCCACAAGGAGGGCCTCCCAGCGCGCCCTCGACACCGACGTCACCATGCACGAGGGGGACGTGTGGATGGCCCGGTTCGGCGTCGGGTACCTCTCGGACAAGTACGGGACCTTCTACGTCCCCGGCCTGGGGTACAACCCCATCGTCGGGGTGGACACCTACCATTACGAGCTTCGGGCACGGGTGAACGAGGTCTACGACGTCTTCACGCGCGGGGATTTCGACGCGCGCGACCACCTCTTCATCGACCAGTACTACGGGGTCGACAAAAAGATCTCGAACACGTGGAACCTCGAGGTCGCCGTGGTATTCTCAGCGGGGCCGAACAACAACCAGGGCCATTTCGGTTTGGAAGTGGGCCTGAACCTCCTCAAGTTCTGACCGAGGGCGCCAGGCGACAGCCCCCGCACACGTGCCGTGAGCCGCGCAGGCAGCCAGCAGCGAACGCTTCTCGGGATCCTTGGGCGGGTGCGCCAGCACTGGAGGAGCGATTCGGGCCTGCCGGCAAGGATTGACGCGCTGCTGGGCGGGGACCGGCGCCTGGGCTCGCGCGACCGTCGCCTCTACAGGGAGCTTGTCTACACGGCGGTGCGCTACCTTCCCTGGGTCGAGCCCCTCCTGGACTCGGATCCGCCCGCGGCGGTCCGGCGCGCCGCATGGCTTGCCGCGGACACGCCCGAACTGGGGCCCTTCCGCGCCGAGGTTTCCGCCGGATTGCCCGAGTGCCCAGCGGACGCGGGCGAGAAGGCCCGCATCCTCGGCGCCGATGCGGACGCGCTGAGCCCCGCCTGGCTGCGGGGCGAGTGCCCGGGGGCCTTCCTCCCTCCCCTTCGCGAGACGCTCCTTTCGAGGGCACCGCTCTGGCTCAGGCTGCAGACCGACGACCCCGGCGCGGTCTTCGGGGAATTCGACCGCCTCGGGTGGAGCTGGAAGCCGAGCGCCCTGATTGCCGGGGCGGTCGAGCTGCCGCCCGGCACGGATGTCGGCAGGACCGACGCCTTTGCGTCGGGCAAGGTGGAGGTCCAGGACGTCGGCTCGCAGCTGATCCTGGGAGCCGTCGGGGTCGCACCCGGGGGCCACTGGCTTGACGCCTGCGCCGGCTCAGGGGGAAAGACGCTCCAGCTTGCCGCCCTGCTCGGCCCCAAGGGTCGCGTCGCGGCACGCGACGTCAGGAGTTCCGCGCTCGAGGAGCTCTCGCTGCGGGCGTCCCGTGCGGGCCTTGCGGGCCGAATCCAGATTGCTCCCGGCGCCGATCCGGCGGGCGGCTACGACGCGGTGCTTGTCGATGCTCCCTGCTCCGGATCGGGCACCTGGCGGCGGGCCCCGCACCTGAAGTGGATCACCTCGGCTGAGGACGTGAAAAAGGCGGCGGCCCTTCAGCTTCGTCTCCTGAAGGAGAACGCTCCATCGGTGCGGCGCGGGGGTCTTCTCGTCTACGCGACGTGCTCCCTCTGCCGTTCCGAAAATGAGGCCGTGGCCGGAGCATTCCTGGCGGACGACGCCCGATTCGAACCGGAATTGGCCGGGAGGACCCTTTTGCCCCAGTCGCACAACGGGGACGGCTTCTTTGTGGCCTCGTTCAGGAGGCGCCAAGCCTGACTCAGGGTCAGTTTGAGCCCTTGGCAGCCTGGCGCTGCGCGCGAACGACCACCCTGAACATCTGCAGCGTGAGCCAGAACACGCCCGTGAGGCACGCCGAACCGAGGCCCCCCCAGAGCAGGATCATCCTGTGGTCCTTCGAGGGCACGTGCGTGGAGACGACGCTGTACATGTAGATGAAGAAGAGGATGACGAGAACCGCGTCTATCGCCAGGCTGGCTGGTGTGACTAGTTTTCTTTCCTGCTGTTGCATATCCCGCACATGAGAACGCAGGGTTCTCCGGCTTGTCCATGCAAATTCCAATGACGTTCCCCCGCGCGCGGGCCGGTGCCTTGTGTCCTGATCTATCCAACCGGAAGACGCGCTGAATCGATCGGTTGATGAGGATCGCGGCGCGAATGCCACGGCCGCAGCCTTCCCGCGCCGAACATCGGCCGGATTTGTCTCAACAATGGGCGGCTCTTGGCCAAGGGTGGAGGGCGCCCGCACCCACCCTTCCCAAGCATCGGCACCCTCCCATGAAATCGATCAGACTCGAACAGCCCGGGCGCCTGGCGTACCTGGACGCGCCGGAGCCGGCAGCGCCGGGGCCGGACGAGGCCCTTGTGCGCGTCCACCGGGTCGGCGTGTGCGGCACGGACATCCACGCCTTCGGCGGAAGCCAGCCGTTCTTCAGCTACCCGCGAATCCTGGGCCACGAGCTGGGAGTCGAGGTGCTGCGGCTGGGCCCGGACGTGGCGAACGTCAAGCCCGGCGACCGTTGCTCCGTCGAGCCCTACGTCAACTGCCAGAGGTGCATCGCGTGCCGCAGCGGCAAGCCGAACTGCTGCTCGGAGCTGCGCGTCCTGGGCGTCCACACGGACGGGGGCATGCGCGAGCGGATGCTCGTCCCGTCGCGGAAGCTCCACCCCTCCTCCTCGCTCACCTACGAGCAGCTCGCGCTCGTCGAGACCCTTGGCATCGGCTGCCACGCCGTGGAGCGGGCCCAGATTCGCAAGGACGAATTCGCGCTCGTGATCGGCGCCGGGCCCATCGGACTCTCCGTCGCGCAGTTCGCGCTGGAGGCCGGGGCCCGCGTCATCGCCCTCGACGTCAATGCCGCCCGGCTCGGGTTTTGCCAGAGCCAGCTGCGCGTCGCCCACACGGTAAACACCGCGAAGGAGGACCCCCTTGAGGCGCTGCGGCGCATCACCGGCGGCGACCTTCCCACCGCCGTCTTCGACGCGACAGGAAACCCGAAGTCCATGGCGGCGGCGTTCGATTATCCCGCCCCCGGGGGGCGAATGGTCCTCGTGGGGCTCTTCCAGGGCGACGTCACGTTCAACGATCCCAATTTCCACAGGCGCGAGCTGACCCTGATGGCCAGCCGCAACGCGCTGCCCGAAGACTTCACCCGAATCATCCGGCTCATCGAGACCCGCCGCATCGACACGGCCCCCTGGATAACCCACCGCTCGCCCCTCGGGGGCGTCCAGGAGGCCTTTCCCGCGTGGGTCCGCCCCGAGACCGGGGTCGTCAAGGCAATGATTGAGGTCTGACGGGCCCCGGCAGCATGACGGTCAAGTAACAGCGGAATCGTTTCCGCGCCTGCCGCGGGTATCACAACCCCTTATGACCCCACCCCTAATCCGCTGGGCCGCGATGCTGGCCGCGCTCGCCTCCCCGGCCGTCTCCCGAGCGGGCCCCGAGGCGCAGCTCGTCCTCCACGCCGACCAGTCCGGCCCCGTCATCAACCGAAACATCTACGGCCAGTTCTCGGAGCACCTCGGCCACTGCATCTACGGCGGCATCTGGGTGGGGCCCGATTCGCCGATCCCGAACACGCGCGGCTACAACAACGCGGTGCTCGCGGCGCTGAGGGACCTTCGCGTCCCGATCCTCCGCTGGCCGGGCGGCTGCTTCGCGGACGAGTACCACTGGAAGGACGGGATCGGCCCGCGCGAGAAGCGCCCCTCGATGTACAACTCCCACTGGGGCGGCGTCGTGGAGGACAACCATTTTGGCACAAACGAGTTCCTCGACATGTGCGAGATGCTGGGAATCGAGCCCTACGTCTGCCTCAACGTCGGCAGCGGCACGGTCCAGGAGGCGATGGAGTGGGTCGAGTACATGACCTCCGACGCCAATTCCCCGATGGCAAACCTGCGCCGCGCAAACGGCAGGGACAAGCCGTGGAAGGTCCGCTACATCGCCGTTGGAAACGAGAGCTGGGGATGCGGCGGGACGATGACGCCCGAGTTTTACGCCGACAACTTTCGGCGCTACAACACGTTCATAAAGAACTATATGCCCGGACCTGAGAACAGAGTCTACCGGGTCGCATGCGGGCCCAACGATTTCAACTACGAATGGACCGACACCCTGATGAGGATCGCGGGCCACCAGATGGACGGCCTGTCGCTGCACTACTACACGATCCCGAGCGGAAGGTGGGAGAGCAAGGGCTCCGCCACAAACTTCGGCAAGGAGGCTTACCTCAGCACGCTCGCCAACACGCTGCGCATGGAGGAGCTCGTGAGCCGCCACTCGGCGATCATGGACAAGTACGACCCGAAGAAGCGGGTCGGCCTGGCCGTCGACGAGTGGGGCATCTGGACGGACGTCGAGCCGGGGACAAACCCTGGATTCCTCTTCCAGCAGAACTCCCTGCGCGACGCCCTGCTGGCGGCCCTCAACCTGCACATCTTCCAGGCCCACGCCGACCGGGTCGTGATGGCCAACATCGCCCAGATGGTGAACGTCCTCCAGGCGATGATCCTGACCGAGGGCGACAGGATCGTCCTGACGCCGACGTACCACGTCTTCGAGATGATGAAGGTCCACCAGGGCGCGACCTCGATCCCCATCGAGCTCAAGACCCCCGACCTCGACTCGGCCAAGGAGAAGATTCCCGCAGTGAGCGCCTCGGCCTCGCGCGACGGATCCGGTCGCATCCATGTCTCGCTCGTCAACACCGATCCCGACAGCCCCGTCACGGTGGCGTGCACGGTGGTCGGCCCCGCGCCGGGCACGGTCAGCGGCCGGGTGCTGTCGGCCCCGTCGATGACCTCGCACAACACCTTTGATTCCCCTCACGTCGTGGAGCCAAAGGCGTTCACGGGCGCCACCCTCTCCGGGAACGAGCTGAGCGTCGTCCTGCCGGCGATGTCAGTGGTCGTGCTCGAGCTCTAGGGTCTCGCGCCCAGCGGCCCGCGCCGGGGTCTGGGCCCCGGCCGCGGCTGCTGCCGCACCGACGCCCCGTCCACCCACGTCGCCCCGATCAGCGTCGCCCTCGGGAATTCCTGGACTCCGGCCTCATTGTGGTGGATCTGGCTCACCACCATGTCGACCGCCGCCTCGCCGGTCACCAGGTTGTGCTGGTTCATTCCGGCGATGTCGGGCCGCGACGCACGCCACTCGAGCTGGATCACACCGATGTCGTCCGGAATCCGGCGGCCCGCGGCCTTGAGCCAGCCGATGACGCTGTTGTACAGCGTGAAGACGACGTCCGGCCTGTGCCGGTCGAGCCACGCGCGGAAGGCGTCCGCCCTGCCGGGCCCGTTCACGTCGCCAAAGACCGGAATCTGCTGTGACCTCGGCAGCTGGCGCTGCCCCGTCAGGTAGCCCGCCGAGAACCTGCGCTCCACAAGCGCATCGATCACGTCGTCCAGCACGAGGCCGGGGCGCTGGTAGCCGAGCGCCAGGGCGCGCTCGAAGGCGATGAGCGCGAGATTGTAGTGGTCCACGCAGCAGTAGGAGAGCGCCGGGTCGCGCGTGCGCACGCCGGTGACGACGCAGGGCAGCCTCTCCCACACGGGCTGCAGGCGCGCGGGCAGGTGGTTCGTGTCCATGAGGCCGACCAGCACGACGCCCTTGATCCCGCGGGTGCCGAGGATGCGGAGCCACCGTTCGGCCGTGAGGTCCGGGTCGTGCATCCAGAACCGGTCAAAATCGTACCCAAGGCTCGCCGCCCTGCCCTCGCAGCCCTCGACGTAGATGGGGATCGTCGGGTGATTCTTGAAGGCATGGCGGTCGAGGTTGGCGTTCACCAGGGCAAGCGTCGCCTGCAGGCGGCTCGTTCGCGCCGATCGAAGCTGCGCCATGAGCTGCGAGACGACGGCGTTCGGCCGGTAGCCGAGGCGGTCGGCGGCGGCCTTGATGCGCTCCCTCGTCGCGGGCGGGATCTGCGGGCTCGCCCTGAGCGCGAGCGAGATCGTGTTCTTCGAATAGCCGAGTTCCCGCGCGATATCGTTGAGAGTGGGGCGTGGCATTGCCGATCGGGCCTTGAGCACAGGTTCCGCAGTTTTACCTAACGGTCAAGTGCATGGAGGATCGCGTCGGCAGAGCCGCCCTGTAGGAGAGAGGCCGCCGCTTGGGCAACCGGCCGGGTCGCCTCATGCGGACTCCAGCCCCACCCAATGACGACGCCAGGCCATCTCGCGCGCCTTGTCCCGATCGCCCTAATGACGGCCGTCGGGGCCCGGGCGCAAGCCGCCCCGGCACCCGCCGCGTCGTTCCCCGTATCGATACGTGTCGACGCCGCCCGCCCCCTGGGGGAGATGGCGCCCATCTGGCGATTCTTCGGGGCCGACGAGCCAAACTACGCCACGATGAAGGACGGCCGCAGCCTGCTCGCCGAGCTCGGCGAGCTGCGGCCGGGGGCCGTGTATTTCCGGGCGCACAACCTGCTCTGCACCGGGGACGGCACGCCCGCCTTCAAGTGGGGCAGCACGAATGCCTACACCGAGGATCCCTCCGGAAAGCCCGTCTACGACTGGACCATCCTGGACCGGATCTTCGACACCTACCGCGCGCGCGGGGTGCGGCCCTACGCCGAGATCGGGTTCATGCCACAGGCCCTTTCCACAACGCCCCTGCCCTACCAGCACAAATGGAGACCGGGCCTCAAGTATGATGTGATCGGAACCGGCTGGTCCTATCCCCCGGCGGACTACGCCAAATGGGCCGACCTGGTCTACCAGTGGACGCGGCACTGCGTGGAGCGCTACGGGCGCGCCGAGGTCGAGACCTGGTTCTGGGAGGTCTGGAACGAGGCCAACGGCGCATCCTACTGGCACGCGACGCCGGAGGAGTTCTACAAGCTGCACGACTTCGCCGTCGACGCGGTGCGCCGGGCCCTTCCGACGGCGCGCGTGGGAGGGCCGGACGTGGCCGGCAGCGGCGGCAAGTTCATGGAGGATTTCCTCGCGCACTGCGCGCGCGGGCGAAACTTCGCGACGGGCCTTTCGGGGACGCCGACCGACTTCCTCTCCTTCCACGCGAAGGGCTCCCCGTCGTTCGTCGACGGGCATGTGCGCCTCGGAATCGCGGCCCAGCTAACGACCATCGACAGGGGATTCGCGATGATCTCCGCGGTCCCCGAGCTCCGGCACAGGCCGATCGTGATCGGCGAGTGCGATCCCGACGGCTGCGCCGCGTGCCTCGGGCCGCAGCTCGGCTACCGAACGGGAACGATGTATTCGAGCTACACGGCCGCGAGCCTTGCCCGGGAATACGCGCTGGCGGACCGGCGCGGGGTGAACCTCGAGGGCGCCCTCACGTGGGCCTTCGAGTTCGAGGACCAGCCCTACTTCGCGGGACAACGCGTCCTCGCGAGCAACGGCATCGACCTTCCCGTCCTCAATGTCTTCCGGATGCTGAGCCGCATGGGCGGCCGACGGATCTCCGCCGAGAGCTCCCAGGAAGTGCCTCTGGACGCGATCCTGGAGGGCGGCGTGCGGGGAGCCCCGGACGTCGCCGCCCTCGCCAGCCTCGAGGGCAGGAGGCTGTGCGTGCTCGTCTGGCACTACCATGACGACGACGTGCCCGGGCCCGCCGCCGACGTGGAGCTTCGCCTCGGGAATCTGCCGGTCCGCTCAGGAACGGCGCTCCTGACCCACTACCGCATCGACGCATCCCACAGCAATTCTTTCGCCGAGTGGACGCGGCTCGGCTCGCCCGCCGAGCCCGATGGATCCCAGTACGCGCGGATCAAGGCCGCGGGCCAGCTTGCGCTCATGGCCGAAGCGGCCCCCACGGTGCTTTCAGAGGGTGGCGCCGCGCTGCGTTTCCCGCTGCCGCGGCAGGCCGTCTCCCTGTTGGTCCTCGAGTGGCAGTGAGCCCGACCCCGGGCCCGCCTTAGCTTGGCCGGAACTCAGCCGCCTTGAGCTGGCGGGAAAGGACCGCCCGAAACGCCGCGTGATCTTCCACGGCCCCCAGGGCCACCAGCTGCGCGGCGATGTTCCCCACGGCGGAGCCCTCGAGGGAGAAGGACGCGAGGGGGATTCCCGCGGCGTCGGCGGTCGTCTGGCAGAGCAGGCGGTTCTGCGAGCCCCCGCCGACGATGAGGATGCGTTTGAACGAACGGCCTGCAAGGCGCTCGAACACCTTCACGGCATCGGCATGGCCCCTGCCCAGGGAGTCGCAGATGAGCCTCGTGTATCCGGCCAGGTCCCCCGGCGGGCGGGCCCCGCGCCGCCTCAGCTGCCGGTCTATCGCCGAGCGCATCGAGCGCGGGTTAAAAAGGGTCGAATCGGAGAGGTTGAGGAGCACGGCCGGGGCACGAGCGCGCGCCGCGGCGCCGATGAGCCGGCGCCACGCGCCGGCCGTCCCCGGTCTCGAGCTGAATTCCGGCAATATGCTCTCGAGCAGCCAGAGGCCGAGGCAGCTCCTCAGGGGCCGGTACCGGCCGTCCCCCATCCGCTCATTCGAGACTCCCGCCCCAAGGGCCCCGGATCCGACCAGCGGCACGTCGCTTTCGAACCCGAGAAGGGACCACGTGCCCGAGCTCAGGTAGAGATCGGTGCCGTCGGTCGCGGCCGGCATCGCCGCGAAGGCGCACGCCGTGTCGTGACCCGGGACAAGGATGGACGCCACGCCGCGAAGCTCGGGGATCCCGGTGACCCGGCCGAGGCGCCGCGGGGAGAGCGCGGGCCTGGTGAACCACGCCGCAGGAATGCCGAAGAAGTCGAGGGCGGCCTTGGACCAGTCCCTGCCGTGGACGTCCATCAGCTGCGAATGGCTCGACATCGAGAACTCGTTCTCCATGCGCCCCGAGAGGAGGAAATTGAAGTAGTCCGGTATGAACAGGCAGCGCGAAGCCGCCTTTGCCACCGCAGGGCAGGCGCGGAGTGTCTCCTGGAGCTGGAGGCTCGTGTTGTACGGGTAGTTCGGGATTCCCGTGAGCGAATAGACCCGGCCAATCCCCCGGCGGCCGAGCTCCCGGGACGACGCGGCCGTACGGGTGTCGCGGTACGCATGAACCGGGAAGACCGGCCGGCCCTTGTCGTTCACCAGCACGTGGTCGACCCCCCATCCGTCGACGCCGACGGAGGCAAGCTTGGGATACAGGCGTCGCGCCTTGACAAGGCCCGCGCACGCGTCGCCCCAAAGGCGCGGCAGCTCCCAGTACTCGTGCCCCGCCATGGTGCGAAAACCATTCGGGAAGCGGTGCACCTCCCGGAGGTCGAGGCCCGCTCGGCTCCACTCGCCGACGATCACGCGGCCGCTGGTGGCCCCGAGGTCGACGGCTGCGCACAGCACCGTATTCATTTCAGAAAGGAAATGGCTCGGGGCAGTTCACGTGCTTGAGGGCACTCGCCAAATGAATGTCAGCTTCGCGCGCCAAGCACTTCCCTCTCGTAGCGCCGGATCTCGGGATACCAGGCCCTGTCGAGAGGGGCCCCACTGCGCCTGCAATGCTCCTCCCACACGGCCGCCAGGGGGAGGGTCTTGCCCTCCTCGATCAGCGCCAAGCGCGCCGTGAAGTCGCCCGTGTCCTCCAGGCGCCTGAGCTCCTTTGACGGCTCGAGGAGCGCCGCCAGCAGCGCCTTGAGCGCGTTGCGGCAGCCGATGACCCACGAAGCCACCCGGTTCACGCTGCCGTCGAAGTAATCGAGGCCGATGTGGGTGCGCGCAAGGAAGCCGCCCCGGACGACCTCCTCAAGCACCGCGCGGGTCGGCTCGTCAAAAAGGACGACGTGGTCGCTGTCCCACCGGACGCCGCGGCTAAGGTGGAGCAGGAGCCCGGGGACGAACAGCAGGACGGAGCTGACCTTGTCGCCCACGGACTCGGTCGGATGAAAATGGCCCATATCCAGGCAGATCAGCTTCTGGTGCTTCACCGCGTAGCCCAGGTAGAACTCGTGCGAGCCGACGACATAGCTCTCGGAGCCGATGCCGAACAGCTTGCTCTCGAGCGCGTCAAGCTGGTGCCTGGGATCGATCGGCTCGCTGAACACGGCGTCGAGCGACTCCTCCAGGCGCACGCGCGGTCCCTTTCGGTCCGCCGGAAGATCCTTGCAGCCATCCGGAATCCAGAGGTTGGTCACCACGGTCTTTCCCAGCGCAGAACCCATGGCCGCGCCCACCCGCCGGCAGGCGATCGCGTGTTCTATCCAGAACTTGCGGACCGAGGCGTCGCGGTGCGACAGGGTGAAGCCGTCGTCGGCGAGCGGATGCGAGAAGAAGGTCGGATTGAAGTCGAGACCGAGACCCCGGGCCTTTGCCCAGTCGACCCATCCCGCAAAATGCTCCGGCGCGACCTCATTGCGTTCAACCTTCTTGCCGGCGAAATCGCCGTAGATGGCATGGAGGTTCACGCGGTGCCTCCCCGGGATGAGGCGCAGCGCCTGGTCGAGGTCCGAGCGGAGCTCGTCAAGGGTCCGGGCCTTGCCCGGGTACCGGCCCGTGACCTGGATGCCGCCCCCGCCAAGGGTCGCACCGGGACGCTCGAAGCCCCCGACGTCGTCGCCCTGCCAGCACTGGAGCGAGACGGGTGTGGCGGCCAGGGTCGCCAGCGCGGCCTCGGTATCGACGCCTTGGTCGGCGTACACTTCGACGGCGGAGCGGTAGGAGGTGGGGTTCACGGTGAAAAGATACGGGGTTGCCTGGCGAAGCTCAATGCAGTTTCTGACACATCCCGAATGGAGCCTCCGGGGATTAAGAATGGAATCATACCCTATTGAAACTTGACTTGGAATGCCGGGGCTGACCTTTAACATTCATAATTTGACCCTGCATGCGCGCCGCCTCCGACTACCGCAGGTATCTCGTCCTCCCGCCGGAATCCAAAGCATGGGGAATCGCCGTCACCGGCTGCGGCCGGCAGACGTGCCAGGCGGGCTCGCCCTACCCGCCCCCCGGCCACCCCCCGGACCACCATTTCAGCTGGGAGAACGGGCGGGTTCTCGGAGCCTGCCAGATCGTCCTCATCTCGGACGGCCGGGGGTTGTTCGAGTCGCGCGCGACGGGGCTGGTCGAGGTGGCCGCCGGCACCGCCCTCGTGGTTCTTCCCGGCGTGTGGCACCGCTACGCGCCCGATCCCAAGACGGGCTGGACCGAGAAGTGGATCGAGGTCCAGGGGCCGACGCCGGAGGCCCTCTTCGGCAACGGCGCACTTTCCCCCGCCCGCGCGGTGGTGACGATGGAGCGGGCCCGGGAGCTCGCGGCCCTGATGGACGGCATCGAGGGGCGCCTGCGCGTGCTGGCCGCGGGCTTCGATCCCGAGGCCGCGGCGCTCGCCCTGCACGCGCTCTCGCTTGTGGTCGAGGCGCCGCGCCTGCGCGAGGCGCCCCGTCCCATTACGAGCTTCGTCGCCCAGGCGGAGCAGCTGCTCATGGACTCCGTCGACGATCCCCCAGCGATCCCCGGGCTCGCCCGTGAGCTCGGCGTGGCCTACTCCTATTTTCGGCGGGAATTCAAGCGGCACACCGGCCTGGCGCCCTACCAGTACGTGCGAAGGCTTCGCCTCGAGAAGGCCCGCAGGATGATCGGAAACTCCTCCGACAGCCTTCAGACGATCTCCGAGCGCCTCGGATTCGCCTCCCCCTACCACCTCTCCGCCGCGTTCAAGAAACAGTTCGGGCAGTCCCCGGACCATTGGCGCAGGCGGCGCAACTAAAACCCAAGCCACCGGCCGCGCCCCGACCGCTTTCACCCCATGAACCCCAACCCCTTCCTCGGCGTCTTCTTTCACTGGATGGGCGGCCTGGCCTCAGGCAGCTTCTACGTCCCCTACCGGCAGGTGCGCAACTGGGCGTGGGAAACCTACTGGCTGATCGGCGGATTCTTCAGCTGGATCATCGCGCCATGGGTGCTCGGGCTGACAATGACCAACGATCTCGTGGGCGTCCTGCGCCATACGCCGGGTGAGACCCTGTTCTACACCTGGCTGTTCGGCGTGCTCTGGGGTGTCGGCGGCCTCACCTTCGGGCTGACGATGCGCTACCTGGGCATGTCGCTCGGCATGGGCGTGGCTCTGGGATTCTGCGCCGCGTTCGGCACGCTTGTGCCGCCGATCTTCAAGGGGCAGCTGGTGGCGATCGCCAGCAGCACCTCGGGCAAGATCATCCTGCTCGGCGTCGGCGTGTGCCTAGCCGGCATCGCGATCGCGGCCCTTGCCGGGCTGTCAAAGGAGCGCGAAATGCCCGAGGATAAGAAGCGCGCCGCCATCAAGGAGTTCAACTTCTCGAAGGGCATGGTCGTCGCGGTGTTCTCCGGGATCATGAGCGCGTGCTTCGCGTACGGCCTGAACGCGGGAGCCCCCATTTCAGATCTTTCGGCGGCGGCCGGAACCCGGGCGATCTGGACGGGCCTGCCCAAGCTGGTCGTCGTCCTCCTGGGGGGATTCACCACAAACCTGATCTGGTGCGTCGCGCTCAATCTGCGCAACCGGACGGGCTACCAATACCTGAGCCGGATGCTCCGACCCGAGCCGGGCCCGAAGGAAGCGACATCCACCGCACTCCGCATCCCGGTGCTCTCAAACCTCTTCTTCTGCGCCCTGGCCGGCACGACGTGGTACATGCAGTTCTTCTTCTACACCATGGGCGAGACCCAGATGGGCGCCTTCCGCTTCTCGTCATGGACGCTGCACATGGCGAGCATCATCATCTTCAGCACCATGTGGGGCTGGATCCTGCACGAGTGGAAGGGGGCGAGCAAGCGGACCCACCTGCTGATCGGCGCCGGCATTGCGATCCTGATCCTTTCGACGCTGACGGTCGGCTACGGCAACTACCTGGGCGTCAACTCGAAGTAGCCATTGCCTGCGGGGACCCCCGTCCTCCGAGGCTATCGGCAGGAGGCGTGCAGGTCCTTGCGCACGATGAGCGGAGCGCGCTCGCGCAGCTCGCGTCAACCTCGCTCATTGGCACAATCCGCCCTTCTCAAAAGGGATTCCCAACGGCCTTCGCGCAGACTGCCGGGGGGCCGCCTGCAATTTATGCGCCGGGTTTGGCAACCGATGCGGAGCGGTTCGGCCTGCATCGTCCTACTGTGTGCTGCAACAGATTGGCGCCCTGACCACCCCAAACCCCAGGAGGCACGACATGAATGCCAACAGATCATTTCACCCGAGGATGCGAGCCCTGATCCGCCATGGGCTCCGCCTCGACAGCGAGGCTGGGTTGACAGACGAGGAGCGCCAGGCGAGGCACCGCAGGCGGGTCGAGAACCTCATTTACTTCTGCTGGGGCCTGATCGTCCTTAAGTCCTTCGTCGTGGTTTGGGCCGTCAACCACTATGCAATGCCGTTCAACCCGCTCTGGGTGATCGGACCCACGGTCACCTTTGCGTTCTTGGCCACGTCGCTGTACTACTGGCTGCGGGACTGAGGCCGCCGGGAGTCCTGATCAGAACGCCATCCGGAAGCCAAAAGCCAGGATGCAGACGCTCACCGCCGCGCAAATCAGCGTGGCGACCTTGGCGCCGCGGGCATTGCCCACATAGTTCTCCTCGCCGGCCGGTCCAGCGATCCCTGCCGCCTCGGAGGCCAGACTGAAGGTCTTCCAAGCGAAGTAGCACTTGAGAACGACGACCCCGAGAAGCATTGCCAACTGGACCTTGCCGGTGCCGGCAGCGTGGCCCTGGAGCGAGCCGAGGATCTTGGCGTCCAGGATCAGGATCGTGAGGATGTTCAGCATCGCGTAGATTGAAGCGCGACCGGCGAGAGACTGCACGGCCTTCTCCGCCTCGCTGAGCCGGGTCGGGTCGTCGACCGTGACCATGACCATGCCCTCGCCCGCGACGTCCTTCCCCTCGTCGTCCGGCAGCGGGAACGGTGCGCGCCATGCGGCGAGGACGGACGGGATGGACGCCAGCATCACGACCAAGAAGAACGTCGAGAAGCCCAGCCATTCGGAGAGCGGGCCGGAGATCATCGCGGTGGGCACCAGGACCAGATTCATCAGCGCCGTCGCGAACGCGTAGTGGGTCATCGTGCACCGCCCGGGGGCGATCTGCTGCATCATGTAGATCATGTTGCCGACCATGCCGAAGCCGTAGCCGAACTTCTCAATGCTCACCATCGTGACGATGGTTCCGTAGCTCAGCCCGTGGCCCGCCGCGGCGAAATGGCTCAGATAGATGTAGGTGAAGTGCGGAATGTTGAGGAAAAGCCCCAGGATCCAGAGCGAGCGGCTCAACCCCAGCCGGCCGGCGAACCAGCCACCGATGAGCCCGCCGATGATGCCGGTCACCGTGCCGTAGACCGCCTCGATGTTGCTCACCTCGCCCGCGCTCAGCCCCAGCCCCCCATGGCCCTGGGCGCTCTGCAGAAAGAGCTGGCCCTCCTGGAGAATGAGGCCCTCCCCCAGCCGGTAGAGGAACACGAACGCAATCATGCCCCAGAACGCGCGCTTGTGGAAAAACGTCGTCGCCGTGCCGATAAAGTCCGCAACCACCTGCCGGACGCTGTGGGGCCGGTCCGTGATGCTTCCCGGCGGAAGCAGGAAGACGTGGTAGGCCGCCAGCACCGCCATGCCAACCGCGCAGGTGACCATTACCGCCTGCCACATGTGCTGGTTGGACCAGCCCTCGGCGACCCGCATCCGGTCCAGGACGGATATGAGGATGCCCGCCGCAAGCACCTTGCCCAGGATCCAGAACATGCTCTGGGTCCCCGCGAGCCGCGCTTGCGTCGGCTTGTCGAGCGCCGTCAGGTAGATCCCGTCGGCGCAAATGTCCTGGCTCGAGGACGCGAACGCCGCGATCCAGAGGATCGCGATGCTGATCTGGAAGAATCCCGCCGCGGGCAGGCTCATCGCCACGCCGAGCAGGAGCAGCGAGATCAGCAGCTCCATCGACAGCACGAAGAATTTCTTCGTGCGATACATATCCAGGAAGGCGGCCCAAAGGGGCTTCAGCGACCACGCAATGCCGATGCTGCCCACCGCGACGGTTATCTGGCTGTCCGCGTAGCCAAGCGACTTATACATCCGCACGGCCGTGCCGTTCACGACGTTGTACGGGATGCCCATCGCGAGATAGAGCGAGGGGACCCAGAGGAAGGAACGAAGCGCGGAGTGGGTTTTTGAGGACATTGCGGGTTGGGGCGACCGATTCCTTGACGCTGCCATGACACCCACGCGGATTCAAAAGACAAGGCGAAGCCAATAAATGAGGGCGGGGACCTCCGGTCCTCCGGCCGCGCCCAATGCTCCGACAAGTTGCGCCTCGTAATGAGAAACCCGATTCAATAAGGGAGACACCGTGCAAAACCCCAGCGGATCAACCGGACAAACCTCAGCGCAGCCCAGCCCCGAGCGGACATACCGCGGCCCCTTCACCGTGATGACCGTCCTCTTCTTCATGTGGGGCTTCATGACCGTCTTCAACGACATCCTGATCCCCCGCTTCAAGGAGGCCTTCACGCTGAACTACTTCCAGGCGATGCTCGTGCAGTTCGCGTTCTTCGGCGCCTATTTCATCGGCGCCCTCCTCTACTATCTGGTCTCCGCGGTGGCAGGCGATCCGATCGCGCGGATCGGCTACAAGAACGGCGTGGTCATCGGGCTCTTGATCTCCGCCGTCGGCAGCGCCCTCTTCTGGCCCGCCGCGGCCACGATCTCCTACCCGCTGTTCCTCGTCGCGCTCTTCGTCGTGGGCCTCGGGTTCGCCATGCTGCAGATAGCCGCGAACCCCTACGTGACAATTCTCGGACCGGAGCGCACCGCGTCGAGCCGCCTGAACCTGGCGCAGGCGTTCAATTCGGTCGGAACGACCATCGGGCCCCTCATCGGCGGCTATCTGATCTTCCAGTACTTCGCGAAGACCGGCGCCCACGGCGCCGAGTCCGTGAAGGTGCCGTACATCGCCTTCTGCATCGTCTTTCTCTCCCTCGCCGCCGTCTTCTTCTTCACCCACCTGCCGCACATCATCGGCGAGGGAAATATCGAGCGCGGCGCGGGCGCCCTGAAGCATCCGCACGTCGTGCTGGGGGTGCTGGCGATCTTCATGTACGTGGGCGGCGAGGTCTCGATCGGCAGCTCCATCATCAACTTCCTCGGCCAGAAGTCCGTCGCCGGCCTCGACCCGGTCGAGGCCAGCAAGTACGTCGCGCTCTTCTGGGGCGGCATGCTGATCGGCCGCTTCATGGGAGCCGTCGAGCTGAGCGAGATGAGGAAGGTCAACAAGCAGCTGTTCCTGGCGGCCATCCCGCTGGTCGCATTCGCGATCCTCGCGGCGCTTCGCGGTTGGGCCATCGTGAGGAATTACCTGCCGCTGCTGGCGGTCTGCTGGATTCTGTTCCAGTTCGGCAAGGCGCTCGCCGGGCGAACCCTCCTCATCTTCTCGGCGACCATCATGCTGCTGCTTGTAATCGCAATCGTCTTCGGGGGCCGCCTGGCGATGTGGTGCGTCGTCGGTGTCGGCCTCTTCACGTCCATCGGCTGGCCGAACATCTTCTCGCTAGCGCTCGACGGCATGGGCGCCTACAAGAGCCAGGTCTCGTCGCTGCTGGTCATGGCGATTCTCGGAGGCGCGCTCCTGCCGCCGCTGCAGGGGCATATCGCCGACGTTGCCGGGCTGCAGATTTCCTATGTCGTCCCCCTGGTCGCGTACGCCTACGTGGGCTTTTACGGCTGGAAGGGCCACAAATTCGGGAGCCGGCGCCTGCCCGCCGCCGCCTGATCCGCGGGGCTCAGCCGGAAGACTCGGCGCCCCGGGACAGGGCCCTCAGGGCGAAGGCGCACGCGCCGAGCGCGATCGCCTGGCTTGTGCCCAGGCGCGTGATGCCGACGCCGAGCCGCGACAGGCGATCATATCGGATCTTGCCGCCGCCTAGCGGGACCGTGAGCTCGCAGGTATTTCCGCCGACGAACTTGGAGAGTTGGGACTCGTCCTCGAGGTTGAACACCTCCGTTTCAAGCCTCCTGCGCGGGACGCCCTCGGGCGAGACATAGGTGCTGTTCAGTTCCTGCACAAGCGCCGGCAGGAACAGCTGGTGGGCGTTCGACAGTCCGCCCCCAACCACCACAAGGCCGTCCACGAGGGCGAGCGCGCTCACCAGGGCGTCTCCCACAACCTCGCCCATGCGCCGGTAGGCCTCCTCCGCCGCCATCCGCTCGCCGTGCGCTTCGCCGCTGGCGATCTGCGCGATCACCCTGGGGTCGGGCGCCTGCGCCACGGGTATTCCGGCCTCCTCGGCATACACGCGGCGGACCGCCCGGATGCTCGCCCCCTCCTCGACATTCATGTGCGGATTGCGCTTGTGGCGCAGCTGCCAGATCTCACCCGCCATTGAATTGTCGCCGAGAAACAAGTCACCGTTTCGGACAATTCCCCCGCCGAAGCCAGTGCCTAAAGTGATGCCGAAGAGGTTCCGGTACCGCTTGGGGCTGCCCGCGGCTTCCAAGAGGCCGTTCACGTACGGCAGGAATCCGGCGCTCGCCTCCCCATAGGCGAACAAATCGCCGTCGTTGTTGATGAAGACCGGGACCTGGAACCTCTCCCGGAGCATCGGGCCGAGCGCGACACCGCCCCGGAATCCCGGCAGATTGTGGAGGTCGCCTATGATACCGCGCGGATAGTCGGCAGGCGCGGGAAAGGCGAAGCTGATCGCCGCGGGCTTCGCCGGGCAGAGCTCCCGGATCTGCTCAAAGCCCCTGATAATGTTGGCCAGACATATTTCGAGATTGTCGCCGTTGGAGGGCATCGTGATCACGGGCGTCACCGACTGGTTCCCCCGAAACGCGGAAAAGCGGAAGCTCGTCCCGCCTGCGTCCAGTGTCATTATGACCGTTTGATTCATGCCTCCGATGATTGGGATATGGGAAGAACGCTGCGTTGTCCCCGTGAACGACAGCCATCGTGCCGCCTGTTAGGCAGCGAGATGGCTGCTTCTCTGC
>CAZHPC010000024.1:0-33636 GCA_964534685.1 uncultured Opitutaceae bacterium
TCGCCGCGACCGCTTCGCTGTCGCGCTCGTTCATCTGGCACCCGTAGGTTTTGATGTGGACCCGGTTCATGTGCGGGGGGGCTACCTAAATGGCTGTCAAATAGCGGGTCAAACGAGGAATTGCCGGGGGGCCGGACCCGGGAGCAGGCTTGGCCGGCCCTCCAATTCTGTTCGCCACGGGCGCTGCGGTCGCTTTGCTCGCATTCATGGGATTCTTCGACCGATTGGCAGGCAAGTCCGCCTCTCCCGCACACGGAAACGAGAACGCGGCGGCGGCGGCCACGTTTGACCCGTCGGTCTCGGGAGTGGCGCCGCGCCTCATCACCGCCCGGGAGAAGCTGGAGCAGAAGGACCTGCCCGGCGCCATGGCGATCTATGAGGAGGTCCTCGCGGGCGCGGGCGACCGCGCCGACGTCCTGGTGACCATATCGGGCGACCTGGGCTCCACGGGGCACATCCCCCAGATCATCGAGCTCGTGGCCCCCCGCTACGACGCCATGCGCCATGGTCCCGCGACCGGGATCAACCTCCTGCAGGCCTACCTGGCGGTCCGGGACGCGGACGCCGCCCAACATGTGCTGGACATTCTCTTCGCCCTGAAGCGCCCGGAGCTGGAGGAGCGCCTCTTCGGGTTCTCCAACGCGGTCGCCGAGTTGATCAACCACGGCGTTGTGCCCGGCTTTCCGCAGTTTGATTCCAAGGTGGTCAACCCGGACAATGTCGTGGGCGTGGCGCTGGTGACGATAAGCAGGCCCATCTGGGCGTACGGCCTGGAGACCATCGAGGGGATACTGCCGAAGAAGGAGGGCAAGCTCCGCCGGGTCGCCTTCACCCAGTTCGCCCTTCCCACCGCGTATCCGGACCCGGATGCGGCGACGAAGCTGCCCGAGGACGAGATCGGGCGGCTGTCGCGCGCCCTGCCGCTCTGGTTCGCGGAGACGTTCTATTTCTCCCCGCTCTACTCCTCCATCGCGGCTCTCGGATGCATGCACGAGGGGAGCGCGCCCAAGCGCCCGGCGATCTTCGCCACGGAGTGGACCATCGAAAACCTTAAGAAGCTCGTCGAGACGACGGCCGACGGCCTCGACTACATCTTCACGGGCTCCTTGCGCCGCGACGGCGCGGAGTACGTCCTGATCATGCGCGTCTGGGAGGTGAAGAAGTTTCGCGAGCGCAAGCAGTTCACGACGCGCTGGACGACGGCGACTGCCGACGCCGAGCTTGCGAAACTCCACGAGTACATCCGCGCCTTCATGGAGTGGATCCCCTATCCGGACGGCTCTGGCATACCCTACTCCGTCCCGTCGTCACCGACAGTCTGGCTGGACGCGCTCGGCGCTTTGCTGAGCCTCTTCCTGGTCGAAAAGGGCCTCATGCCCAAGGAACAGCTCCCCGCTCTGCCGCCCATCTTCGACGCGTTCGCACCGCACGCGTTCAGCCCGCCGGCATCCTCCCTCGCCTGGATTTCGCTTCGGCTCAAGGCATCGTCGCTCGGGCTTGGGCCTAGCCTGTCCGAGGTGCTCCTCAGCCGCCATCCGGCGGTGGTCCGCGCCCGCACCCTGATTGGCGCCTGACCGCGGCGAAGGGGCTGAACGGCATGCATCAGTCGACCTCCGACCTGCGCATCCGCGCGACGACGCCGCTTCCGGCCCCGTCGGCCATCGAGGAGGAGATCCCGGTGGACGATCCCGGCTCGACCCGGATAGCCCGCTCCCGCCAGGAGATTTCCGCAATCATGGCGGGACGGGATGACCGCCTGCTCGTGGTTGTCGGGCCGTGCTCGATCCACGACCCGGCCGCTGCGCTAGAATACGCCGCCCTCCTGCGCGCAGCCGCCGACCGCCATGCGGGCGAGATTCTCGTCGCCATGCGCGTCTACTTCGAGAAGCCGAGGACGGTGGTCGGATGGAAGGGCCTGATAAACGACCCGGACCTCGACGGGACCTTCCGCATTGGCAAGGGGCTGCGGATCGCCAGAAAGCTGATGGTCGACGTCACGGCCTACGGACTGCCGATAGCGACCGAGTTTCTCGACACGACCCTCGGCCAGTATTACGCGGACCTCGTCAGCTGGGGCGCGATCGGGGCCCGCACCGTCGAAAGCCAGGTCCACCGGGAGCTGGCATCGGGCCTCTCGATGCCGGTCGGCTTCAAGAACCGGACTGACGGGGACGTGCAGGTCGCGGTCGATGCGATACGGTCGGCCCGCCATCCCCACTGGTTCCCGTCGCTCGCGCGCGATGGATCTCCCGCCTGCATGCAGACGACGGGAAACGAGGACACCCACCTCGTGCTTCGAGGGGGATCGCGTGGCCCGAACTATCTGGCGGAGAATGTCCGCTCGGCGGTCAGGTTGCTCGTGAAAAACGGCCTTCCGCCCCACCTCATGGTCGACTGCAGCCATGCCAACAGCGGTAAGGACGCCGAGCGCCAGGCCGACGTGGCGTCGGAGCTCGCGGAAAGGATTGCCGGAGGCGACCGCGGCATCGCAGCCGTCATGATCGAGAGCAATCTCCTGGGAGGATCGCAGGACTACCGCGCCGTTCCGCTTGTGCGCGGCCAAAGCGTCACGGATTCGTGCCTTTCGTGGGACAAGACCACCGCGGTAATCGCGCGGCTGGCGGAGGCGGTGGGCGCAAGGCGCAGGGGCCGGACCTGAGGCAACCCTAAACGGACCCGAAGTTCAGCCCGCAGGCGGCGCTTCGGGTGCGGGTGCTGCAGGCGCGGCCTCGGGTGCAGGTTCCGCAGGCGAAGCCTCGGACGCGGGTTCCGCAGGCACATCGCCATCCCCAGGCTCCCTCTTCTTGGGACGCGTCCGGCGTCCCTTATGCCCGCCCGAACCGTCCTTGTCGTCGCTCGAGTACTTTGAAGCCTTCGCATTGAGCCAGAGCTCGCCCTTCCCGTTGCGGTTCAGCCAGAAGATTTCGCCCGCGTGCTCGGCGAAGACGGGCTTCTCGCGGGCTTTTTCCGGAACCCGGAGGCCGGAGGCCGTGAGCGCGCCAAGGAGTTCGTCCACCGACTTGCCGAGATCGGCCGAAAGGCGCTCAACCGGCGCCGCCACGTTTCCCGTCTTGGTTTCCTTCAGGAGGAGCCTGACGGCCGCAAGCACGTTGCCGGGCGCAGGCGCCGCCGATTCCGCTGAAGGCGCAGGGGCCGGAGCCGTCTCCTCGCCGCGCTTCTGTCGGGCGTTGATCCAGACGCCCCCACGGCTGTCCTTGTTGAGCCACCATGTCTCCTCCCCTATTTCAACGAAGACCGGCGGGTCTCCGGCCGATGCGGTGGCGCTCAGGCCCATCGCGGTGAAAACCTCGATGAGCGCGGTTTCGCTGCACTTCAGGGCCCGGGAAAGAAAACTCATGCTGCCCGAACCACCCGGTTCGCGGCGGTTCTTGCGCATATGCGGACGGATCCTGTCAAGAAGCGCGGGGCCCACGGGAAGCGGCTCGGCTGGCGCGCCGGAGTCCTTCTCGGCCCCCTTCCTCTCGTGCCTGTGCTCTTGCTCTTCCCTCTTGCCGCCGGCCTCGGGGGCCTTGGCGCCTTCCTCGGGCTCGACACGGGCGGCCGGGACCGTCCTGAAGACCGGGCGGCTCTTCTCCTTTGTATTGACCCAGAGCTCCCCGCGTCGGTTGACGTTTACCCAGAAGAGGTCGCCGTCGTATTCGACATAGGTCACCTTCGCGTCCTCGTCCTCGGGAATATCAAGGCCGCACTCCTTGAGCGCGCCGATCACGTCCGCCTCCGAGATGTCCCACTTTTTGGCAAGGTAATCCACGCCGACCGAGAAGCCCGGCCCGCGCTGGTTCCTGCGGAGGTGCGGCCTCATGGCCTCAAAGAACGTGGGCAGCTCGTCCTCCGCACCAAGCTTGTCCCACTCATCCTCAGGGGTGTCCGGCGCGTCGGGATCCGCATCGCGCTCCGTGTCGCGCAGCCGCCTCAGCCCGTCGTCCTCACGCCCGGCCTCCTTCACAGGCTCCTCGACCTCCGCGGCGGCCGACGCAGCCGTGGCATTCTTAAACTTGGCCTCGAACTCCTGGCGGAGCTTGTCGGCCTCGGCGCGCGCTGCTGCTGCTGCTGCGTCCTCGAGCGTCCAGTCGCGCTGCGTCGGGCGCCTGGCGAGCCCCGAGAACGCAAGGGGATTGTCAGGCTGCCCGCGAAATTCGATGATCTCCCACTCGTCCGTGCCGAGCTGGTTGAGAAATGATTCAAGCAGCGCGGGCGTGGCGAAGCCCCCCTTGCCGCTTGAGATTACCTTATATTCCCAGACTGCCATAATGTGTCGCGAGGGTTAGACATCCCAAATGACTGGGTTGTTGCCGAGCCTATTCTTGCGAAATCAGACTATAGCGCACACCGGCTGGTTGATTTAAGGCGTCGAAAATGCCCCAATCCGGCCCGTCATGCGCCGCATCGACCAAATTCTCGCCAGCCTCGGCTACGGCTCCCGGCGGGAGGTTCGCGGCTGGATAGAGGGGGGGCGCGTCACCATTGGCGGAAAGGTCGCGGCGGACCCCGGCGCCAAGGCCATGCCTGAGGACATCCGGATCGACGGCCAGCCACCCGACCATCCAGGCGAGCTCCTGATTCTTCTCAACAAGCCGGCCGGCTTGGTGTGCTCGCACAATTCGGCGGAGGGCCCCAGCGTGTACGAGCTCCTTCCCGAGCGCTGGCGGCGGCGCAATCCGCCGGTGACAAGCGTGGGGCGTCTCGACAAAGACACTACAGGGCTGTTGCTACTCACCGACTGCAGCCCCTTGGTGCACCGCCTAACATCACCGAAGCACAAGGTGCCCAAGGTCTACCGTGCCCGGATCGACCGCGACCTCCCCGCTGGAATCGAAGATGTCTTCTCGGGCGGACAGCTCCTGCTGCCTGAGGAGAAAACCCCGTGTGCCCCTGCAACACTTCGCAGGATCGGAAACCGGGAGGCGGAGGTGATCGTGACCGAAGGGCGTTATCACCAGGTCAGGCGCATGTTCGCCTGCCAAGGGTGTTCGGTCCTCGAACTCCATAGAACTCGCTTTGGCAGCCTGGAGCTTGGGAATCTTGCCATAGGGGGATGGATTGAGTTGCCAATCAATCGGTTGGACAACACGGAGGCCTGATCCCTATGGGGGACCGCGTGTTTTTAATCGGGTATATTAGTGGCCATGGTGCTTGCAATTTAATGTGATTAGGGGCCTAATCAATTTTTGTGCCATGACCAAAGCCATTTCAGAAACCTCCCATGCACCCGTGGAGACAACAAGAACCAGGCTGAAGATTTCGCCCAGCCGGGTCGTCGTCCTGGCGATCGCCGCCCTTACCCTGGTCGCGGGAATCCTTCTTGGCGTGAGGCACTGGCGGTATTACGCGGCCCATGAGGAGACTGACGACGCCCAGGTCGAGGGGCACATCAGCCCGGTCCTGCCGAGGGTATCCGGATACGTCGCGCGCGTGCTGGTAGGCGACAACCAGCATGTCGATGCGGGCCAGGCCCTGATCGAGGTCGATCCAAGGGAGCTCGACCTGAAGGTGGCGCAATCCGAGGCTGCGCTCCAGAACGCGCTCGCCGAGCAACGGACCACCGAGGCGTCGCTCTCGGGGGCGCGCGCCTCGGCCGCAACCGCGGCCGCGAATGTCGAGACCGCCCTCGTTCGCCAGCGAAAGGCGGCAAGCGACCTTGAGCGCGACACGAACCTCTTCAAGACGGGGGCGATCGCCGACAGCCAGTTCACCGACACGAAGGCCGCCGCCGACACGGCCGCGGCCGAGCTCGACGCCGTGCGCAGCGAGGCCAGGACGGCAGAACTTCAGATCGCCGTCGCCGCGGCGCGCGCCGCGGCGGCCCAGACCCAGGCCGCCGAAAAGGCTTCGGACCTGGATTTTTCCAAGCTCCAGCGCTCCTACGCGGCGGTGACGGCCCCGATAGCCGGGCTCGTGTCCCGGAAGAACGTAGAGCCGGGGCAGTTCATCCAAGCCGGCCAGACCCTCCTGTCCGTGGCGTCCGACACCGACGTGTGGGTCGTCGCGAACTTCAAGGAGACCCAGCTCACGCACATGAAGCCCGGACAGAGCGTCGAATTCGAGGCCGATAGCTATCCCGGCATCGTCTTCCAGGGCCGGGTCGAGTCGATATCCGGGGCGACCGGAGCCAGGTTTGCGCTCCTTCCCCCCGACAACTCGACCGGCAACTTCGTCAAGGTGACCCAGCGGGTGCCGGTCAAGATCGTCCTCACCCAGGCGCCGGACCCGGAGCACCCGCTGCGCCCGGGAATGAGCGTGGACGCCACCGTCTCAGTTCGGGAATAAGCCTGTTCCTCAATGGCTGAACACGGTCTGCGAAAGCTGGTCATCACGATCACGGTGATCGCGGCCGCGATCATCGAGCTGATCGACACGTCGATCGTGAACGTGGCGCTCAACGACATGAGCGGAAACCTCGGCGCGACGCTCGAGGACGTCGCGTGGGTCGTGACATCCTATGCGATCGCCAACGTCATCATCATTCCGATGACGAGCTTCCTCGCGGCGCGGTTCGGCCGGCGCAACTACTACATCGGCTCAATCCTCCTCTTCACCGCCGCGTCGGTGGCCTGCGGCAACGCGCACAACATCTGGGAGCTCGTCGCCTTCAGGTTCCTCCAGGGAATTGGCGGCGGCGCGCTCCTGTCCACCTCGCAGGCGATCCTCTTCGAGACGTTCACGGTGGCCCAGCGGGGCTTCGCCGCCTCGCTCTTCTCGATCGGCCTCTTTGTCGGCCCCACCATTGGCCCGACGCTGGGAGGCTGGATCATCGACAGCTACTCCTGGCCATGGATCTTCTACATCAACCTCCCCATCGGGCTGAGCGCGGCGTTTCTTTCCTGGCTGTACGTGAAGGAACCCGCTCACGCGCGCAACGCCGAGTCCATCGACTGGCCCGGGATCGGTCTTCTCGTCGCCGGACTCGGCGCGCTCCAGACGGTCCTTGAGCGCGGCGAGTCCGAGGACTGGTTCTCGAAGGGGTACATCGTGGTCCTGTCGATTGTGGCGGCCGTCTCCCTGGTCTCGTTCATCGTGCGGGAGCTCGTCGCCGAGCATCCGGTCGTGGACCTGCATGTCCTGAGGAGCCGGAAACTGGCGATCGCCGCAGGCCTCACGTTCATTCTCGGCTTCGCCCTGTTTGCCACGGTCTTCATCGTGCCCGTGTTCACCCAGCGGCTGCTCGGCTACACGGCGATGAAGACGGGCATGCTCTTCCTGCCTGGCGCAGCCGTCGCCGTCTTCTTCCTGCCCGTGATGGGCAGGCTCCTCATGAAGGGCTTCCCGCCGCAGATCATGGTCGTGGCCGGCTTTGCTATCGTGGCGGTGTTCGCCCTGCAGCTTTCACGCCTCGACCTGAGCGCGGAGTCGGGCGACTTCTTCTGGCCGATCATACTCCGCGCGGTCGGGCTCAGCCTCATCACGATCCCCCTGACACAGCTCGCCGTCTCGGGCCTCAAGCCGAGGGACGTTCCCCAGGGGGTCGCGCTCAACAACATGATGCGGCAGATGGGCGGCTCGTTCGGGATCGCCTTCATCAACACGTTCCTGGACCACCGCGCGGCTGCCCACCGCCTGGACCTGGTCTCCCGCCTCGCCGTGGGCGACCCGGCCACCGACGGCCGGCTCAGCCAGCTCACCCACGCCATGGTCTCCAAGGGCGCGACGTCCTGGGAGGCGTCGCACCGGGCGCTCGGAATCCTGGACGCGACCGTGCAGATGCAGTCCAGCCTCCTCAGTTATCTCGACGCCTACCGTTTTGTGGGAATCCTTTCCATCGTGTGCGTCCCCCTCATACTCCTCGCAGGCCGCCCAAGAGGGCTTCCCGCGGAAGCGGCAGCCGCAGCCGCCAAGTCTCACTGATATTGTACCCCTCCCAGAACCCGCCATGAAACACACCGCAGCCCTAACTCTGGCCTTTGCCGCAATCGCGGCGTCCGCCCGCGCGGAGGGATCCCCTTCCGGCCCGCTGACGCTCTCGCAGACCATCGAGGCCGTGATCGCGCACTATCCGTCGATCGAGGCCGCCCAGGCGGCTGTGGACGCGGCGCGCGCGCGCACCGTGCAGTCCAACGCGAGCCGGCTTCCCCACGTGAGCGGCCAGGCCGGCTACACCTACACCTCGTTGCGCCCGTATGTCGCAATCTCCCTTCCCGGCTTCCCCGCGGGCGCCATCTACGAGAACGTCCAGGACTCCTACGGGCTGAACGTCACGGCGCGGCAGCTCCTCACGGACTTCGGCCGCACCGACAAGCTCGTCGACATGGCCCGCTCGGGCCAGATCGCGGCCCAGGACGCTCTGGAGCAGACCCGCCACCAGCTCGGCTACCAGGCGATCCAGTCCTTCTACGGCGTCCTTCTGCTGCGCAGCTCCGCGGCGGTTGCGCGCGAGGAGATCGCAGCCCTCGAGGAGGCCCTCCGCATAGCCGGCAGGAAGTTCAGCGCGGGAAGCGCGACGAAGTTCGACGTCCTCACCACTCAGGTCCGCATCTCCAACGCGCGCAACCATCTCACGGACACCCTCGCATCGCTCGAGAAGCAGGAGAACGGGCTCAGGCAACTCCTGGGCTGGGACCTGGGGACGCGCCTCGATATCGCCGGGGACTTCGATGCGGAGGAGCCGGCCATCTCCGAATCCGCCGCGATCTCCGACGGGCTGCTGAACCGGCCCGAGATGAAGGTTGCCCGCGACAACGAGCAGACCGCGCGCCTGCAGCTGGACGCCGCCGACCGCGGAAACCGGCCCACCCTGGCCGCGCAGGTGGCGGGCGGTGTCGAGAACGGCGTCGTCCCCAATCTCTATGACAACAGGGGATACCTGACCGCAGGCCTGTCCCTCGAGGTGCCCATCTTCACCGGCAAGCGGGTCATGGGCGAGCGCATGGAGGCCGGCGCCGGGGTCCGTTCCGCCCAGGCGCGAGAGCGCGAGCTGAACGAGGAGATCACGACCGAGGTTGCCGATGCGTATTCGGACCTGAACGCCGCCCGGTCCCGTCTGGCGAGCGCCGACACGCTTGTCGACCAGGCGAAGGAGGCCCTGGCGCTGGCTCAGAGCAGGTATGCAAACGGCGTCATCACCAATTTCGAGCTGCTGGACGCGCAGAGCTCCCTGAGGGCCGCAGAGCTGAGCCGCCTGCAGGCCCGCTACGACTGCGTGCTGGCCCGCCAGGCCGTCTCGCGGGCTGCGGGCGTCGCGCCGCACCAGTGATGCCGCGCGGTGCCGGAGCTGTTGACGCGACGGGCAACCGATGGTGAATTTGGCGAATGTACACGATTATCGGAGGGGACGGACGGGAATACGGGCCCGTCACCGCTGACCAGGTCCGGTCCTGGATCGCGGGCGGCAGAGCGAACCTGCAGACCAGGGTCAAGGCCGCCGGCTCGGATGCGTGGAAGACCGTGGCGGACTTTCCCGAGCTGTCGGGAAACACAGCGCCGAGCGGTGAGGCGCCCACGCCTGCGCCCGAGGCCGCGGCTGCGGCTGCACCGGCGCCAGCGGTGGTTGCCGCACCTGCCGCACCCGCCCCCGCGCCGGGCCTCGCTCCGCTCGACATCAGCTACTGCTACGAACGCAGCTGGAACCTCCTGAAAGCCAACTTCTGGCCGCTGGTCGGAGTCGGCTTCCTCATATCGGTCATTTACGGCGCGCTGGGTTGCGGCCATTTCGTGGGGATATTTGTCGTGACGCCGCTTCTGGGGGCGGTCATCGGGGCCGGCGCATATTATTTCGTCCTCCTCAAGGTGCGCGGCCAGCCGGCGGGGTTTGCCGACGCGTTTGCGGGCTTCACGAGGGCGTTTCTCCCGCTCTTTGTGGCCGGGCTGGTCATTTCAGTCTTCGTCGCCGTGGGGACGTTCTGCTTCATTCTCCCGGGCATATACCTTGCCATCGCCTATTCCTTCACGGTCATACTTGCCGTGGACAAGCGGCTCGGCTTCTGGGAGTCCATGGAGACGAGCCGCAAGGTGATCACCCGCCAGTGGTGGAGGGTCTTCGGACTCACCCTGCTCGCCATTCCGTTCCTCATTCTCGGAGCGGTCGCCTTCGGTGTGGGGATCTTTGTGGCTATCCCGCTGGTCCTAGGGGCGGTCACCTACGCCTACGAGGACCTCTGCAACCCGGCGAAGTGATGCGTCCCAGGGCCGCCGGGATCAGGCCTTCTTGTCCTTGAAGAGCAGCGCGTCGAGCGAGATCTTGCCCGGCCCGAAGGTGAAGATGATCAGGGCCGCAAAGAGAAAGAGGAACGGGTCGGCACTCAGGAACTTGTCCGGGTTCGTGAAGATGCCGTGCAGCGCCTCGCTGTCCGCCGTTATGTAGGCCACGCACATGACCGAGATGAGCGCCGGCGAGGCGAAGCGAGAGAATAGCCCCAGGAGGAGCAGGAGGCCGCACGAGCATTCGGTGCAGGAGGCGAATATCGTGTTCAGCTTTGGAGCCGGAATGTTGAGGCTGGCAAAAAAGCTGGCCGTCCTATCCAGGTGCATGAGTTTGCCCTTCCCCGTTTGGAAGAACTGCCAGCCCCAGTAGAGGCGAATCACGAGCAGGAGCGGGCTTTGGAGGAGCGCGCCGACCTTTGCTAACAGGGCGCTGAGCTTGGATGGGATGGACATCGGGGTGCGTGAACGCGGCCGGAGCGGCCATTGTTGGCTTACCAATTCAAGATGCCGACCGGCCCCTTTTATTCCCGCGGGCGCAGAACCAGCCGAGCGCCATCCAGGCCTTGAACCAGTTCCTGACGCGCGCCGGCTTGACACCCGGGCCGGCGGTAACGATCGCGCGGGACAGCGTGCTGCCCCTGGACAGCGCCTCGAGGATCCGAAAGGCGGCGGGATCCAGGCGCTTGTAGAAGAGCCGGTTGTCGTGCCGATGGACCGCGACAAAGGTGCTTGAGGGCCGCGGAAGTGGCACTCTCCGGACCGGCTTCCAGACCGCGACCGTCGAATCCGGCGTGTTGCTCGCCTCGGAGCGCATCGCATCGCGGCGCTTCACCGAAATCACGAAATTGTCTATCGGATGGCGCAGGGAGAGGAGCGTCACATAGGGCTGAAGCCCGAGCCTGAGCCGGCCCGGCGGAGTCCGCGCAAGGAAGGCCGCGGACACGACGGGCCTGGCCTCCCCGTCAAACGCCACCGTCTGCGCCCATTCAAAACGCGCGATCTCGAGCGCAAGCGCCGTCCGCGGGGCCGTCAGGCTCGGCCTCTCCCGGATGAACTGCACGAGTCTTGAACTCAGGTTGCGAAGCGTGAAGGACCGCGACGGATACTTCGCCAGGTAGGCCTGCGCGAGGCGCCCAAAGGCACGTTCGCCCAGGGCCGCCAGAAGGCCCGGGCAATCGTCGCGTATCGCGTCGAAGAGCCGGAACCAGTACATCTGGTTGTAGAGCTGGAGCCGCTCGAACGATGTGAGCCGGTCGTTCGGCTTGATGAACTCGGCGGCGACCTTCTCCATGGGGCGGCCGTCGATCCACTTGGACTGCAGGTGATCGTTCGCGTCGAGCGGCCGCGTGACGGCCGTCGCCATCATCCGCTGGAAGAGCCTCAGCTCGTCCGTGGACCCGATGCGTTCGGGAGCGTGTTTTGGGGGCCGTTTCACACCGCCGCCTTCTTTGCCCCGTCGATGAACTCGTTCGCCTTGAGCGCCTCGTTGTGGACCTCGTCAAACGACGGGATCTTGTCGTCCCACTCGAGGAGCGTGGCGGAGATTCCGCACAGCCTCGTAGCGTGCGCATAGAGCTTCCAGACCGGGTCGAGCACCGGGTGGTCATGCGTGTCGAGGATGTATTTCTCGAACTTGGTATGCCCGGCGATGTGCATCTGGCCCACGCGGTCGTGGGGGATGTTGTTCACGTAATCGTAGGGATTGAAGCGATGGTTCTTCGAAGAGACGTAGATGTTGTTCACGTCCAGAAGAATCCCGCAGTCGGCAAGCTCGACGACCTCGGTCAGGAACTCCCACTCCGTCATCTCGGAGGCGTGGAATTCCGCGTAGCTGCTCACGTTTTCCACGCAGATCGGAACCTCGAGGTAGTCGCGAACCTGCCGGATCTTCTCGGCCGTTCGGCGGGCGGCCGCGAACGTGTACGGCATCGGCAGGAGGTCGTGCGTGTAGGTGCCGTCCACGCTCCCCCAGCAAAGGTGGTCGGAAAGCCACGGCGTCTTGGTCCGCTTGACGAGGCTCTTGAGCCTCCTGAGGTGCGTCCGGTCCGGCTTGTCCGCGGATCCGAAGTACATCGAGACCCCGTGCTGGACCACCCGGTACTGCTCAAGGATCTTGTCGAGCAGTACAAGCGGCCTGCCGCCCTCGACCATGAAGTTCTCCGAGATGATCTCGAACCAGTCGACGACCGGCTTCTTGGAGAGAATGTGGGAGTAGTGCGGAACCCTCAGCCCGATGCCAATCCCGTAGTCGCAGTGTCCGTTGAATCGGTTGGCCGGCATGAAGAAAAAACGCGGCCGACTCGACGCCGGCCGCGTTGCTCAGAAAGTCCGCTCAGGCGAACGTGACTTTGCTCGGTTGGTCGCTCGACTTGTTGGTGTTGCAGCCGCCCTTGCCCTTGCAGGAGTTCTGGCCCTTGCAGCCGTTGTCCCCCGACTTGCACCCGCCCTGGCCCTTACAGGAGTTCTGGCCCTTGCAGTCATGCTTGCCCGCGTCCTTGGAAGCGTCCTTGGACGAGTCGCCACTGCCCGCTGCCTCATCGGCATACGCGCGAACGGCCATGGAACCTGCATAGAGCCCGGCCATAGCCGCGGCGGTGACGATGAAACGTGTCGATTTATTCATAACACTCTTCTATTATTGGTTTTATGGGATTCCGCCATAGGTCGGCGTTGTGCCGGCCCTCAGCGGTGTGGAATTAGAGCTACTTACAGAGAGTATTATTCCCGCTTAGCTGGCAAAATACAATCGGGAACGGAAAGGGGCGCCTCCCGACATCGGAACGTCACAGAATCCGGTCGGTCATGCCCCCGCCCTTTTCAAACGCGGCGAGGTTATCCAGAAAGTGCCGGACGAGGCCTAGAATGACGTCGCCTCGCCCGCCGGCGTTGTGGGGCGTGATGAAGCAGTTGGGCGCGGTCCAGAGGGCGTGCGTGGGAGGCAGGGGTTCCGGAACCATGACGTCCAGGTAGGCCGCGCCTATCCTGCCTGACTTGAGGCCCTCGATCAGCGCGTCCTGGTCAACGGTGGCCCCGCGTCCCACGTTGTAGAACCGGGCGCCCGCCTTGAAGCATGAGATCCGCCTCGCATTGACATAGTTGAGCGTCGTCTGGTTCTCGGGAAGGACGTCCACAACGTGGTCGGCCTCGGAAAGAACCCTGGTCAGGTCCTCCTCTGAGACCACGCGCACCCCGGGTTCGCTGTGAATCTGCCGCCTGACGGCGTAGATCCGCACGCCGAACGGGGCCAGCAGCGCGGCCAGCCTCCGTCCAATTGCGCCGAATCCGAGGAGAACAACGGTTTGGCGGGCCAGGAGGCGTGACTTGTCGCGCCTCAGCTGGTACGGCCATGAGCGGTCCCCAAGCTGGCTTTCGTACGAGGGCAGGAGCTGACGGGCCAGCGCCAGCATCATCGCCAGGACATGCTCCGCACAGGAGTCCGCATAGACCTGCGAGGTATTGGTGAACACGGCGCCGCGAGCGAGGATCGCCTCGCGAAAGAAGTCGTTGTCGTACCGCGTGTAGCTTGCGCTCGACAGCTCGATCCACCGAAGGGTCGGGTTTTCCACACAATCGACCGGGTTCGGCTGGCCAAATACAATCTCGGCACCGGCGATCGACGGATCGCGCTCCCCGGCGGCCAAAACCGAGCTTTCGCGCCTGCCGGAGAGTACAAGGGTGTGGGCCCGGGTTCCGCGGGCAAGCAGCGCCATCCCCTCCTCACCGAAGTCGCCGTTGCACCAGATCTTCACGGGCCGACCGGGTTGACGTATACTCGGTGGGGATCGGAGGCGTTCCCTAAGGTCACGACATAGCGGTTCAGATTGTAATAGCGGACCTTTCCGCCGAAGGAAACACGCGCCTCGATGTTGAGCCCCCGGAGAAGGACCTCATCCTCGGCCCGGTATTCGATGCGGAACGCAATCGGGGCGCTCACGGGCGCATGGATCGTCTGGGAGCCCAGCACGTCGGGCGGCATGCCGGAAACCGACACGTCTTCGACCCTCACCGTGATCACGGCGTCGGGCGGGAGCGAAACCGACGAGCCTAGTTCGACCTGGCCCGTTAGGACGCGGGAGGGGTCACCCTCGGGGGAAAGCTCAAGGTGGCCGCATCCCGCCAGCGCGAGGGCTGCAGCGGCCGATAGAAATCTGAGTGGGTGTCTCATGGGAGGAATTCTGTCGTCATCACCTGGTCGACGGAAAGCTTTCCCTTGGGGAGGATCCCGAGATCCTCGAGCTGCCGGATCTGGTTCGCATACCTCTCTCGCGAGATCCGGCCCGTCTGCGAGTCGTCGGTTGCATGGCGGCCTATCACAAGCTTCTCATCGACGATCATCTTGCGCGAAAACGCCAGGAAGTCATCGGAGTTGTTCGGATTGAGCTGCTTCATCAGCGCGTGGGCCGGAGCCGGATCGCCCTCGATGTAGTCCTTCCAACCCCTGATATAGGCGGCCATGAAGGCGCGGACGCGGTCCGGGTGCTCCTTCGTCCATGGCCGGTTGGCGATCAGGCAGGTGTAGGCGTCAAAGCCCGCGTCCCATGCGTAGAGGAACTTGGGGTATTTCGCCCCGCCCTTCACGATGTAGAACGGCTCCGCAGTATAGTATCCCTGCTGGATGAAATTGCGGTCCGCGATGAAATTCCCGACGGCAAAATTCTGCGGGATGACGTTGAAGTTGATGTGGTACTTGTTCCTCAGGTAGGGAAGGAACGCCCACTCCAGCCGCGCCATTATGGTCTTCCCGTCGAGGTCCTCGAAGCGCTTCACGGGGTTGTCGGCGTGGAGCATCAGCACCGAGGGGTCGTTCTGGAAGACGGCTCCGATCTGGATCAGCGGAAGGCCCTGGGAAATCGCGAGGATCGAGTTCGTGCTGTCGGACTGGCCGATGTCCGCCTTGCCCGTGGCCACCTTCTGGGTCACGAACCCGTTCGGGCCCCCCTGCAGGACGGTGACGTCCAGGCCGGCGTCCCTGAAGTATCCCTTCGCCAGCGCCTGGTAGAAACCGCCGTGCTCAGGCTCGGCGACCCAATCCAGCTGGACCGTAATCTTGAAGGGCCCCCCGGCGCTGGCCGGCTGCCGGGAGCATCCGCAGCAGGCGAGCGCCGCACCCGCCGCCGCTAAACAGCTCAGTCGAAGGAAACTCATCTCTGGCAAAATCCGTAGAGAGGCGCCGCGGCGCCCGCAACAGCGCAATGCTCGCCGCGCGGGCACCGTTTGTGCTTAATGTCTTGCCGATGAAACAGAGCTATCCAGCCGCGCTTGCATTGCTCCTGCTTGCCGCGGCACCCCCGGCCTCAGCCCTGGAATTGCACGGCGACCGGGGCTCTCCCTTCGACCTTGCCGTGACCGGGAGGCTGGCCGGCCTCAAAGACGGTGAAACCTCGTATGCGCGCTGGTCGGATCTCCATGCGCTTCCCACCACACGGCTGACGGTGGATGGGGAATTCATGAAGGGCCCCCAAGTCCTGACCGTCGTGTTCCTGCGCGACCTGTGGAAGGCGCTGCCAACCGGCCCCGGCGCGGACTCGATCCTTGCCACGTGCGCCGACGGTTACGTGTCAGTCTACACCTCCGCCTTCGTCTCGGATTGCAAGCCCTTCATCGTCCTCGAGATCAACGGAAAGGGCCCGGAAAAATGGCTGCCGCCGGCGCTCGCCTACAATCCGGGCCCGTACGCGATCATGGTTTCGGCGGATGTCGCGCCACCGGTCGCGCATTACCCCAATGTGCAGCACAAGAAGCCCTGGGGCGTAACGACGATCGAGATCGCGTCCTATGCGGACCGCTTCAAGGGCATCTACTCCGGCGCGTGGGCCTCACTGCCTCCGGCGGCCGCCTCCGGCCGCGAGATCTGGGTGAATTCCTGCGCCAGCTGCCACGCGGGCCCCGCGGGCACCTTCGGCGGCACCAAGGCGGGCAGGCCGTTTCAGGTGGTTGCCGCGTATGCGGGCTATGACAGGGCTTTCTTCGTGAAATACGTCAGGGACCCCAAGTCGCTCGTGCCCTGCGCAAAGATGGAGCCCCATCCACGCTACACGGACGACGAGCTGTCCGGGCTCATCGAGTTCATCACCCGGGAACAGAGGTGACGCGGAGCATCGGGCGACACAAGGGCCCGATCCATGAGAAAGGGGGCCCTTTCGGCCCCCCCTCCGCTGGACGCCGTTCCGGTCGCCCTCAGAGGTGCAACCGGAACGTGATCGAGGCCGAGATCGGCTTGCGGACGAAGATCGTGTCATTGCCCGCAAAGCTAACATCGATCGGGTCGAGCACCCGGGCGCTCGTGATGTTCGTGAGGTTGACCCGGACGTCCCACTTCTTGCTGGGCACCCAGAGGATGTAACCGTCGAGCTCGTATTCCGTCGGAATATGCAGGGTGTCGTTGTCGTTTGCGTCCTGCCTGCCGATGATCTGCGGGCCCAGGCCGACGCCCCACCCGTTCTTCGTCTTGAACTCCGCGAACACGTTGACGAGCAGCTGGGGAACGCCCGGGGCCCTCATGCGTCCGGTCGGGGGGTTCCAGCCCACGTAGTTCACGGCGCCATTGCCGGTGCCAAACGTTCCGTCGACCGGCGTCGAGGGGTCATAGGCGTCGAGGTAGCTGCCGGTCTCCTGGAAGAAGAAGCCGCCGGAAACCTCTCCCGGGCCCACACCAGTCGCGTAGCCGAACGCCGTGGCATCCTGGTAGGTGAGGTTGGCATTGAGCGTGAACGCCTTGGTCGGCTGGTACACCGTACTGAACTCGAGCCCGTTGTCCTTCACCTTGTAGGGGAGGCCGATGACCTGGGGTTCGATCTTGATCTGCTGGAACGCCGACGCGGTGACGAAGAGCGTGTTGTTGGCAAAGCTCCCCTTGTACCCAATCTCGTAGAGCGTGCTGGCGACGGAAATCGAGGCCTTGACGCTGTGGTTGTTGCCCGGGTTCGGCATGAAGCTCGGGTCCCCGGTGTCGGCCGCCGTTGCCACCCCGTTGCCACCGCCGTCTATGCCGCCGAAGTTCGTGGCCCCGTGCACTGCGTCGACGCGGTCGTAGGTGGCATAAAGCGACTGCGTTTCCGTGGGCTTGAAGATCAGGCTGACAAAGTAGGACGGATCGAGGGCCGAGGCGGACTCGCTGTAGGCCGCGCCGCGGTTGTAGAAGATAGGGGTCGCGAGCGGGACGTACGTGAAATTCCCGTAATAGCCGGCCTCGACAAGCGGGGGATTCGCGGTGTTCGCGGTGATGTAGTCCTCGCGGAAGCCCACGATCGCCGACAGCCATTTGTTGAACTTGATGTCGTCCTGGATGAAGGCCGCCGGGTCCTTGATCGTGGAATCCTGGTGCTCGACGCTGCTGTACCCGGGATAACCGGGCACCTCAAGGCCGCTGCCCCAGGTCTTTCCCTCGAGATAATATCCGGGGTAGAAAATGGCCGATTGAGACTGGTAGATGTCGTAGATCGTGAATGGCTCGGTCTGGTAGTCGTCGTACGCCCTCAGGTACTGGAACCGGTAGTCAAGGCCCGCTATAATAGAGTTGGTGACCGAGCCGGTGTTGAAGAGGCCGTGGTATTCCAGCCGGTCCTGAAGGATGAGGTCCCGGGGCACCATCTCGTCGTAGCCATACGTCTCGAACTTGTTCGAGTGTTCGAGTCCGTAGTAGGCGAGATTGACGACGCTTGAATCCGTCGTGATCTCGAGCGTGGTCTTTAGCTGGCCCTCGAACAGCTTCGACCGCGCGGTGTCGTTCGGGCCAAGGAGCGCGTCATAGGCGGGAAGCTTGACCCTGTAAGCCGTGGCCGGATCGACGGTGGAATACGATCCATCTGCCTCCGACCCGTAGGTTTGGTTCGGGGGGTTCGGAGTCGTGATGATGTCGTAGCCGTAATAGGCATTCTGTCCGCTCGTCGTCGGCGAAGCCGGGCCTCCTATGTACGTGCCGTTGTCGATCAACTGCTGTGTCACGCGGTTTGCGCCGTTGATCTCATTGGTGCGCGTCGCAAATCCTTCGGCCCAGAACTCGAACTTGAGCGACTTGGTGGCCAGGTACGTCAGGGCCGCGTAGACATCCTGGGTCTCGTCGTGGGAATTCAGGTAATACCCGTCGCCGAACCTCCCCAAGTAGCTCACGCGGTAGGCGAGCTTGTCCGAGATCGGGCCGCCGAAATCGATCGTGTATTCGGGGTTGGAATAGGAATGCCCGCTCGTCCAGTAACCGAATGTCGTCGAGACATCCAGGTGGTCGCGGTCAAAATAGGGCTCCTTCATCACGAAGTTCACGTAGCCGCCCGGTCCGTTGCCCTGGGGCCCGTATACCGCGGTGCCCGGGCCCTCGACGATGTCCATCGCCTCGACGCCGTTGAACGACAGCGATGTGCTGTTGCGCGAGTAAGGGATCATCTGGCCGTTCACATAGATCTGGCCGTAGTCGCCGCGGATCTGCGGCACGCCGGGAATGCCGTAGTTGGCGGCAGCGTAGACGCCCGACGAAAACTGGCCGAAATCCATCGCGTTCTTCACCTGACGATCCTCCATCCAGGCCTCGTTGACGCTCGCGACCGACCTTGGAATGTCGATGATGCTCCTGTCATCGCCGTACACGCTGCCGATCGGACGGACCGTGGGCAGGATCTGCTCGGAGATCGGCACGTCGCTGACCGTGTATTTCTCCAGGGTGGTCACCTTCTCCTTCGATACAGTCGAGGATGAAGGTGCCGTAGCGTCCGTCGCGCTGGCCGGTGGAGGGGTCGAGGATTGTGCCCGCAAACCGATGCTGAGGGTGCCGGCCGCGCAAAGCGCGGCCAGGCTCCGGAGAACAATTCTACCGAGCTTGGTGTTAGTCATTTCGGCCGCGAGGTAAGGACCGGGCGGTTACAATTTCAAGCTTTCGCACAATTCCGCCCACTAATGAAAGCTGCTGCGTTCCATAAGCGAAAATGATCCAAAACAAACGGGGGCCCTTTTTCGGGCCCCGTTCGTTAAGATTCTTAATCTCGCTAACGCTCAGAACCTGTACCTGATGGTTATTGACGCTGTGATCGGCGGGCGCACGTAGATCGTGTCGTTTCCGGCAAAGCTCACGTCGATCGGGTCCAACACCCTCTGATTGAAGAGGTTCTTGATATTGAGGCGAATGTCCCACGCCTTCTGGCCGTAGGAGATGTAGCCGTCCCATTCCTCCTCCGTCGGTATGTGGAGGGTCTCCTGGTCATTTGCATACTGGCGTCCCTGGATCTGCGGGCCCGCGCCCACGCTCCAGCCCATCGGCGAGCTGTAGACCAGGAAGAAGTTCGCCTGGATCTGCGGGATGCCCGGAGCGCGCATCTTGCCGGTCGGCGGCTCGTACCCCGTGAAGTTAGGCTCGCCCTCGCCCGTGCCCTTTTGCCCGTCGACGATGTAATCCGTGTTGTAGCTGTCCAGGTAGTTGCCGGTCTCCTGGAAGAAATAGTTCCCGAAAACTGTGGCGTCCTGGTAAGTGAAATTCCCGTTGATCGTCCACCGCTTCGAGGGTTGGAACACCGCGTCGAGTTCGATGCCCTCGTCCTTGATCTTGTCCGTCTGCCCGCCGATCTGGACGCCGAGCTTCGTCTGCTGGAATCCCGCGAGACTGAAGTAGAGGGTGTTGCCGAGGAAACTCTCCTTGTATCCCACCTCGTAGAGCGTGCTCAGGGCCGACAGCGATCCCTGCAGCTGCTGAGCCGGTGTGCTCGAGCTGACGGCGCTCACATTGAGTCCACCGAAGTTGGAGGTTCCCAATATGGCGTCTGCGCGGTCATAGGTCGCGTAGATGGACGCCGTGTCGGTAAGCTTGTACGAGAGGCTGAGAAAATAGGACTCGTCCTCCTTGGTCCCGCTCACGTTGTAGCCGGCATAGGTGGTGTGGTGGACATTCACGTTGTTCACCGTCTCGTCCACATAGAGCGGGCTCGACTGTCCGCGCGGGATGTAGATCGGCGTGGCAAGCGGGTAATACGTGAAGTAGGCGTAGTACCCGTCCTCGATGACCGGCGGCGTCGCGTCCGTCGCGTCGATGTGGTCCCACCGGAAACCCGGCGTGATCGAGAACTTGTTCGTTATCTTTATGACGTCCTGCGCGAACAGCGCCGAGTCGTAGATGTAGGACCATTGGTCGCCCGTGGGGGCGCCCTCGTCGATGTCGCTTGCGTTCGCGGAGTAGCCCGGGGCTCCGGGCACCGACGCGCCGCCGCCCCAGGTGCGCCCCTCGAGGACATAGCCCGGGTAGAAAATGCCGGCGGCCGACTGGCTCAGGTCGTAATCCGAGAAAGGCTCGGTCGTGAAGTCCTGGTAGGCGATCAGGTACGAGAACCGGAAGTCCCCGCCCGCAATGAGGTCGTTCTCAACGGAGCCCATGTTGAAGATCGCATGGTACTCAAGGCGGTCCTGGATGGACTCCTCGCGCGGCACGTACTCGTCATAGCCGTAGGTCTCGTACTTGTTCGAGCGCCCGAGCGAGAAGAGGGTCCGGTTGACCAGGAAAGAATCGCCGGTGAGGGTCAGCGTGCCCTTGAGCTGCGTCTGGAAGAGCTTTGAGCGGGCCGTGTCGTTGGGCCCGATGAGGCCGGCGGTCCTCGAAAGCTCGACCGTGTGGGCCGTGGCCGTGTCGACGGTGGAATACGATCCGTCCTCGTACGACCCGTAGGTTCCCACCGGATCGCCGGGATTCGCAATGTCGTAGCCGAAATAGCCGTGGTCGCCGGTCGTCACCGGGGACGCGGGACCCGCAACATAGGTCCCGTGGTCGATGAACTGCTGCGTCACGCGGTTCACGCCCGTGTTCTCGTTGGTGCGGTCCGAATACATCTGGAACCATCCGTCAAACACGAGGTTCTTGGTGGCCTTGTAGGACATGGAGGCGTACAGGTCCTGCGTGGAGTTGTGGAGGTTCTCGTAATAGCCCATTCCCCATCGCTCCAGATAGCTGACCCTGTAGGCGAAATTGGGCGTAAGCGGACCTCCGAAATCCAGCGTGACCTCGGGATTCGAATAAGAGTGATCCGGCGTCCAGTACCCCAGCGTCGCCTCGATCTCGCCGTGGAACGAGTCGAAATAGGGCTGCTTCATCACCATGTCGACATAGCCACCCGCGCCCTCCCCCTGCGGGCCGTAGACCGCCGAGCCCGGGCCCTTGACGATGTCCATGGACTCGACGCCGTTGAAGCTCGGCGGAGTGCTGTTGCGCGAGAACATCGAGATCTGGCCGTCAACATAGACTGAGCCCAGGTCGCCGCGGATGAACGGGACCGCGGGAATGCCGTATTGGGCGGCCGAGTAGACGCCGGGTGAGAACTGGCCGAAGTCCATCGCGTTCTTTACCATGCGGTCCTTCATCCAGGCCTCGTTCACGCTCGATACCGAGCGCGGCAGGTCGAGGATGCTGGTGTCGTCGCCCATGACGTCGCCAATCGGGCGAACGGTTGGGAGCACCTGGTCGCTGATCGGCACGTCGCTGACCGTGTACTTCTCAAGCGTCGTCACCTTTTGCTTCTCCGCGGAGGTCGCCGAGCCCGTTGAAACGGGCGTAGCCGTAGAGGCGGTCGAATCAGCAGGAGGCGGCGTTGACGATTGAGCGCGGAGGCCAGAGCGAAGGACAAGAATTGCGCAGGCTGCGGCCAAGGCCTTCGAGGCGGGTTTCGGAAGGTATATGTGCATGGTTCCTTTAGTGTTGGACATACGGTTTGCGGCCAACCTAGCACCCATCATGCCATGCGCGTATTATTAGCTCCCCGAATAGTCAATCGCCCCCAACTAATGCGAAGAGGGAGGGCTATCTGGCCGCCGGCTGCAGCTCAGGGGGCAGAAAATCGAAGCGGACGATCGTCCCAAGAGGGATCGTCTTGGGGATGATCCCCAGCTGGGCGAGGGCGTCAACCTGCTCCCGCATCCGGGACCGCGTCATCATTCCGATGCGTTCCCCAAGCTCCGGCTTTCCCGAAATGATATGCGCCTCACGCATCGCCTTGATGGAATAGTCCATGAACTCGTTCGTCATGTTGGTGTTGCGCGCCGCGATTAGCTCCTTCGCTGGCGACGGGTCCCCGTTCATGAAGTCGTCCCAGCCGTGAATCGACGCCGCGATGAACCTGCGCACCTCCTCGGGGTGCTCGCGCAGGAACCCCTGGGTCGTAAAGATGATGCGGTAGGGATCGTAGCCGGAATCCGACAGGAGGAGCGTCCTGGGATGACCCCCGTTCTTGCGGACGTAGTAGGGCTCGTTCGTGACGAAGCATTGCTGGATGAACGAGGTGTCGGACATGAACTGCGCGATCCCGAAATTGGACGGTATCTGCCTGAAATCTATGTGGTACCGGAGCTTAAGGAAATCGATCCAATGCACACCGGGAACGGCCATGATGGTCCGGTTGTTGAGGTCCGCGAAGGTCCTCACCGTATCCTCCTCGTGCACCAGGATCGCCTGCGGGTCGTGCTCCATGTAGGCGCCCACGATGACAAAGGGCAGCCCCTGGTCCGCGAACACGATGATGTCGTCGCTGCGGCCCATGGCGACATCCACCTGCCCAGAAAGCATCAACTGGGGCACAAGCACGCCTGGGCCCCCGGGGACTATGTCCACGTCCAATCCCGCGTCCTTGTAGAAGCCCTTTGCCAGTGCTTGGTAGAAGCCGCCGTGTTCGGCCTGGGGGTACCAGTCCGTCTTGAAGCGGATTCTCGCCCCGCCGCCCGTCTGGGGGGACGCAGGCGCCGGCTTGGAGCAGCCAGCCAGGAACGCGGCCAGCGCCGCGATCAGGACCGCGGTGCGCCTCGGGACTTCGAGGATTCTCATCAGGTGTCCGGGCGACTGAAGGAATCGTGCCACTTATGGAGGGCAAGCCAGCTGAGCGCGATCACGCCTGAGACAAAGACGAAGCCGAGGATGCACCCCACCGCCGCGGTGGCGAACAGCGCGCCCATCTGAAACTGCGAGCTGTAGACGATGGTGAGGAAGCCCAGGCCGCCCTGCCCGCCCGAGGAGTTGCCGGCGATGTAGTCGCCCACGATCGCTCCTATCGGCGCCAGCGTGGCGCCGATCTTCAGGCCCGTGAAGAAATAGGGAAGCGCCGCAGGCACGCGCAAGAGGAAGATCTCCTGCCACTTCGTGGCTTTGCACATGCGGAAGAAGTCGACGAGATTCCTGTCGGTGGAGATGAGCCCCTGGGTCGTGTTCACGACCATGGGAAAGAAGCAGATCAGGAACGTGATGATCGTGACGCTCCTGAGGCCCGGGCCGACCCAAAGGACCAGGATCGGGGCTATCACGATGATCGGCGTCATCTGGAGGATCATCAGGTAGGGGTAGAAGCTGGCGCGCACGAGCGCGGAGAGGGACAGGAAGAGCGCAAGCCCGAAGCTGAGGAACACGGCCATCGCGAACCCGAGGAGGGCGCCCGTTCCCGTCGAAAGCGCGGCGCTCCAGAGGGTCGGGCCCTTCTCGGCAAACGCCTGAGCCACCTCGCGCGGGGACGGGAGAAGGAACCGGTGGTCGGGGCTCAGCCCGAGGCACACGGCGTACCAAGCGACGATCATGCCGACGCCGGTGGCGACCGGCAGGAGGTTCCTCGCGAACCTGGAAAGCCTCGATCCTGTGCCCGGTGCGCTCATGCCTTCAGGCGCTCGACCGAGCGCAGGACCTTCGAGACCTCGGCGACCAGCCTCTGGTAGGGCTCCGATTCCCGGGTCTCCTCCGTCCTCGGATAAGGGAAGTCGACCTTGATCTCGCCGTGCAGCCTTCCCGGGTTGGCGGAGAAGACCAATATCCGGTTAGAGAGGAAGACCGCCTCGGCGACCGAATGGGTCACGAAGAACGCCGTCCAGGCGAGCTGCTGGCGGATAGCGAGGAGCTCCTCGTTGAGATGGTCGCGCGTCATCTCATCGAGCGCACCGAAGGGCTCGTCCAGGAGAAGGATCCTCGGCGAGACGCTCAGGGCCCGGGCTATAGAGACCCGCATCTTCTGGCCGCCGGAAAGCTGGCGGGGATAGTAGTCCATGTGGTCCGCGAGCCGCACCAGCTCGAGCGATCGCCGGGCGGTCTCGGTGCGCGTCGCCGCCTCGGTCCTGTGCAGGCGCATAGGCACCTCGACGTTCTGGGCGACGGTGAGCCAGGGAAGCAGCGTCGGCTCCTGAAACACGAAGGCGAGCTTCTCGACAGCCCTCGACGGCTCCATCCCGTCGACGACGATGCTGCCCGCCGAGACCGGATTCAGGCCGGATATCAGCCTCAGGATCGTCGATTTCCCGCATCCGCTCGGGCCTATCAGCGTCACGAAGTCCCCCCTCTCGGCCGAGAAGCTGACCTTGTCGAGGACAAGCGGGCCGTCGCCGTAGCGCTTCTCCACGCCCTTCAGCTCCACGATGGGCGGTTGCTCCTCCCTCATGAGACGGCGGGCTCCTTCGCAAACGTGTTCACCGGGTACGTCTTCATCTTCCCGGGGTTTAGAAGCGCGGCGGGGTCGACTTCGGCCTTGAACGCGCGCTTTTCGGCAATGTTCGTGTGCCGGCCGCCGTCCTCAAGGACCACGGTGTGGGGATTTGCGATGTACACGCCGATCTCCTCGCAGCAGCGCATGATCTCGCCGAGCCTCTCCTCCGACCTGAAGAAGACGAGCGGGATCCCGCCCACCACGACCTCGTCCGCATTGTTGAGAACCGCGTTTCCCCGCATCATCTTCGCATTGCCCGCCGTCCATTCCAGGTGAAGGAGGATCTCGCCGGGAAAGCGCCTCCTCAGCTCCGCGAACTGCTCGCGGAAGTTCCTGCCGAATCCCGCCTGGAGGTAGGTGATCGTGGGATCCGCCTTGATCGCCCAGAGCGTCGTGTGGTTCCAGGTGTAGTCCGTGATGAACGGCGGCTTAGGCGGATCGGTGAGCGGCCTTCGGTAGACGCAGTCGATCCCCGCCGCCGCCGCGCTTGCGACGGCCTCGTCCGCCTGGGCCCCGTCGATCAGCAGGAATGTTGCCGAATCGCCGGCGCGAAGGTGTTTCGCGAGCGGCTTGAAGTAGGAAGGTATGGGCCACTCGAATTGCGTGACCAGGCGCTTGCGCCATCCGAGGTGGCGCGAGGCGCCGTCCGTCCATCCCAGCAGCACGTCCCAGTCGGCCGCTCCCAGTATCAGCTGGTCGTAGTCGACTTTTGGACCGAGGCGCATCTCAACCTCAACCATGAGCCCGGTGGTTCCGTAGGTGTGAAGCGCCTTCAGGCTCTCCGCCTCCTCGAGCCGCACGAGCCGCGGGTTTTCCTCGCAGGTCATCATCGTCAGGGACTTTACGTTGCCGGGCGCGTTGATCCCGCCCCAGGTGATCGACCCGATCCCGCCCGACCCCCCGCAGAGGAAGCCGCCCATCGTGCTCTTCACCCAGGTAGAGGGCATGCAGCGCAGCTCCCAGCCGGATTTCCGCGCCTCGGCCTCGATGCTGCCCAGCCGCGCGCCCGCCTCAACGCGGGCCACCCCGCCCTCGAGGGAAAGGATGCGGTCCATCCTCGAGAAATCGACGACAACTCCCCCGTAGAGGGGCACGCACTGCCCGTAGTTGCCGGTGCCCGCGCCCCTGGCGACCACCGGGACGCGGGCGCGCCAGCAAGCCGAGACCACGGAGCGCAGCTCCTCGGGGTTTCCCGGGCGCACGGCCATATCGGCCTGCTTCTCCTCAAGCTGGCGCTTGAGCACGGGGGAATACCAGTAGTAGTCCTTGGAAAGCGCTTCGAGCGTGTCTCCGGAATCTATGAGGTTTTCCGCGCCCACCAGGGCGCGCAGCCTTGTCTTCAGTTCCTCGGTTCCGGCAGCCATTCGAGTGGGGGAGCAAGAATGTTGCCATCGCGAGCGCCGCCGCAAGCCGTCGTTTCGACGCGGCGTCCTCGGCCCAAGGGAGTCTTGCGGCGGCGCCCCCGTGGCACATAGCGTGCTATCCACAGTCCCAAAAAACCGGCATGCTTCTCCTAAAAAGGGCCCGTGTGCCCGCCGCCGTGCTCCCCGCATCGGTCGCCAACCCGGCGCCGGACCCGATTGAGCCGTCGGTCCTCTGCGACATCGGTGTCGAGGGAAGGCGGATCGCGTCCGTAACCCGCTCCCCGGACACCGCGGGCTCCGGGGGGACGGCAGCGGAAGGGGCGGTGGACCTGGACGGAGCGGTCGTGTTCCCGGGGTTTGTCGACGCGCACGTCCACCTCGACAAGGCCCACACCTGGGAGCGCGCCCCAAACAGGAGCGGGAGATTCCCGGAGGCGCTGGAGGTGCTGGCCAAAGACAGGGAGCACTGGACGCGTGCCGATCTGATGCGAAGGGCGGGCTTTGCGCTCCACTGCGCCTGGGAGCACGGGACACGGGTCCTGCGCACCCATGTCGACACGTGGCTTCCCGGGGGCGAGGTGAACCATGCGACGATGCACGAGCTCCGCGAGGCGTGGCAGGGACGGATCACGCTCCAGACCGTGCCCCTCACGGGGATTGCAAACTATTCCGGCCCCGACGGGGACGCGCTCGCCGACCTCGCGATGAGATACGGGGCGTGCGCCTTGGGCGGGTGGTCGCCCATGGCCCAAGACCTGCCCCGGCAGCTCGATCGGCTCCTGGCCATGGCCAGGGACCGGGGTGTCGGCCTCGACCTCCACGTGGATGAGAACGGCGACCCGAAGGAGGAGGTGCTTCGCACGGTGGCCGAGGCGGTTATCCGCAACCGGTTCGAGAACCCGGTGGTCTGCGGCCACTGCTGCAGCCTGGCTGTCCAGCAGGACGAGCGGCAGAGGTCCACGATTGCCCTCGTCAAGGAGGCGAAGATCCGCGTGGTCTCGCTGCCGCTCTGCAACCTTTACCTCCAGGACCGCCGCCGCCGCGAATTCCCAAGCACGCCGCGCTGGAGGGGTCTCACGCTCATCCATGACCTTCTTGACGCGGGCGTGCCCGTGGCCTGCGCGAGCGACAATGTCCGCGACGCGTTTCACGCATACGGGGACTTCGACGCGGCCGAGGTCTACATCCAGAGCGTCCGGCTCGCCCATCTTGATTCGCGGCTCTCGCAATCCGTGGGCGTGGTCACCACCGCCGCCGCCGAGATTGTCGGGCTTCCGGACATGGGCCGCGTGGCGCCGGGCGCGCCGGCCCACCTTGTCGTGTTTCCCGCGCGCTCCTTCAGCGAGTTCCTGAGCAGGCCGGGGTCGGACCGCAGGCTTGTCGACGGCGAGAGCATCCGGGACGCGCGGCCGCCGGGATTCGGCGAGCTCCGGTGACGGGCCGCGGCCGCCGAGCTCATCCCAACCAAATCCCTGAAAGGAAATCCCAAAAATGAACCTCCGGCTCTGCAAGATCGTCGTCACGTCCCTCTCGTCCGTCTTCCTGCTCGTCGTCGTCTTCAACAACCTGACGGACCCCAACTCAAACTACCAGTTCGTGAGGCACGTCCTGAGCATGGACACGACCTTCCCCGGCAACGCGGGAATGTACCGCGCCATTCACGCGCCCATCATCCACAAGGCATTCTACGCCTCGATCATCGGCTGGGAGTCACTCTGCTGCGTTCTCATCGGCGCCGGCGCCCTCAGATTGTGGAAGGCGCGCGGGGCCCCTGCCGACCAATGGAGGAAGGCCAAGGTCCTGGCGTCGGTCGGCCTGACGGCGAGCCTGGTCCAGTGGTATTTCGCCTTCATGACCGTGGGCGGCGAATGGTTTCTCATGTGGCAGTCCCGGGTGTGGAACGGCCAGGAGGCGGCCATGCGGATGTTCGCGTTTGTGGGCATCAGCCTCCTCTTCCTGAACCAGCCCGACGACTGAGTTCAGAATCGCAGGGATGCCGGGGCGCGGGCCCCTGATGGGCCGCTCGGAGTCAGCTCCCCGCCTTCCTTGAGGCAATGCCTTCCAATATCCACGGCAGAACCGGGCTCCGGGGATGGCTCGGGATGACCTGCAGGCCCGTTGACAGCCCCGACGGAAGCGGGACTGGAATCGTCAGCACGGGCAGGCCCGCAAGGCTTGCGGGCGTGGTGAGGTCGAGAAGCCGCAGACGGTTGGCCGGCGTGCAGTCGGCCTTTGCGAGCGCCGGGAATGGGGACGCCGCGATGACGAGGAAATCGTAGGCCAGGAAGAATTTTTTCCAGACCGCCACGAGGGCCTCAAAGCTAGGCTCCACCGCCGCGACCTGCGCTGGGGATATCCCCCGGGCGCGCTCAAGCCGGTCCTGGAGGAGGGGCCCGTACCGGGCGCGGTGCTTTTCGGCCCATTTCCTGTGGATCTTCCATGTCTCGGACCCCGCCAGGACACCGTAAACCTCTGCCGCGGGGGCGAATTTTCCAAGGAGCTCGTCGCGGGTGGACCGGTCGGCGGGCTGCGCCAGGACGGCGGCCGCCGCGCGGCACGCCTCGGCGACCTGGGGCTCGAGGTCGGGCATGTCGAGATAGCAGCCCCGGGACACCTTGCCGGCCACGGGCGGTCCGATCAGCGCATCCAGGACCGACCGCATGTCGGCGGCGGACTGCGTGAACCAGCCCGCTGTGTCGAATCTCGGCGAGAGCGGGACCGCGTCCGAAATCCAGGCATCTCCGGGCGTGCCGCGGTAGCCGAAAATCCCGCAGAACGCCGCAGGGACCCGGATCGACCCCCCCGTGTCGGTGCCCACTGCGAAGGGGACGATGTCCGCCGCGACGGCCAGCGCGGATCCGCTGCTCGAGCCGCCGGTCGTGCGCCCGGGGAAGCGGGGATGCTCGCAGTCGCCGAAGTGGGCGTTCTCCCCGGTCAGACCCCATGCGAATTCGAAAAGATGGGTTTTCCCCACCATGACGGCCCCGGCAGCACCCAGCGCCCGCACAATCATCGAGTCACCCTCCGGTTTTGCACGGACCTCGGGGAGGAACGAGGAGCCTGCGAGCGTGGGCAACCCGGCTACGTCAAACAGGTCCTTCAGGAGGTAGGGGACGCCGTGAAGCGGGCTTCCGGGTCGCGAGGCGGCAAATGCGGCCGCAAGTGCCGATTCGTCAGGAAGTACCGCCAGAGCTGCCCGGCGCTGCTCAGCGGTGAGGAAAGCCTCGGCCCTCCGCCGTATCTCGCGAGCGGCGGCGTCTGGTGCAAGCTTCTGCCATTCGCCGAAGGTCACAGACCCAAACCATCGTCCATATTTTCGCAAATCGCAACCAGTGAGTGCATTACCTCCGGCGCCCGACGCGAGTCACGGGCCGCGAATGCCGACCATGTTAGACTTGTCTAATTAACGTGTTGACTTGCCCTGAAACCCAGTCCTGGCTTCGCGCCCCACCCTTCCCGGTTCCGTGAGCCACACCAAACCCAAATGGGCGGCCATCTCCGTCATCCGATTCTCCAGGCGCATCGCCGGCCAATGCTCGGCAAAGGGGTCGCCCCTTCCCGATTGGGTTGTGTGCGACACGATTGCAAACGGAACACGGTTCCCCCTCGGGCGCAGGGGACCCTGCGGCGGCGCGCTTGCCCGCTTTGAAAGGACATTCGCCCCAGGAGCGGCAAACGGCCCGAGGCGGGTGGCAGGGCCCACCGTCCGGGTTCTGTGCGAGGTCGCCGGCACAAGCTGCGTCGCGCTGCAGCTGCTCTCAGACGTCCGGCCCGGAAAAAAACTGGGAATATTCGGGATTTTTGAATCGCGCCGGCTCAAAATGAATGCGTCAACAAGGTCCCCCCTCTAAGCCATGTCCAAAGTCACCCCCTCAAAAGCCTCCGAGACCAAATCGCCCGCGTCCGCCCCCGCCGCGCACATACGCGACAAGAACATCGAGCTGGCGCTTTCCTCGATCACGAAGCAGTTCGGCGAAGGTTCCATCATGCGTCTTGGCAGCAACACCAAGATGAAGGTCGAAACGCTCTCGACCGGCTCGCTGGCGATCGATCTTGCACTGGGAGTCGGTGGTCTCCCGCTCGGGAGGATCATCGAGGTCTACGGGCCCGAGTCCTCCGGAAAGACCACGTTCTGCCTGAGCGTGATCGCCGAGGCACAGAGGAAGGGCGGACTTGCGGCGTTCATCGACGTCGAGCACGCACTTGACCCGAAATACGCCCGCGTCGTCGGGGTGAAGCTTGACGATCTGCTTGTCTCACAGCCCGACAGCGGCGAAGACGCCCTGAACATTATGGAGACGCTCATCCGCTCCAACAGCATCGACGTCATCGTGCTCGATTCTGTCGCGGCTCTGATCTCGAAGTCCGAGCTGGACGGGCAGATGGGCGATCAGCAGATGGGGTCGCAGGCCCGGCTGATGTCCCAGGCGATGCGCCGCCTCACCGCCGTCGTCAGCAAGACGAAGTGCGTGTGCATCTTCACAAACCAGATCCGCGAGAAGATCGGTGTCATGTTTGGAAACCCGGAAACGACGAGCGGCGGCCGTGCGTTGAAGTTCTTCTCCTCGATCCGTATCGACATCCGCCGCAAGGACCAGATCAAGACGCCCGAGGGCAAGGTCATCGGCAACCGCACCAAGATCAAGGTGGTGAAGAACAAGGTCGCCCCGCCCTTCACGGAGGTCGAGTTCGACATCATGTACGACGAGGGCATCTCGGCGTCCGGCTCGCTCCTCGATCTCGGGCTCGAGCACCGGATCCTCGAGAAGAAGGGCGCGTGGATCACCTACCTCGGCGAGCTCGTCGGCCAGGGCCGCGACGCCGCCAAGCAGGCGATCCGGGAGAAGCCCGAGCTCGCGGAGAAGATCACCAAGGCGGTCCTCGAGAAGGTGAACGTCACCGGCGGGACCGTCGTCACCGGCGAGACTGTGGCCTGAAGCCGACCGCGCGCAGGAAGGCGTGCGCCAGGACGCTGTGCCCGATTTCCGTCGGGTGCACGCGGTCGGCGGCGATCAGCTTGTAGTCAAGCCTCGCGAGCACGCTGTCCATGGCCGCCTGGGTGTCGGCGAACAGGGCCTTGTGCCTTGCCGCCAGGTCCTTCACGACCCTGCCGTATTCGTCCATCTGGAGACGCATGAGGTCCCTTCGCTCGCCCTGCACGTAATAGGGGGTCATGAGGACCAGCCCTTTGAGCGCCGGCCGGGTCCGCTCGATGAGGCCGTTGTACGTCTCCCAATATTCCTCAAGCGGCACGGCCGAATTGCTGTCGACACCGTCAAACTGCCTCCACACGTCGTTGATGCCGATCATCACCGCGAGCCATTCCGGCTCGAGCGCGATCACGTCGGTGTCCCATCGCGCCGCCAGGTCTCTCACCGTGTTTCCGCTCACCCCCATGTTGGTGATCCGGACGGGGCGCCGCGGATTCACCTGCGACAGCAGCCTGTCGACCTCGGCCACATAACCCTCGCCCAGCGCATTCCGGGACCCCCGGCCGACCGGGCGCAGCCGGTTGCAGTCGGTCACAGAATCGCCGATGAAAAGGAGCCGGGCCCCGGGGTTGATCTTCACGGCCCCATTCATCACGCGCAATCGCGGGCCGTCAATTCAGGGCGGGTAATTCTTGCTAAAGAATCGGGGGCGTGGAAAACCTCGCGGGCGCCGGCCTCACACGCCAATGACGGGGCCAAGCATCCCCGCTTAGGATTGCGCCGCCGCCGACCCCAAAACTGATTCCCATGAACATCAACAGATTGTTTTCACTCGCATGCCTCGCGCTCATCGCAGGGGGCGCCCCCGCCCTCGCCGACACGCCGCAGACACAGCCCTCCACACCCATCAGCCCCGTGCCTCCGGGCGTCGCCCTTAGGGCCGCCACCGTGAAGGTGACCGTCGCCCCGGACCACCGCGACTGGACCTACAAGCTGGGAGAGTCCGCCCGCTTTTCGGTCGCGGTCACCGCGGACAGCGAGCCGATCGACAACGTCACCGTGACCTACACGGTGGGCCCCGACATGTATCCCGGCGAGAAGAAGACCGCCGCAGTGCCGCTGTCCGGCCTGATGATCGACGCCGGCACGATGACCGCGCCTGGATTCCTGCGCTGCATTGTCACCACGCAGGTTGCAGGGCACAAATATAGGGGCCTGGCGACCGCGGCGTTCGCCCCCGAGCAGATCAAGCCCACGCAGTCGGAGCCGCCGGACTTCGACGCGTTCTGGGACGCCGGAAAGGCCGAGCTGGGCAAGGTCCCGATCGATGCGCGGATGACCCTGATGCCCGAGGCCTGCACCTCGAAGGTCGATGTTTATCATGTGAGCTTCCGGACCGTTGGCCCCGTGTGGAACCCTATTCCCGCTCGCATCTACGGCATCCTGTGCGAGCCAAAGGCACCGGGCCGCTACCCGGCGGTCCTCAAGGTCCCGGGGGCGGGCGTGCGGCCGTACTCCGGGGACCCCGAGCTGGCCGCAAAGGGGGTCATCGTGCTCGAGATAGGCATCCACGGGATCCCGGTCAACATGGCCAAGGAGGTCTACGACGAACTGGCGGCCGGCGCGCTCAACGGCTACTGGTTCTTCAACTTCGACGACAAGGAGCACTTCTACTACCGGCGCGTCTACCTGAGCTGCATCCGCGCGAATGACTTCCTGACCTCGCGGCCGGCTTGGGACGGCAAGAACCTGGTCGTCATGGGCTCGAGCCAGGGCGGCCAGCTCACGATCGTGACCGCGGCCCTCGACGCAAGGGTGACCGGGCTGTCGGCGACGCATCCGGCGTTCTGTGATGTCTCGGCGGAACTCCACAGTCGCGCCGGCGGATGGCCCCACCCCTTCATGCCGGGCGAGGACGGCAAGCCGTCCGCGCAGGTCACACCGGCGAAGATCGAGACGGCCACCTACTACGACACCGTCAACTTCGCGCGGAGGCTGAAGGTGCCCGGGTACTACAACTGGGGCTACAACGACGAAGTCTGTCCCCCAACCGCCGCCTACGCGGCGTACGGCGTGATCACCGCGCCGAAGACGCTCGGGGTCACCCTCGAGCTCGGACACACCTACACGACCGAGCAATACGACGCGATCTCGGGCTGGATCACGAACTTCCTCGGCCTGAAGTAGGCGGCAGCCGGATGAGAGTCGTTCCGCTCGCTTCCCTGCCCTGGAGATTCCGGGACTGTTCGGGATCCGCGTGGCTCCCGGCAACGGTTCCCGGATGCGTCCACACCGACCTGCGCAGGGCCCGGGCGATCCCCGACTACCTGCGCGGAACGAATGAGGCCGGCCTGCAGTGGATCGACGGCCGCACCTGGGAATACGCGGCCGATATCGAGGTGGGCGCAGACCTGCTGGGGGAGGAGGTCATTGAGCTCGTGGCCGACGGCCTGGACACGATCGCAACCATCAGGCTCAACGGCACCGAGGTGGCCCGCACGGAGAACATGTTCATCGGCTACCGGTGGGACGTGAAGCCGCTCCTGCGGGACGGGCACAACAGGCTGAGCATCCGCTTCGACAGCGCGACCCGCTACATCCGCACCGAGCGCACCGGTCACAGGCCGCGCAACATCAACGACCCGGTGGGCGGCTGCACTATAATCCGCAAGGAGCAGTGCCAGTTCGGCTGGGATTGGGGCCCGAGGTATGTTACCGCGGGGATCTGGCGCGACATCCGGCTCGAGGGATGGAGCGGCAATCGACTTGCGG
>CAZHPC010000025.1:0-33408 GCA_964534685.1 uncultured Opitutaceae bacterium
GGTTGTTGTTCGAGATGATGCCGCGGGTCACGGTGCGCGTGAGCCCGTGGGGCGTCCCGACGGCAAACACGGTCTCGCCGACGTAGAGCTTGTCGCTGTCACCAAAGTCCGCGTGCTTGAAGGCGAGCCCGCGCCGCTTCACCTCGTCCATGTTCATCCTGAGCAGCGCCAGGTCCGTCCAGTGGTCCCACCCGACGAGCCTCGCGCTCACACGCTCCAGGCTGGAGAGCGTCACGTTGATCTCGACCGCCTTCGGGCCGGCCACGTGGGCGTTGGTGAGGATCAGCCCGTCCTGGGAGAGGATCACCCCGGAGCCGATGCCGGCGTCTATCCTGCGCGCGCCGTCCTCGAAGTTAAGCTCGCGCACGTCAATCCGGACGACGGAGTCGAGAAGGCGGTCGAAACCCCCGCTCATCGAGGCCCGCGCCCGGTTGGCAAGCGGGGCGAGGGTCAGGGAGACGGCGGCCAAGATTGACCGGGGGAGCGATTGGTTCACTATGGCGGGTTTCACACGATGGTTACCGGGAGCAAAGACTACGACTTTCAGGAAATTGAGCGCCGCTGGCAATCTTTCTGGGAACGGGAGCGCCCGTTCCGGGCCGGCCTGGACCCCTCCAGGCCCAAATACTACGTGCTCGACATGTTCCCCTACCCGTCCGGGGCGGGGCTGCACATAGGCCACCCCGAGGGCTACACCGCGACCGACATCATCGCCCGTTACAGGCGCACGAAGGGCTTCGACGTGCTCCACCCGATGGGCTGGGACGCGTTCGGCCTGCCCGCCGAGCAGCACGCGGTGAAGACCGGGACGCACCCCGCCGCCAACACCCAGAACAACATCTCCAATTTCCGGCGCCAGATTAAGGCCCTGGGGTTCTCCTACGACTGGGACCGGGAGATCGACACGACCGACCCCCTCTATTTCAAGTGGACGCAGTGGATCTTCCTGCAGCTCTTCCGGAAGGGGCTCGCCTATGTGGACGAGCGTCCGGTGTGGTGGTGCCCGGAAATGCGCACCGTCCTGGCGAACGAGGAGATCGTTGACGGCAAGAGCGAGGTGGGGGGCTTCCCCGTCGAGCGCAGGAACCTGCGCCAGTGGGTCCTGAGGATAACGGCTTACGCCGACCGGCTGCTCTCGGGACTCGATGGCGTCGACTGGCCCGACTCGACCAAGCGGATGCAGGCCGCGTGGATTGGCAGGAGCGAGGGCGCGGAGATCGTCTTTGGCCTCGAGGACCCGGCCCTCGGCGGGCTCAAGGTCTTCACCACAAGGCCGGACACGCTCTTCGGCTGCACGTACATGGTCCTCGCCCCGGAGCACGCCCTGGTCGGCGCGCTCACGGCGCCCGAGCGCCGGGCGGCGGTTGACGACTACCGCAGGAAGGCCGCCTCCAAAAGCGACCTCGAGCGCACCGACCTTGCCAAGGACAAGACCGGCGTCTTCACCGGCTCCTACGCCATCAATCCGGTCAACGGGGCGCGGATCCCGATCTGGGTGGCCGACTACGTGCTGACGGGGTACGGAACCGGCGCGATCATGGCCGTGCCCGCGCACGACGAGCGCGATTTCGAATTCGCGACGCGCTACGACCTGCCGATCGTTGCCGTCATCGAGCCGCCCGAGGGCCCGGCGAAGCTCCCCTACACGGGCGACGGCAACCTGGTGCATTCCGGGGCGTACACGGGCCTTTCGTGGGGCGAGGCGAAGCGCAGGATGACGGACGACCTCGCGGCGCGGGGCGCCGCGCGCCACTCCGTGAATTACAAGCTGCGCGACTGGCTCTTCTCCCGCCAGCGCTACTGGGGCGAGCCGATCCCCGTGGTCTGGGTGAGCGAGGAGGACTACGGGCGGGCGGCGCCCGCCATGGCTGGCGCCCTGCCGCCGGAGCGCGTCTCGTACGAGCTGGACGGTACCGTCCGGGTCGCGCTCCCGCTGCCCGCGTCCGCCCTGCCCCTCGAGCTCCCGCCTGTCGAGTCGTACCTGCCGAGCGGCACCGGTGAAAGTGCGCTCGCCAACGTCGCCGGTTGGGTGGACATCTGGTATGACTGGGAAACCGGCAGGGGCGTGTCCGCCTCCGGTCCGAGGCCCAAGGGCGACTCCTGGGTGCGGGCGAGGCGGGAGACCAACACCATGCCGCAGTGGGCGGGATCCTGCTGGTACTACCTCCGGTACACGGATCCCCGAAATGACGCCGCACTTGCGTCCCCAGGGGCGCTCGCCCGCTGGGGAGGACCCGACCTCTACGTGGGAGGTGCCGAGCACGCCGTCCTGCACCTCCTCTACGCTCGGTTCTGGCACAAGGTGCTCCATGACCTGGGAGCGGTGCCCACCGACGAGCCGTTCACGAAGCTCTTCCACCAGGGCATCATCCTCGGCGAGGACGGCGAGAAGATGTCGAAGAGCCGCGGGAACGTGGTCAGCCCCGACACGATCATCGCGAGCTACGGGGCCGACAGCCTGCGCCTCTACCTCATGTTCCTCGGGCCGCTCGAGGCCATGAAGCCCTGGAACCCGAGGGGCATCGAGGGCGTGCACCGCTTCCTGCAGAAGGTCTGGCGCGATTGCGTCGGCGAGGACGGCCGTGCAAGCCCGAGGATCGTCGAGGGCGCGGCGGATTCCCCCGAGCTCCAGAAGCTGCTCCATGAGACGATCCGCAAGGTCGGCGACGACATCGAGGGAATGCATTTCAACACGGCCATCTCGCAGATGATGATCTTTGAGAACGCCCAGCACAAGGAGGCCAAGGTCAGCCTTGCGACCGTGCTCGCGTTCATTCAGATCCTGGCGCCCTTCGCCCCCCACTTCGCCGAGGAGGTGTGGTCGCGCCTCGGCGCGCCGGGCACCGCCTCGCAGGCCCCGTGGCCAAGGTTTGACCCCGCCCGGATCTCGGCGGCCGAGGTGAGGCTCGTCTTCCAGGTGAACGGGAAGCACCGGGGCGACCAGCTGGTCCCGGTCGGCCTGCAGCAGGAGCAGGCCCTCGCCCTCGCGCTGGCCCACGAGAAGGTGGCGCCCTTCCTCGCCGGCAAGAAGGTGGTCAAAGTGATCTACGTGCCGGGGCGGATAATCAATCTGGTCGTGGCCTAGGATCGCCTCAAGTGGCGTCCAGCCGCGCCCGCGCCCGTTCGAGGAGCGCCTCGACCGTGAACGGCTTCGACAGGCGCGCGAAGTCCGAGGGCCTTCACGAATCGTTCGAACGGCCCGTAAGTGCCCGTAAGCGCAACCGCCCCACAGCTTTCGAAGATTTCAGGGTCCGATTCACGGATTCCCGGAATCACCTCGACAACCCTCTTTCCCGCGACATCGTGCAGGCCCGTGTATCTCCCGAATACCTCATTGACAGTAAGATACACAAACTCCGTGGGCCGGCCGCCGACGTAGACCCTCCGGCAGTAGGCGACGCCCTCTTCCATGCTCTCGAGAAGGGAGCGGTAGCCGCCCTCGCTCTCCCGCAACGCCCTCGCCGTGCGCCTACGGACCCGCCGCCTCTTGGTGCCTCCGGATCCATCCTCTGCCGTGGGGACGCGACGGGGCCGCTTGCCATTCACTCCCTACTAAAACGACTCATTCCTTTGACCGGCTGCGCAATTCTTGCGGACAATGACGCAGAAACCGCGTCGCGCTTCGGCTGGCGATGCCGACTGCGTACGACATCTCCGGATTCGCCGTAGGGAAACGGTCCGAATCGCGAATTGGGAAACGCCGTTTCCCCCTCTGGCAGGACAATTTCTACGCAATTATACTCTCTTGCTTGAATTGACAGGTAATTGTACCCTTTGCTCGTGATCAAAACACGTCAACTTCTGAGAATCTGCCTCGCGTCGATCTGCGTCGCTGCAGTTGCGCGCGCACTGGAGCCGAAGAAGAGCCCGACCAGCAAGCTCTATGTCGCCGAGACAAACGGCGAGAACCAGATAGACACGGGAACCGAGATAGACGACTTGACCAAGAAGTCGGTCTACAACGCCGAGGGAACGGCCATTGAGACGAAGGCTCATTCGACCAGCTCGATCGTGCTGTCCAACGGCACCGGTGTCTTTGTCGATAACAGCACGCTCGTCCAGGTCCGGGGTTTTGAGCAGGAGGCCTTCCGGCCCAACCGCAGCGACGTCGAGGATGAGCCTTCGCTCTCCCGCACCCACCTTTATGTAGAGCGCGGCGTGATCGGGGTTTCCACAAGCAAGCTGGTCGCCGGAAGCACGATGGTTTACGACACGTCCCTCGCGAGCGCGGTGATCCGCGGCCGGCAGGCCGTGATCCTGGCCGGGGACAATCTGACCGTCATCTCCATGGTGCAGGGCGAGGCCACGGTCCAGGCCGGGCCGCTTGACAGGCCGCGCCTCGTGAAGAACCACCAGCAGATCATCATCCGGCCGGGAAAGCCGGGAGAGGCGAACATCGTGGAGATCCAGGATATTCCTGGCGGTTCGTCCGAGGACTCGATTCAATGGCTCGAGGAGCGCGTTCAGACCGCCGACAACGCAAGGAAGCTGGTCTATTTTGAGGTGCAGGCACGCAAGGGTTCTGACGGCGGCGTCACACTCTTTGATGCAGCCTCGAACGATTCATCGGGGAAGCAAACCGGCTCTTCGGGGAATGGAAGCAGCTCTTCGGGGAATGAGATCGTGGCAGTGCCCGTTGTGCCCATGGATCCGACGGTCCAACCGAACGTGAGCCCGGCTAACCTGATCAGCCACTAGACCCGGGGGCCCTTCGACTGCACGGAATCCATGAATTTCCAGCATCGATGGCTCACGGCGGCAGCCGTGACAGCTGTTGCTGTCTCTGCGCCCTGCGCCCTCGGCCTCGTCTCGCTGGAGGACGGCAAGGACCACCTCTTCGTGGACGCCTCGGTCGAGATGGCCTACGACTCGTCAGTGTTTGCGAACTCCCAAAGCCATGGAAGCCTGGTCTACGAGGGCTCGCTCGGCATCGAATTCACGCGCAGGGCCGGCTGGATCGGGGTCAACGGGTCGGCTTCTCTGGACTTCGCGCGTTACGCCAACTTCAGGGAGCAGAACTACATGGACCCGAAGCTGTCGGCGGAGTTCACCAAGCAGACAGGGCGGACCACCGGTTCGCTGACCATGAGCGTGCAGCGGGAGAACAGGGCGGATGTCGACGTCAACACGAGGGACGTCTCATGGAACTACGAAGTGGGTCTCAATTTCCAATACCCCGTGATCACGCGCTATAGCATTTCCGGGTCCTTTGACTACAGCCGCGCGGACTACCAAGACAAGCAGCTGTTCACGGACCTGTCGACGTATTCAGGAAGCCTCTTTCTCTATTACATCCTCAACGAGCAGCGGGACCTTTTCGTCGATTACCGCGCGCGCTTTTCCGACGAGGCCGTTCGGGTGTCCGACGTCGACAACTCCCTGTCGGCCGGAGTAAGCGGGAAGGTCTTCGGGCCGTTCAACGGGTCGGTGCAGGTCGGTTACGAATCGAGGGCCACGCACGGCGGGCTGGATAGGGGCACCTATGGTGATCTCACCGCGTCGGGATCGACGACCTGGAACATAAGCCGCCGGATGACGCTCACGGGCAGCCTGATGCGCGACTTCTCGACGATAGCGACCGGCCAGTCCGTCAATGCCACGAGCGCGGGCCTGACCTTCCAGAATTCGTTCACCTCCAAATCCTCGATGACGTTGTCAGGCACCGTTGGCGAAACCCAATTCCTTGGAATCTCCGGCCTGCTGGGCGCGAATGGGCGGCGCAGGGTTGACACGTATTACAATCTTAGCGCGGCTTACTTTTACACGATCAACCAGCACCTGAAGATTTCCGTCAGTTACTCATACTACGCGAGCTACTCTGATCTCGCGATTGCCGAGTTTCCGCGGCATCAGATGAATCTAACCCTGTCGTCTCACTGGTAGATACAAAAGGCCGTGAACCTCCTTCTAAAGACATTCATGACGGGCGCGCTGATTGCCGCCGCACTCCTCCCGGTGCGGGCAGACGACGCGCCTGCACGGGGCAATTCCAACAGGACCAAGGCTTACAACATCCGGACGACCGACAAGTTGCGCATCAATGTGTTCCAGGAGGACGACCTCTCCACGATCTGCCGGGTCGACGCAAAGGGCACGGTGAACCTGCCGCTTGTGGGCGAGGTCCGCGTCTACGGGCAGACGCTCAGCCAGGCCGAGCGCACGATTGAGGCCGCCTACAAGGACGGCCGGTATCTTCGGAAGCCCGAGGTGACGGTTGCGGTGGAGGAGTATGCGCCGCGGGAGGTGTCGATCCAGGGTCAGGTGAAGAACCCGGGCAGATACCCCCTTCCGGTCGAGACATCGATGAGCGTGCTGGATCTCGTCACGAAGGCCGGCGGATTCACGGACACCGCGCTTGGAACCGGTGTGCGCGTGACGCGAATCCTGCCGGACGGCACGACCAAGGTTATCACCCTCGACGTGGAAAGCCTCATCAAGGGCAAGAGCGACGCAAAGACCAACGAGCAGAACAGCGCCCTTCTCCTCGAGCCGGACGACATCATCTACGTCCCCGAGCGGATAATCTAAGGAGCAACCCGGATCCAAGATGGCAGAACCAGGAGACACACGACCGCCGAGGGCGCCCGCGCCGCTGCCAGACGCCGACAACGCGGTCGAGCGCCGGACGCTTCGCGACTACTACGTGATCCTGCGCGAGCACGTCTGGATATCGCTGCCGATAGCGATCGTCGTGGCGCTGGGCTATTTCTACACGCAGGCCCGCAAGACTCCGATTTACGAGGCAAGCGCGTCGCTCCAGTTCGAGAAGCCGGAGACCGTCGTCACGAGCCAGGGGGTCGTCGACCCGTCGGTCCGCTCGGACATGGACCTGAACACCTACATCCACGACATCAACAGCAACCGCCTGCGCTCGAGCGTGATCCAGTCCTTCACCCCTTCGGAGCGCGTGATCCTCCAGAGGGCTGCAATGAAGCGCCTGCCGCCAAACTCCCCTCCCCCGCCGGTCGGCGCGCTCCTCGGCAGCGTGGATCCCGAGCCCGTGAGGAGCAGCTACCTCATCACGATAACCGTGCGCCATGAGGATCCGGAGGCGGCGGCGCTGATCGCCAACAGGTACGTCGAGAAGTTCATGGACTACCTCTTCGAGAGCGTCGGGGGCAAGAACGAGGAGGCCGTCAACTATCTGAAGGAGCGCTCCAAGCAGCTGCAGAAGGACGCCGAGGACGCGGAGAAGCAGCTCCAGGACTACATGCGCCTGCACAACCTGGTGTCCCTCGACAAGAGCATCGACATTGTCTCCGACAGGCTCAAGTCGGTGAACGCGGCCCTCACGAGTGCTCGCCTTGAGCTCCTTAACGTCGAGGAGTCGGCGCAGCAGGTCGCGGAATTCAAGAAGGACGGCAAGAACCTGCTCGAGATCGCCTACATTTCCAGCCACGGCTCGGTTCCGGCCCTCAAGGCCCAGCTCAGCGATGCCGAGCAGACCCAGGCTCTCCTGATGGAGAGGTACCTCGAGAAGCACCCCAAGGTGATCGACAACGCGGACAAGATCGCGATCACGAAGTCCCAGCTTGACAGGGCCGTCGACCTGGCGATCGCGGACCTCAGCACGCGCCTGGCCTCCGCGCGCGAAAGCGTGCGCGTGCTCGAGGGGGAGTACACGGCCCAGGAGACCCAGGAGCTCAGCCTTCGCGCCCTGAGCGTCGACTTCAATTCGCTCCAGAGCAGGGCCACGGTCGCGAAGAACTACTACATGGAGATCCTGGACCGGCTCAACCAGACCACGACCTTCAAGAACCTGGACAAGATCTCGCTCCATCCGCTCGACAAGGCCCAGGCCCCGGGCGGGCCCATCTCGCCCAATATCGGGGCCATCACCCGCACAAGCGTGGGCCTGGGTTGCATCGCCTTCTTCGTCATCGCGATCGGTTTCCGGTTCGTGGACGACCGCGTGAAGAGCGCTTGGGACGTCGAGTCGTTCATCGGCGTCCACCTGCTGGGGATAATCCCCCAGCTCTCCTCGCTCAAGGACGACGAGAAGATCGGCCTTTCCGACCCGTCGTCGGACAATGAGTCAGGCAACGAGGCCTTTCTCGGACTGTACAGCGCCGTCAAGATCCAGTCGAAGCTCGATTTCCCGAAGTCCCTGCTGATCACCAGCACGATTCCCGGCGAGGGAAAGACGCTCATCTCCTGCAACCTGGCGTCGTGCTTTGCCAGGCACGGCAAGAGGACGCTGCTGGTGGACTGCGACCTCCGCCGCCCCATGCTCCACCGGCATTTCCGCCAGCAGAACACGACCGGAATCATCTCATGGTTCGAGCACGGAGCAAACCTGGACGGAGACGTCCTGACGAACCCGGACCTCGGGATCGTGAAGCTCGGCGACAACCTCTGGCTTCTCACCTCGGGCGGGAGGTCGAAGAGCCCGACCGAGCTCCTTGAAAACCCGGTCTTCCCGCAGCTGCTCGAGCGCCTGAAGAAGCACTTCGACCTCGTCGTGATCGACTCGCCCCCGATGGGCGCGGTCACCGATTCCATGCTGATTGCGGAACGCACGGACGAGGTCATCTTTGTGTGCCGCTTCAACCGCGCCTACAGAAAGCACATCAGGCTCTACATCAAGGCGCTCAGGGAGGGGAAGAACGAGATCCTCGGGATCGTGCTCAACGGCCTGTCGCCGCGACGTATCGAGTACTACTCGAACTACCGCTACTACAGGAGCTACAAGAAATACTACGGCGCGCAGACCTAGGCAAAGTACCGTCCGTGCCGAAGCCCCTCTCAGCGCATCTTCCGGAGACCTTCGACCCCGGCCGCCCGCTCGCGCTGATCGCCGGTCAGGGGATCTACCCCGCCCTCGTGGCGAGGGCCGTCCGCGCCGCCGGCATCCCCATCCGCCTGATCGCCTTCGAGGACGAGACGGACCCGAAACTGGTGGCCACGTTTCCCGAGGCCGACCGGCACACGGTGCACGTGGGGCAGGTCGGAAAGACCCTGCGCCTGCTGGAGAAATTCGGCGCGGGCTACGCCCTCATGGCGGGCCAGGTGACACCGAGGCGCCTGTTTGACGGGTTGCGGCCCGACCTGAAGGCCGCACAGCTGCTTCTGTCGCTCAAGCGCCGCAATGCCGAGACGATCTTCGGGGCCGTGGCGAGGGAGATCGAGGCCCTGGACATCCGCCTCCTGGACGCGCGCGCCTTCCTGGACGACCAGCTTGCGTCGCCGGGCTGCATGACGGGAGGCCGCTTCCCGGTGGACCAGGAGACCCTGGACCACGGCATCCACATCGCGCGCGAGTGCGCACGGCTCGACATCGGCCAGGGCTGCGTGGTCCGCAAGGGTACGGTGCTCGCGGTCGAGGCCTTCGAGGGCACTGACGAGATGCTCAGGCGCGCCGGCGAGCTTAGAGCGGATGAGGCCCTGTTCGTTAAGACCGTCAAGGGCCGCCAGGACTTCCGGTTTGATGTCCCCTGCTTCGGGATGAGGACCCTTGAGACAATGCACGAGTCCGGCCTTCGGGCCGCGGCGCTCGAGTCGGGCGGCGTGATCCTTCTCGACAAGCCGGCGGTGCTTGAAAAGGCGCGTTCCTGGAAGATAAGCCTCCTCGGCTTCTAAATGTTGCACGTTCGGGGCCGCTTGCGCTTTCGCGCGGGGCCGCTCAATCTCGGTAGAGAAAGGCATCCGCCAGGAACCCATCCATGCAAAACGACGTCGTAGCCGCAACGGTCAAGGGGCTCGTTCCGACCCCCAACGGCTGCGCCGTGTTCCTCGGAAACGATGAGAAGACCTTCGTTATTTACGTGGACCAGTCGGTTGGGAACGCGATCCAGATGACGCTCGACGGGGTCAAGAAGGACCGGCCCCTGACCCACGACCTGATTGGCAATATTCTCGTGGGCCTCGGGACGCGGCTGGAGCGGATCGTGATCAACGACGCCCGGGACCAGACGTTCTTCGCGAGGATCCTGCTCACCATGGAGAACGAGCTCGGCAAGAAGATCGTTGAGATCGACGCCCGGCCGAGCGACTCGATCGTCCTCTCCCTCCAGCAGAAGCGTCCGATCTACGTCGCGCGCGCCGTGTTCGACGCCGTCGAGGACAGGACCGAGATTCTGGAGCAGTGGCGCAAGCAGCAGGACGAGCAGGGTCCGGAGTTCCCCTGAACGTGCCCCAGCCTTTGCCTGCACCCCTGGCGCAAGGCCAGCCCCTCACCGCCTTGGCGCCCATGCAGGACGTCACCGACCTGGCGTTCATGCGGGTCGTCGCCGCCTACGGGCCGCCGGACTATTTCTTCACGGAGTTCTTCCGCGTGCACGCCCAGTCGCGGCTTGAGCGCCACATCCTGCGCAGCATCGACGAGAACGACACGGGCCGGCCGGTGTTCGCCCAGCTGATCGGCGAGGACATCCCGCACATGCTCAGGACCGTGGAGGCCCTGGCGCGCCATCCCATCGCAGGGATCGACCTCAACCTGGGCTGCCCCGCACCCAAGGTGTACAAGAAGAACGTCGGGGGCGGGCTCCTGCGCGAACCGGAGAGGGTAAGGGCCATCCTCGGCGCCCTGCGCGAGGCGTTCCCGGGCGTCCTCACGGTCAAGATGAGGATCGGCTTCGAGGACAGCGCGAACCTCGACAGGCTGCTCGACATCATGAACGAGTGCCGGATCGACCTGCTGGCCGTGCACGGGCGGACGGTGCGCGAGATGTACCGGAGCGAGGTTCACTATGACCGGATCGCTCACGCGGCGCAGCGCGCGCGATGCCCCGTGCTCGCGAACGGCAACGTCACGTCGGCCCAGAGGGCGACCGAGGTCGTGCGGGACACCGGCGCGGCAGGCGTCATGATTGGGCGCCACGCCATCCGCAATCCCTGGATATTCAGGCAGTGCCGCGAGCGGTTCTCCGGCGGCGTCCCGTCGAGGATCTCGCTCGAGGACGTCCGGGGGTACGTGGGGCACCTCTACCGGGCGACGCGCGCGCCGGAGATCCCGGAGCAGGTCCACGTCAACAAGATGAAGAAGTACCTCAACTTTGTCGGCCAGGGCGTCGACCCGCGGGGCGATTTCCTCCATGACATGCGCCGGGCGCAGTCCGAAGCCGAGCTTTTCAAAGTCTGCGACAGGCACCTCCTTGAGCGCGCCGGCGAATTCTCGTCCGAGCCACACCCCGGCGTCATCGCGCGGCCGAACTGCGAGACCCCCGAGGAGGCCGACGGCTGCTCGCTCGAGACGGTGACGGCCTAGGATCCGCGGCCCGGGGAGGCGCGGCTACTCGAGGCCGAGGGACCTTCGCCCCTCCTCGGAGATCATGCGGGGGTTCCAGACCGGGTCCCAGACAATGTGGACCTTCGCCCGTTCGACGGTCGGAAGCGCCGCGATCTTTCTGCGGGCGTCCTCCGCGATCACCGGACCCATCCCGCAGCCAGGCGCCGTCAGCGTCATCTTGACGTCAACCGCGTTCCCGCCCGAGGGCGTCTTCTCTATCGAGAGGTCGTAGATGAGGCCGAGGTCGACAATGTTGACCGGTATCTCTGGGTCAAAGCAGGTCCTCATCGCGTCCCAGACGGCCTTCTCGCTGAACTCGCCGGCGTGGGAGGGGCCCGGATCCGACAGCGAAAGTCCCTCGATCGAGGAGGCGTGGTCGCGCCCGACCCGGAAAAGGCCCCGGTCCGTGCGCACCGTAATGTTCCCGCCCAGGGTCTGCACCACCTCGACCGCCTGGCCCGCCGTCAGCATCACGGGATCGCCCGCCGGTATGGCGGTCGCAGGGCAGTCCTTCAGAATCTGGTGTGCCATGGTCGCGGCGCCCGTCAGTGAATCACAAGGTCCACGGGCATCCTGGCATAGACTCCCTTCGGGTCGTTCAGCGCGCGCAGCCAGGAAAGCTCGCTTTCAATGCGGCCGGCGATCTCACCCACCAGTCCCGTCGAATGCAGATGGAGGCTCTCCGGGGCGTATTTCCCAAGCATCTGCGCCAAGGCCTCGGCCAGGTTGCGCGGCATCGGGTATTCCGACACGCGGAAGTGTTCTCCGAGCTTCGCCTGCTTTCCTGCAAACCTGATCGCTGCGTCCAGGCCGCCGATCTCGTCGACAAGGCCTATCCTCTTCGCGTCCGTGCCCGACCAGACGCGGCCCTGCGCGATCTCCTCGACGCGGCTGACGGAAAGCTTCCGCCCCTCGGCCACCTTCGCGACGAACTGGCTGTAGATCCAGTCCACCATCTTCTGGAACACGGCCAATTCCTCCGGGGTTTTCGGCCGGGTGATCGTCAGGGCGTCCGCGAACTTGCCGGTCTTCACGGAGTCGAACGTGACACCGTGGTCGCTCGCCAGCTTCTGCACGTCGAAGAGGATGCCGAAGACGCCAATCGACCCGGTGATCGTGCTCGGCTCGGCGAAGATCCTGTCCCCGTAGGCGGAGATCCAGTATCCCCCCGAGGCGGCATAGGATCCCATCGAGATGATGACGGGCTTCACCTTGCGGGCCAGGCGCAGCTCGCGCTGGATCGTCTCCGCGGCCGAGGCGCTGCCGCCGGGGCTGTTCACCCTGAGCACGATCGCCTTCACCGACGAGTCCTCGCGAAGCCTCCGGATCTCGCGGGCGTACCTCGCCCCCCCGATTTCCGACGGGTCGCCCTCTCCGTCGACGATCTCGCCCTCGGCGTAGACGACCGCCACGGCGCCCGGGCCAAACGACACATTGGTCCGGACGAGGTTGGACTTCGCATAGGCCCCGAGCTGGACCTGCTTGAACGAGTCGGTCGGCGACGTGACGCCCGTCTCCTTCTTGAGGCGGTCGATCAGCTCGTCGCGGTAGGCCACCCGGTCGACCAGGCGCCCCTTGAGCGCGGCGGCCGGCTTGATCACGCCCTCGGCGTCGACGGTTGCCTGGAGCGCCTCCGCGGAGACGCCGCGGGAGCGGCCGATGTCCGACAGCAGCGTCCCCCAGACGTCGTCCAGGAGCTTCTGGAGCTGCTCGCGGTTCTCCGTGCTCATGTCGGTCCTCGTATACGTCTCGACGTACGACTTGTATTTCCCGACGCGCGTCACCTGCACGCCGATGCCGTACTTCTCAAACGCACCCGCAAAAAACCAGGGCTGGCTCGCGAGGCCCGGCAGCAGGATCACCCCGTAGGGGTCCAGCTCGACGTCGTTCGCAACCGAGGCCAGGTAGAAATCCCTCGTCGTCGCATAGTCGATGTAGGCCACGACCGGCTTGCCGGCCGCGTGGAAGTCGGACAGCGCGGCGCGCACCTCCCTGAGGGCCGCGTAGCCGGAGCCTAGGCCCCCGGGAGAAAGGTTGCCGAGCAGGAGGACGCCGCGGACCTTGCTGTCATGGGCCGCGTACCGCAGGGCCCGGGTTATGGACCTTAGCTGGAGGGTCTCGGTCCTCCCGCCCGAGAACTCGCCCAGGTCGAACGCAGGCGGTGAATCCGTAATGTTGGTCGACAGGTCGAACACCAGGTACGACCCATCCGCCACTTCCGGGGCCTTCTTCTGGTGGCCCATCGCAACGATCGCGCCGATGAATCCGATGAAAAGAAGCACGGCCCCCGTGGTGAAGACCACGAGGGCGACCAGGGCGCCCAGCATCGATGTGATGAAATTCTTCATGAAAAAGGAAACGTTACCCCCTTTCGGCCCTTCCACCAGTCGAAACCGCCGTTTCGAAGAAGTGACACAGGAACGAGTTGCATCCCCCCGCAGCCGGGGCCACTGTATCTGCCATGAATGGGCAAAAGGATCTCCTGACGACAAGCCAGAAGGCGCTCACGATCAACCTCGACCCCCCGAAGTACGGGACGTTCGCGGAGATCGGGGCCGGCCAGGAGGTCGCGCGCGAGTTCTTCCAGGCCGGCGGCGCCTCCGGGACGATCGCTAAGTCCATCTCCGCGTATGACATGGTGTTCAGCGATGCCATCTACGGGAAGGCGCCCCGCTACGTCTCGCGCGAGAGGCTCAAGCTGATGCTTGACCATGAGTACCAGCTCCTGATCGACCGCCTCTCCTCGACCCGGGGCGAGCGGACCAGTTTCTTCGTGTTCGCGGACACGGTTGCGACCAGCAGCTACAAGGGCACGAACGAGGCCCACGGCTGGCTCGGCTTCCGGTTCCAGACCGAGCCGAAGGGCGAGTCGAGCGAGATCGTCCTCCATGTGAGGATGTGGGACAAGGAGGCCGTGCTCCAGCAGCAGGCCCTCGGCATCGTTGGAGTGAATTTCATCTACGGCGCCCTCTACTACCGCAGCGACCTGAGCAAGCTGATCGAGTCCCTCCGGGACAACCTGGGGATGGACCGGATCGAGATCGACATGCTGCGCTTCTCGGGCCCGGCGTTCGAGCAGGTGGACAACCGGCTCATGTCGCTCTTCCTGGTGAAGTTCGGCCTCACCAACGCGGTGATGTTCGGGCTGAAGGGAGAGGTGCTGCAGCCGTCCGAGGTGCTTTACAAGAAGGCGATCCTCGTCGAGCGCGGCAGCTTCCGGCCGGTCACCCACGTGAACGTCGACATGCTCAACTGCGCCACGGCGCAGTTCATCCAGGAGCCGAGCGTCAAGGGGAAGGGGCTGGTGGTCCTCATGGAGATCACCATGAACAACCTGCTCGCCGCCGGCTCGCTCGACGCGCACGACTTCCTCTCGAGGGTCGACCTCCTGGCGGACATCGGGTTCACGGTGCTCATCTCGAACTACTCCGAGTACTACCGGCTCACCTCGTACTTCCGGCGCTACACCAAGGAGATGATCGGCGTCGCCATGGGGGTGAACAACCTGCTCGAGATCTTCAACGAGAAGTACTACGAGAACCTCGAGGGCGGAATCCTCGAGTCGTTCGGCCGCCTGTTCCGCAATTCCGTCAAGCTGTACATCTACCCGATGCGCAAGGACGCCTACGAGATGTACCTGGCCCAGGGGGGCGAGGCCACGCGCGGCACCGAGACGAATCCGTTCACCTCCAACGTCCTCATCAACGCCAAGAACGTGAGGATCGTCGACCACCTGGCGAACCTCTACGCCCACCTCCTCGAGAACCACTACATCGACAGCATCGTCGGCTACAATGTCGACATCCTGAGCATCTTCTCGCGGGACGTCCTGCGCCGCATCAAGGTGAAGGACACCGCCTGGGAGACGATGGTGCCGGCGCCCGTCGCTGACGCCATCAAGCGCCGCGGCCTCTTCGGCTACTCCGAAAACCCCGGCCTCGAAGGCAACAAGTAGCATGCGGTTCCACAAGTACCACGCGCTGGGAAACGACTATGTCGTTCTCGACCCCGCCGAGTTTCCGAAGGGCAACGCGCCGAGCACGGCCCAGGTCCGCGTGATCTGCCACCGCAACTACGGGGTCGGTTCGGACGGGATCCTCTGGGGCCCCCTCCCCTCAAAGAAGGCCGACTTCGGCCTGAGGATCTTCAATCCCGACGGCTCCGAGGCGGAGAAGTCGGGCAACGGCCTCAGGATCTTTTCGCGCTATCTTTGGGACACCAGGAAGGCCAAGGCGCCGTCCTTCACGGTCGAAACCCCGGGAGGCGTCGTGAAGGTGCAGATCAAGGACTCGGGAAGGCTGATCACGGTCGCCATGGGATCGGTGAGCTTCGACAGCCGCCGGATTCCGGTGACCGGGCCCGGCCGCGAGGTCATCGGAGAGACGATCGGCGTCGAGGGCCGCACGTTCCGCTACACGGCCGCGACCATTGGCAATCCCCACTGTGTCATTCCCGTCGACGAATTGTCGGCAAACCTCGCACGGCGTTATGGACCCGCCATCGAGGTGCACCCCCTCTTCCCCAACAGGACCAATGTGCAGTTCCTCAAAGTGCTGGACCGCAGTAACATCCAGATAGAGATCTGGGAACGCGGCGCAGGGTACACGCTCGCCTCGGGCAGCAGTTCAAGCGCTTCCGCCGCCGTCGCCCACCGCCTGGGCCTGGTCGACCGCTCGGTGACGGTCAGGATGCCCGGCGGCTCCATTGGGATCGAGATCGGGGACGGCTTCTCGATCACCATGACGGGGACGGTCAACAGGGTGGCCGACGGCGAGATCCACCCGGAACTCTTCGGGGTTGAGGTCTGATTGGGCGTGTTTGGTGTAACCGGCGGCCGGCTTCGCGTGTTAGAGAGGGGTGCACCCCCTGTTTTCGTTCGGTGACTTCCGGCACGCCGTTCGCCGCCTCGAGAGGGAGCGCGGCTTCACGGCGACCGTCCTTCTAACCCTTGCGCTCTGCATCGGAGCCAACGTCGCGATCTTCGCGGTGGTGGACGCCATCCTGGTGAGGTCGCTGCCCTTTCCCCACGCCGAGCAGCTGGTCATCACGCTGAATTGCTATCCCAAGGCCGGCGTGGATCGCGGGGGCTCGTCGCTGCCCAATTACTACGATCGCAGACACCTGATCAAGGCCTTCGCCTCCACCTCAATCGACCAGCCCGGAGACGCCATTGTCGGGGAGGCCGGCTCTCCCAACCGCATCGCGCGCGACCGCATCTCGCCCGAATTCTTTGCCACGCTCGGCGTGCCTCTCAGGATGGGCCGGTCCTTCGCGGAGGATGAGCTGGATTATGCCCGCAGCGGCGTCGCCGTGATCACCGATTCCTTCTGGCACAGCAACTTCAACGCCGACCCCCACGTGATCGGGCGCAAGTTCCAGGTCGACTCCCTTCCCGTGGAGGTGGTGGGCGTGCTGCCGGCCGGCTTCCGGTTCCTATCGAGCAAGGCCCAGTTCTACATCCCGTACGCCTCGGACAAAGACGAACGGGGGCCGGACCGGCGCCATTCCAACAACTGCGACCTGGTCGCGCGCCTGGGACCAGGGGCCACCCTTTCCGTCGCGCAGGCGCAGATTGACGCCCTCAATGCCCAGCAGATCAAAGACGACCCCTTTTCCAAGCTGGTCATCGGAGCCGGCTTCCACACGAGCGTACGCCTCCTGCATGAGGACCACGTGCGCGAGGTTCGCCCGGTTCTCCTGCTTCTGCAGGGCTCCGTGCTGTTCCTGCTCCTCATCGGCGGAGTCAACCTTGTCAACCTGCTCCTGATCCGCGCAAGCGGCCGCGCCAAGGAGCTCGCCGTCCGGCAGGCCCTCGGGGCCAGCCGCCGCCACATCGCGCGCGACGCCCTGCTTGAGACAACGCTGCTGGCGGTCGGCGGGGGGCTGCTTGGCCTTGCAGCCGGGGCCGTCGGCATCCGGCTGCTCTCGGTCATCGGAACGAACCAGCTTCCACTCGGCGCCACGGTGGCGTTCGATGGAAACGTGGCGGCGGCGGCGCTCGCCGGCTCCGTCGCAGTCGGGATCGCCCTCGCGCTTCCGGTCGTGTGGTTGAACACCCATGGCGAGCTCGCGCACGTGCTCCAATCCGAGACCCGCGGCGGCACGGTCAGCCGAGCCGCCCAGCGCATGCGTCACTGCTTCATCGTGGCCCAGATCGCACTTGGGTTCGTCCTGCTGGCCGGCACGGGCCTGCTGGGCCTGAGCCTGCGGCACGCCCTCGCCACCCCACCCGGCTTCCGGGCCGAGCACGTGCTGACGGGCCAGATTTCCCTGCCCTGGAAGAACTATCCCAAGGACGACAAGCGCCTTGCCTTCATCGAGCGCCTGCTCGGCGAGCTGCGGACCCTGCCGGGCGTCACCCGCGTCGGCATCAATTCGTGCCTGCCCTTCTCCGGCAGCAACAACGACAACGCCACGGCGATCGAGGGGGTCGAGCTGAAGCCCGGCGACTCCATTCGCGCGCACTACACTTCCGCCGCGGTCGGCGACTACTGGTCGGCGCTCGGCATCCCCCTCGTCGAGGGACGCTTCCTTGAGGACGCCGACAACCACCGCAAAACGCACGTGTGCGTCGTGGACGAGGCCTTTGCGAAGCGCTATTGGCCCAACCAGAGCGCGCTCGGCCACCGCATTGCCAACGGCGCCGTGTTCACCGAGGACTCGGCCCACACGATTGTCGGCGTCGTCGGCACGGTGAAGCAGAACGACCTGACCGAAATTGAACCGAGGGGCTCCATCTATTATCCCTACGTCACCTACGCCTCTACCGGCTTTTCCGTCGTCGTGCGCACGCCGATGGCGCCCGAAGCCCTCGCTTCCGCGCTCAAGAAGACCGTGCTCAACATCGACCCGGAGCTTCCGGTCGACGACCTGAAGCCCATGCAGGCCCGGGTCGAGGACAGCCTTGTCTCCCGCCGCTCGCCCGCGCTGCTCTCGGGGATATTCTCCGGGGTTGCGCTCCTGCTGACCTCCGTCGGCACCTATGGCGTGCTCGCCTATGCGGCCAGCCAGCGCCGGCGCGAGATCGGCGTGCGAATGGCCCTCGGGGCGATGCCGCAACAGGTCCTTGTGCAATTCCTGGTCATGGGCGCCCGGCTGCTGCTCGCCGGCGTAATCCTCGGGGCCGCCGGGGCCTGGGCCGCCGGCCGCGCGATGAAGAGCGTCCTCTACGGGGTCGGGTCTTCGGACCCCTGGATCCTTCTTGCCGCGGCGGGCCTCATGACCGTCGTCGTGCTTGTCGCCGTCTTTCTTCCCTCCTACCGCGCGTCCCGGGTCTCTCCCATCGACGCCCTGCGCGACGACTAGGAGCGCCGGTCGGTCCGCTTTTGGCCGTTGCGCGGCGCCAAGGCGTGGGTCAGCATCCCGGCGTGACTGGCAGCGAGGTCCCACAACGGCCGCCGATCTCGGCGAAGATCAATCTTGCGGCACTGGCGATCCTCGCCTGCGCGCTCGTGGTTCATCTGTGGCCCGAGTGGACCCAGGATCCGGACCTCTCGCACGGATTCCTGATGCCGGTGATATCCGTGGTGCTGCTCTACCTCGGCCGACGCTCCGGGGCCGGCGGCACATTGAGCCCGCGGACCGCTTCCCTGCTCGCCGGGGTCCTTGGGGCGGGCGCCATCCTGGGCCTTCTCGTGGCCGGCCTTCTCGCAGCGACCGTCGACTGGTCGAGCCAGGTCGTGGATTTCGCCCTGGCCGGCTCGTTCGCGCTGCTGGGTTGCGGGGCCGTCGCGGCGTTCGCCGATCGGCGGGTCGCCTGGGTGCGGTTCAACTGGACCACGCTCGCCGCCGCCGCGCTCTGGCCCCTCTGCTCGCCGCTTCCCCCGGGGACCTACTCGCGCCTCACGATCGGGCTGCAGCTCTGGGTGTCGGACAGCGTGATGCGCGCCCTCGGGATTCTGGGTGTCGCCGCGCACCAGCAGGGCAACATCATCGAGCTAGCGCGCGGGACGGTCGGAATCGAGGAGGCGTGCAGCGGGGTGCGCAGCCTCGTCTCGTGCGTCTTTGCGGGGATTCTGTTCTCGGCGGCGCTCGTTCGAAGGCCCTGGGCCCGGTTCGCAGTCATCGTCCTGTCCGCCCCCCTCGCGCTCGCGATGAACTTCATCCGGTCGCTCCTGCTGACCTTGCTCGTAAACGGGGGCGTCCACGTGGAGGGGGCCTGGCACGACGCCACCGGCTACGCGGTCCTGGTCGCGACCGCAGCCATCCTCGTGGGGATCGCCATAGCGCTGGACCGAGGGGAATACCCGAATTCGGGGGCCGCCTCCAAGCCGCAGGAGCGGGACGGGCGCAAGGAGCGCATCGTGGGCGCGCAGGCCATCCTCGGCGGCGTCCTGTCAATCGGGGCCGCGGTGCTCGTGTTCTTCGCAGCCAGCACGTACTCGTCGCCAGCGAGCACCGGGCCCGTGCCCGATCTGCTGGCCATGGTGCCGACCTCGGCGGCGGGATGGAGCGTGAGGACCACGCCCGACCTGTACCGGTTCTCCGGCACCCTAAGGACCGATCATCTTGTGCAACGCAATTATCTGCGGAGCGACGCTCACGGCCTCGTGCAGGTCACGCTTTACGTGGCTTACTGGTCGGGTGGACATGCGTCCGTCGGCGCCGTGGCCTCCCACACGCCGGACGCCTGCTGGCCCGGCGCGGGCTGGGTCGCGAAGGACGTGCCCGAGCGCACCGTCGCGCTGGACGTGGGCAGGATGCGGCTGCCGCCGGCCCAGAGCCGTTTCTTCACGAGCGAGGATTTCGCCCAGCACGTCTGGTTCTGGCAGCTCTACGGCGAACGAGTCATCGATGTGGGCAATACCCTGTCGGTGACCTCGCTCATCCGGATCGCCCTTCGCTTCGGGTTCCGAAAGGGCGGCGACCAGGCGTTCATCCGGGTCTCGAGCAACCGGCCGTGGGAGGAGATAGCTCGCGAGCCGTTCATCGCGGAATTCTTTGCGAATACCCGCCGGCTCGGGCTTTACTGAGGCGCGCGACGAGCCACTGTCCTTCATTCACGCGCGCATTCCATGGACGAATCCAAGACACCGCTTCCGACCCTCCTGCCCTGGGCGGCGACGGCCTGCCTCGCGGCGCTGGTCGCCTGCATCGGCGAGCTTTGGATCATTGAGAAGGCGCGGATGCGGCTCATTCAGGACCAGAACCTCCTGGCCGAAGCCGCCCTGAAGGGCACGGAGAACCAGCTCGAGGCGGAGAGAATCCTGAACCGGCGCGAGCGCGAGCAGTATGCGGCGGCCCGTGCGGCGGGCGCCGACACCAAAGTGGTGCTGCTGTCGGCACCCAGCGCGGTGCCACCGGGAGAGCCGGCGTCCGGCGCCATCGTGGTGGACCCGGTCGTCAACGTCTGCCTCCTGAGGGCGTCCTTCGAACCCGGGGAGGATCCCGACAGGGATTTCCAGTTGTGGCTCCTCGGCCCGGGTTCCGGGTATCCCAGGGACTGCGGCACCTTTCATGCTTTTCCCGAAGGGGATTCCTGCGTCCAGCTGAAGTTGCCGCAGCCCTTCGCCGATGGGTGCTACTTCATCCTGACTTATGGCATGAAAGGGGGTGCGCGGACCTTCGGGGAGGCGACTTCTCGCGGCATGATCGAACTTGCCAGCCGCCCCCGGCCTGGAAAAATCACAAATTGATGATCATCAAACCGAAGGTTCGCGGATTCGTATGCGTGACAGCCCATCCCGCCGGTTGTGCAGCCCATGTGGGTGAATGGATAGGTCACGTAAAATCAAAGGGTCGCATCCCGAACGGTCCGAAGAAGGTCCTGGTGATCGGCGCATCCACGGGCTACGGCCTTGCGTCGAGGGTCACGGCGGCATTCGGTTCCGGTGCGGGAACCCTGGGCATCTTCTACGAACGCCCGTCGGAGGAAGGGCGGCCGGCCACGCCCGGCTGGTACAATTCCATCGGCTTTACCCATGCGGCCCGCACCGAGGGAATCTACGCGAAGAACATCAACGGTGATGCGTTCTCAAACGAGATAAAGGCCCAGGCGCTTGAGGCCATAAGAAAGGACCTGGGGCAGGTCGATCTGGTCGTCTATTCGCTCGCCTCGCCAAGGCGGACCCACCCGAAGACCGGCGCGGTGCACAAGTCCGTCCTCAAGCCCGTCGGGAAGCCGTACACCAACAAGACCGTCGACACCGACAAGGGGATTGTGAGCCTGGTCACCATTGACCCCGCGAGCGAGCAGGAGGTCGCCGACACGGTGGCCGTGATGGGCGGCGAGGACTGGGAGCTCTGGATGAGCGCCCTGGCCGAGGCCAAGCTCCTCGCCCCGGGCGCCCAGTCGGTCGCCTATTCTTACATCGGGCCCGAGGTCACCTGGGCCATCTACAAGAACGGAACGATCGGCCTTGCAAAGAACGACCTCGAGCGGGCGGCGAGGAACATCGACTCGCAGCTGAAGCTCAACGGCGGAGGACGGGCCTTCATATCCGTGAACAAGGCGCTCGTGACTCAGGCGAGCTCGGCCATCCCCGTCGTTCCCCTGTACATTTCGATCCTCTACAAGATCATGAAGGCCAAGGGCACCCACGAGGGCTGCATCGAGCAGATGCAAAGGCTTTTCGCCACACAGATGTATGCGCCGGGCGGCCCCGCGTTTGACGACGCCGGCCGCGCCCGCGTTGACGACCTTGAGATGACGCCGGACGTCCAGGCCTCGGTGGCGAGGATATGGCCCGAGGTCACGACCGAAAATCTAGCGGCCATGACCGATATCGCCGGTTACCGCAGCGAATTCCTCAAGCTGTTCGGCTTCGGGCTCGCGGGCGTCGACTACGGGGCCGACATCGAGCCCCACATGCCGATGGCCTGACCGCGGCGATTCAGTCCTCGAACCCGCCCACGGTCACCGACCTGCCATTCTCCTTAGAGCCCAGCCCGAGGATGAACGGCCCCGCCTTCTTGGCCCACTCGTCCGGCTTGGGATAGGAGGACGCGCTGTCGGGGAAGCATGTGCGGAGCATGTCCGTGTCGATGACCCCGGGGCTCAGCGGAACGGCGGCCATACCCTTGGGAAGTTCCTCGGCCAGGGCCTTCGTGAGGCCCTCGATCGCCCACTTTGTCGCACAGTAGGGCGCGACCTCGGGCGAGACGCCCCTGCCCCAGCCCGAGCTCAGGTTCACAATGACGCCGCTCCCGCGTTCAACCATCGCGGGCACAAACGCGCGAATCACGTTCGTGACACCCATGATGTTGACCGACATAATCTTGCCAATCTCGTCCGCCGAGATCTTCCAGAGCGGGGCCGGCCTGTTGATGAGGCCCGCATTGTTGATAAGGATGTCGGGAGGGCCCATGGATCCGAGGACCCGTTCGGACCAGAGCGCCACCTTGACCGGCAAGGTCACGTCGACCGCGTCGAAGCTGTTGGGCTCGGGATGGGTGAACCGGAAGTCGAAGATGGCCGGGCCGCTCCTCCCGCAGCCCGCGACCGTGTGCCCGTTCGCGATGTACCACTCGGCAAGGGCGCGGCCGAGCCCGCGTGTGACGCCCGTGATGACGATGTTCATCGGTCCTAACGCGCCTGGAGGCTGAACTTCTCCAGTCCGGCCGTGCGGCAGGCGTCCATGACGAATGCCAGCTTCTTGAGCTGCGTCTTCTCGTCCGCCCGGATGATGACGGGAATATTCTTGTTGGCGTCGCTCAGCTGCCTCAGGAGCCGGGTCAGCTCCTCCTCGGAGACCACGTTGCCGTTGACCGTAAGGACGCCGGACTCGTCGATCCCGATCGTGACCGCGCTGCCCGGCTTCTCCTTGCCCGCTGTGGTGATCTTAGGAAGGGTGATCTTCAGGACGGTCGCCGACCTGAACTGCATCGTCACGAAGGCGAAGAAGATCAGCATGACGAGCACGTCGATCAGGGGCACGAGGTTGAGCTCGGGCCGCTTGTGGCGCTTCTGGCGGAACCCGCTCATTTGCGGGTGCGGTTTATGATTCGTTCAAGCAGCACGTCGAGCTGCGCCGCGTAGTTGTCGATTCGCCTCTGCAGGTACCCGCTGCCGATCAAGGAGGGTATCGCGATTGAAAGGCCGATCACGGTCGCAGAGAGGGCGAGCGCCACGCCCTTGGTGAAGGCCACGGGATCGGGAAGGCCGTTGCTGTCCGGGGAAATCCCCGAGAACACCTGCAGGAGGCCCGTGACCGTTCCCGAGAGGCCGAGGAGCGGAGCCGCGGCGTAGATGACGTCGAGGTAGGGAACGCCCCGCTCCATCCGGTTCACCTCAAGCCTCGCGAACGCCTTGAGCGAGTCCGCGTCGTTCTCATGCTGCTCGGCAAACTCGACGATCCGCGACAGGACCGTGTGGCGTCCCCCGACGAGGGGCCTCCCATGCATCACCGCGTCCACAAGATCCGGGGGCAGGACCGCCGCGCTCCTCAGGGCGAAGATCCTCTCAAAAATGATGAACACGGCTATGGCTGAGCACGCCCCGAGGGGGTAGATGAGGAGGCCGGCCCCCTTGATGACTTCGATCATTCCAAGTGTCATAGAGTGGATAGTGTGCCTGTAAGACGCTTTCGTTCAGAAAAAGGTCCTAAAATCTAAGGAAGCCCGCGCCGGCCGCCAAGCCGATAACGCGGCGCGCGGCGATGGGCCCGACGCGCGCCCACCCCGGCGGCCGCGCGGATCAAGTCCTTCAACCCGACCTCCTTAGGCGGACATGTAGCGCAACCGGCTTGCCAGACTCGCGGCGTCGGCCGCGCCCTCCACAAGCTCCCCGATGGGGTCCCACCGCCCGTTGACAAGGGCATCGCGGGCGCTGTCGCGCACGGAAACACCGATCGTCTGGCCCGCAAAGGACACCTTCTGGCTTGCGACGTCGATTACGACCTCGGTCTCGGGGTCGGCCTCAACCGCCGCCGCAATCCTGAGGATGTCGCCACGGCTCGCGGTCACGCAGGGCATCCCAAGCGTCGTCGAGTTGCCGAGGAAGATCTCGGCGAAGCCCTCCGCGATCACGGCGCGGATGCCGTGCTTCTGGAGGGCCTGCGGGGCGTGCTCGCGCGACGAGCCGCAGCCAAAGTTCATGCCCGACAGGAGGATCGCCGCCCCCTTGTGCGCCGGGTCGTTGAGCGGGTGCGGCTTCTCCGAGCCGTCCGCATTCCTGCGCATGTCGTAGAAGAGGAATTCGCCAAGTCCGTCAAAGGTGACGCACTTCATGAAGCGGGCCGGGATGATGCGGTCCGTGTCGATGTCGTTTCCCGGTACGTGGACGGCCCTGCCTGCGACGCGTGTGATTTTTTCGAGTGGCATGGGGGAGAGATGGGGGGTTCAGTTTGCGCTTACACCGAACACCTCGCGGGCGTCGGCGACGCACCCGGTGACGGCAGCCGCGGCGACCATGATCGGGCTCATGAGGATCGTGCGCCCGGTCGGGCTTCCCTGGCGGCCCTTGAAGTTGCGGTTCGAGGAGCTCGCGCAGAGCTGGTCGCCGACCAGCTTGTCCGGGTTCATGGCGAGGCACATGGAGCAGCCGGCGTTTCGCCACTCGAAGCCGGCGTCCCGGAAGATCTTGTCGATGCCCAGCTCCGCGCACAGCAGCCCGACCCCCTGGGAGCCCGGCACCGCGATCGCCTTGACACCGGGCGCGACCTGCCGGCCCTTGATGAAGCGCGCGACCTCCTGGAAGTCGCTCAGACGTCCGTTGGTGCACGAGCCTAGGAAGGCCACGTCGATCCGGGTGCCCTTTATGGGGGAGCCTGGCTTGAGTTTCATGTAGGCCAGCGCCTCCTCGATCGAGGTCCGCTCGTCGGCCGTCTTGGCCTTCGCCGGGTCCGGGACGCTGCCCGTTATGGGAAGCCCCTGGCCGGGGTTGATCCCCCAGGTGACCGTGGGCGCGATGGCGGCCGCATCGATCTTCACGACATCGTCGTAGGCGCACCCGGCGTCGCTCGCCACGGCCCTCCAGCGCGCCACCGCCGCGTCCCATTCGGCTCCCTTCGGCGAATAGGGCCGCCCCTTCAGGTACGCGAAGGTCGTCTCATCCGGGTTCACGTATCCGGCCCGCGCCCCGCCCTCGATGGACATGTTGCAGACGGTCATCCGCTCCTCCATCGAGAACCGGTCAAACACATCCCCCGCGTACTCGTAGGCGTAGCCCGTGCCGCCGTTCACCCCCAGCGTGCAGATGATGTGGAGGATGACATCCTTGGCGTAGACGCCCGGCCGAAGCCTGCCGTTCACCTCGATCCGGCGCACCTTGAGCCTGCCGAGCGCCAGGGTCTGGGTGGCAAGGACGTCCCTGATCTGGGTGGTGCCGATCCCGAAGGCGATCGCCCCAAACGCCCCGTGGGTGCTCGTGTGCGAGTCCCCGCACGCGATGGTGGTGCCCGGCTGCGTGATTCCCTGTTCGGGCCCCACGATGTGCACGATCCCCTGCTTGCCTGTTGAGCGGTCAAAGAAGGTGATCCCAAACTCGCGGCAGCTCCTGCGAAGCTCCTTGATCATGGCGTCGGCAAGCGGATCGGCATAGGGCTCGCTCACCTGGTCCGTGGGGACGATGTGGTCGACGGTCGCGAAGGTGCGGTGCGCCATGGCGACCTTCAGGCCCAGGTCGCGCATCATGCCGAAGGCCTGCGGGCTCGTGACCTCGTGGATGAGGTGCGTCCCCACGAGCAGCTGCGTCTGTCCATCGGCCAGCTTCCGCACGGCGTGCGCCTCCCAGACTTTCTCAAAAAGGGTTTTGGGCATGGGCATACCTATAACACGGAGTTGCATTGTACGGGAAATACTTGTTTGGCTATCAGTGATGCCCAGAGAGTATCAATTTCCCTTCGAGCTGCGCCACCTGGCCTATTTCCGCGAGGTCGCGCACAGGCTTCACTTCAGGAAGGCGGCGGAGGCCCTGGCCATCGCCCAGCCATCGCTCAGCCGCCAGATCGCCCAGCTTGAGGCGGCGCTGGGCGTGCGCCTTCTCAACCGCTCGAGCCGCCGCGTCGAGCTGACGCCGGCCGGGGCGGCCCTTGTGGAGCGCATCGAGCCCGTCCTCGCGGCGCTCAAGCGCGTGCCCGCCGACCTGCGGGCGGTCGCCGAGGGCCGCGTCGGGCGCCTGCGGGTCGCCTTCACGGGGCTCGCGATGGCGACCGTCCTTCCCGACATCCTTCGCGGATTCCACCGCCGGTTCCCCGAGATCCGACTTGAGCTGAACGAGTCCCCCACGGTCCTCCAGGTCGCCGCCCTGAGGGCGGGCGAGATCGACTGCGGGTTCTTCCATCCCGACGGCCCGACGCCCGGCATCGACACCACGCTTCTCCTGCGCGAGCGAAACGGCGTGCTCCTGCCCGCCGACCATCCCCTCCGGGCGAAGAAGTCCGTCCGGCTGAAGGACCTCGGGGGCACGCCCTTCGTCCTCTTCCCACGCGCCAACAATCCCGGTTTCTACGACCGCGTGCTGGCCGCATTCGCCTCGAGCGGCGTCGCCCCGCGGATCGCGGAGGAGGTCTGGCCGCGATCAAACGGCGTCGGGCTCGTGCGCGCCGGGGTCGGCGCCACGTTCGCCTCGCCTTCCGACGCGAAACACCTCCCCAAGGAGGTCGTCTTTCGCAAGCTGATCGGGCCCTCCCCCGAGAGCAGGCTCGTCGTCGGCTGGCGTAGCGGGGTGCCTCCGCAGCCCGCGCTGGCGGCGCTCCTCGAGGCGGCGGCCAGGCACGCCCACGGCTGACTATGTTTTCGCCGCCAGCCGGTCGTCCAGCTGGAACGAGCGAAACGCAAGAGCCAAGGCGATCAGCATGAGAATCGAGGCCTCGTAGAAGGCGATTCCCGGAAGGTGCCAGCGGGCGTCGGCGGCGATGCCCTTCCCGAAGCTCCACGCGGCCACGACTGGCGCGAATATGCCCGCAAGGCTCGTGAGCCCCGAGAGCGAGCCCTGCACCGCGCCCTGCTCGTTGGCGGGCACGTGACGGGTGATGAGCGCCTGTGCGGCGGGGCCCGCGATGCCCCCGAATGCGCCCAGAAACGCGAGGCAGTAGATCATCCATCCGCGGGTCGCCAACCCATACGCCAGCATGATGACGGTCGAGATGAGGAGTCCGACCACGAGGCCCCTGCGCTCCCCCGTCCACGCGATGATGCGCTTCACGAGCCCGCCCTGGACCACGGCCGCCATCAGGCCTATGAACATGAGCGAGAGGCCGACCTCGAGGGTCGTCCAGTGGTAGCGGTAGCCCACGTAAAGCACCCAGATGCTCTGCAGCATCGTGTTGCCGCACATGAAGATGAAGTGCATCCCGGCCAGGTCTATGACCCCGCGGAACCGGCGCAGGGCGAGCAGGGAGCCGACGGGGTTGGCGCGCTTCCACGAGAAGGCCCTGCGGTGCTCGAGCGGAAGCGACTCGGGAAGCACGAAGGCCCCGTATATCCAGTTGACGCCGACGCATCCCGCGGCGACGAAGAAGGGCAGCCTCAGGCTCACCTGCCCCAGGAGCCCGCCGACGGCGGGCCCAATGACGAACCCGAGCCCAAACGCGGCGCCCACGAGCCCGTAGCCCTGGGCGCGCTTTTCGGGCGGGGTCACGTCTGCGATGTACGCGTTGCACGTCGCGAGCGCCCCCGCCGTCGCCCCCGAGATCATCCGGGCCACGAACATCCAGCCGATGCTCGGCGCCAGGCCCATGATGACGTAATCGATCGCCGTGCCCGCGAGCGCGATAAGGATGACTTTCCTGCGGCCGAACCGGTCCGAGAGGGAGCCGAGGATGGGCGACGCCACGAACTGCATCCCGGCGAAGATCGCCACGATCAAGCCGTAGTAGTCGGATCCCTGGGCGACGTTTCCGCCCTCGAACTGGGTGACGAGGCCCGGGAGGACCGGAATGATGATGCCGAAGCCCAGCACCAGAAGCACCAGCGTGACGAAGATGAAGCCCAGGGCTGGCTTGCGCTCGTTCGGTGCCGTCATGCCTTCCATAATTCAGCGCCCCGGCCGTTTGGAAAGCCCAAGAGAGGCCTAATCCTGAAGTTTCTTCAGCAGGTTATCGACGTCGGTCGCGAGCTGCGAACCCAGGGGCACCTCCAGGGCCTCGGCCGCGCGATGCACCGCGTCGCGCGCCTGGGGCTTCATGTGAAGCTGGGCCAGGTGCTCGGCGAACCCGACGACGATCTGGTCGAAGAACATCGTGCCGGCGCCGTGCCCGAACTGCGCCAGGATCGAGTTGTACGCGGCGATCTGGTTCGCGACCGGCTCGCTCGCGATGCTGCGCGAGAGGATCGAGGAGGCCTGGCGGACCGCGAGATCCGTGCGGTTCCCCTGCAGCCTCTCCGCGAGGCCGCGTTCCTCGTAGTTGGCCAGGCTCACCTCGCCCCGCGCCCTGAGGCTCTCGCAGACGCGGTTCTCGTACATCGCCAGGAGGTCCGGGTACTTCGGGGTGAAGGCGAGTGCCGCCTCCCTGAGGACGGTCTCCTGCTGTGAGGCGCTGGCGCCGAGCTTCGCGTTCGCCGCGACAAGGACCTCCCAGGCCTCGACGTTGCGCCTCTCGTAGTTCACCGACTTGCGGGCCGCGCGCGCCGCGGCTTGCGGCTGGTTCTCCGCCAGGAACTCGCGGGCGAAGTCCAGGTGCACCATCGACTGGGCGTAGGACGGCAGCGCCCGGAACCGCTCCGAGAGAAACTGAAGCTCGTGGTCGGAGATCGGGGCCCAGGTCTGAGGATCATAGGCGATCCCGGTGATGAAGCGCTGCTCGGCGTAGCGGCCGGCGTCCAGCCGCCAGCGGCCCTCGGCGTCAAGGAACCCGAACCATGCGTGTCGCCCGTCGAGGCCGGATCCCCCAAACAGCAGCGTCGGGATTCCGCGGGCCTTCCCGGCCTCCGTCGCGAAATATGCCTGGTCGATGCAGATGCCCCCCTCCTTCAGGATGGCCTGCAGCGTGTACGGGCCGCCCGGCCATGTCATCTGGGACTCGTTCACGAAGCGGTCCGTCCGGTACTTGATCATCCCGTACACGTTTTCGAACGAGTCGAGCGGGTAGCGCACGTTCTGCATGGACCATTCGAGCTCCGGGACCGGAGCCGCCATGTCGACGACGAACTTGAGCTCCTCCGCCCGGAGCCTCGTCAGCCTGTGGTAGGTGCGCCCGAGGGATTCCTCGTGAATCAGCCACTCGTAGGGCATCGAGGGGTTGGGAAACTTCCTCGAGAGCGACTTCTCGGTGACCTGGGCGTGGGGCCAGTACGAGGGCGGGTCGACGTCGTAGACCACGGCAATGGCCAGGGCGAGCGACTGGTAGCGGCTGAACTTCTCCGGGCCGCGGCGGCGCAGCCCGTCCAGGATCGCGAAGACGCGCGGCAGGTGGTCCACCTGGGTTATGATTGAGAAGAACTCCTGGGAGAACGCCTCGTTCGCCAGGAGCCAGACCTTCATCTCCTGGGAGAGGTTGTCGCCGATCGGCTGCTCACTCGGCTGGTAGCCCTCCACGCCCGGCGGAAACGGAACCTTCGCCGCCATCATCCCCCGGACCCAGCTGTTGAAGAACATGCTCTCGGGCTCCGCGAAGAGCCCGAGCCACTCGTAGACGTGGTACCATGCGTCCGCGGCCGCATAGCGGTCCTGCGCGTAGGCGCGCAGTGCGGCCGAGCGCACCGCGGGCGCGAGCGAGAACCAGCCCGACTCCCCGGCGACGCGCTCAATCTCCGCAAGGCGCGCGGGCGTCGGCGGATCCCTGGTCTCGGAATCGGGGATCGCGTTCTCGGGAGCGTCGCCCACGGCCGACTGCGCGTTCGCCAGGGGTGCGAACGCGAGCATGGCCGGCACAAGAAGGTGTCGAAGCGACCTCATCTGGGCGCAGATTCAAAAACGATCCGCGGCCCGGCGGCGACTGAAAACCCCGCACCCGCATTGCTCGGGGGCGGGGCTTCGTTCAACGGCGGTTGTCCGTCTTTCTTTCAGGGCGCCACGCCCGTGGTGGCGGGAGGCGTCTTTTGCTTGAAATTGAGCGTTTCGCCGTCGCGGACGACGAGGACCGCCTCGCCCTCCTTGACCTCGCCGCGCAGGATGGCCTCCGCGAGCGGGTCCTCGAGGTAGTGCTCGACGGCCCGCCGGAGCGGCCGGGCCCCGTACTTCTCGTCGTAGCCCTTCTCCATGATGAGATCCTTGGCCTCGGGCGAGAACTCGAGGGTGATTTTTCTCTCGACGAGCCTCAGCGCGAACTTCCCGATCTCCAGGTCCACGATCGCCCTCAGGTCGTCCTTGTCGAGGGGCCTGAAGAAGACGATGTCCGAGATCCTGTTCAGGAACTCCGGCTTGAACACCCGCTTGGCCTCCTCGAGCACCTTCTCGCGCATCTTCTCCGCGTCGTTGAAGCTCGACGTGGCCGCGGCGAATCCCATCGAGGTCTGGCGCTGCAGGAGCTGCGCACCGACATTCGAGGTCATGATGATGATCGTGTTGCGGAAGTCCACGGTCCGCCCGAGCGAATCGGTGAGCCGGCCGTCCTCGAGGATCTGCAGGAGGATCTGCAGCACGTCGGGATGGGCCTTCTCGACCTCGTCAAAGAGGATGACGGCGTAGGGCCTGCGGCGCACGTTCTCCGTGAGCTGGCCGCCCTCGTCGTAGCCCACGTAGCCCGGAGGCGACCCGATGAGCCGGGACACGGAGAACTTCTCCATGTACTCGCTCATGTCGATCTGCACCAGGGCGTCCTGCTTGCCGAACATCTGCGCCGCCAGCTGCTTGGCGGTCTCGGTCTTGCCGACCCCCGTGGGCCCCACGAAGAGGAACGAGCCGATCGGACGGCGCGGGTCCTTCAGGTCGGCCCTCGAGCGGCGCAGCGCCCGGGCGATGGAGCCCGCGGCGACCCCCTGGCCGACGACGCTCTTCTGGAGCTCGGCCTCGAGGTTGAGGATCTTCTCGCTCTCCTTCTTCTCCATGCGCGAGAGCGGTATCCCGGTCCAGTCGGCGACCACCTGGACCATGAGGTCCTCGTCGATCGTGACGCGCTTCTCCTCGCGGGCCTTCTTCCACTGCTCGGTCGCCTGCTCCTGCTTCGCGCGGAGCTGCTTCTCCTTGTCGCGGAACTTGGCCGCCTCCTCGAAATGCTGCTCGCTGATGGCCTTCTCCTTCTGGGCGCACACCTCCTCGATGTCCTTCGTCAGGCTCTCGATGTCGGGCGGCCGGCTGAGCGCCGAGATCCGCGCGCGCGAGCCCGACTCGTCCATGACGTCGATCGCCTTGTCGGGCAGGAAGCGCCCCGTGATGTAGCGGTCCGAGAGCTTCGCCGCCGCCTCGAGGGCCAGGTCGGTGAAGATCACCTTGTGGTGGTCCTCGTACTTGCCGCGGATGCCCTTGAGGATCGTGATTGTGTCGTCCACCGAGGGAGGCTCGATCTTGACCGACTGGAAGCGGCGGTCGAGGGCGCTGTCCTTCTCGATGTACTTGCGGTACTCGTTGAGCGTCGTGGCGCCCACGCACTGGAGCTCGCCGCGCGAGAGCGCCGGCTTGAAGATGTTGGAGGCGTCCATCGCGCCCTCGGCGGCGCCGGCGCCCACGATCGTGTGCAGCTCGTCGATGAAGAGGATGACGTTGCGGGCGCGCTTGATCTCGTCCATCACGGCCTTGATCCGCTCCTCGAACTGCCCGCGGTACTTGGTCCCTGCGACCATGAGCGCAAGGTCGAGCGTCACGACCTTCTTGTCGTAGAGTATCTCGGGGACGTTCCCGGCGGCGATCTCCTGGGCCAGGCCCTCGACGATCGCCGTCTTTCCGACACCGGCCTCCCCGATCAGCACGGGATTGTTCTTCGTGCGCCGGCAAAGGATCTGGATCACGCGGCGGATCTCCTGCTTGCGCCCGACAACCGGGTCCATCTCGCCCTTGCGGGCGAGCTCGGTCAGGTCCCTGCCAAAGGCCTTGAGGGCCGGGGTCTTGACCTCCTTCTTCTCGTCGGAAATGGCGCCGGGTCGCTGGGGGGTCCCTGCGGCCGCCTCCTCGCCCCCGCCCTCGCTTCCCCCGGAAAACTGGGGGTCCAGCTCCCTGAGAATCTCATTGCGGGTGCGCTCGATGTCCACGTCGAGCGACTTGAGCACGCGGGCCGCAACCCCCTCGCCCTCCCTCAGGAGTCCCAGGAGGATATGCTCCGTCCCGACGTAGGAATGATTGAGCGCCTTGGCCTCCTTGCCCGCCAGCGCGAGGACCTTCTTGACGCGCGGCGTATAGGGGATGCTCCCCTGAGCCTTTGCCTCCTGGCCGGTCCCCACCTGCTTCTCGACGGCGGCCCTGACCGTCTCCAGGTCGAGGCCCATCTTCTGGAGCACGCTTACGGCAACGCCCTGACCCAACTTTATGAGGCCCAGAAGGATATGCTCAGTGCCCACATAGTTGTGGTGGAAGCGGTCGGCCTCCTTGCGGGCAAGCGCCAGCACCTGTTGGGCGCGCGGCGTAAAGTTGTTCATCGGTTCCTGAGACATGGGTGCGTGTGCTGCGGGTCAGTTGTTTCCGTTGGCTGAAAGAGTGAAATCTGGGTGCGAGAAATTGGCAAACTCCGAACGCAGTCTCTGGGCGCGGAGGAGGTCGCGCTGCCCCGCCTCGAACTCTCCCTTCTGGGCGTGTTGGAGGTGGCCGGGCTGGGCCTCGATGAAGAGCCGGTCGGTGACCGAGCGCTTGGAGTCGGGGAAGACCCCGAGGTCCACGCCGAGCCTGATGAGCGAGAGCAGGTTCATGGCCTCATTAGAGCTTATCACGTGCCCGTTCTGAAGAATCCCAAAGGCGCGCCCGATCTTGTCGAAGAGCTTGCCGGAGTCCGCCTCCAGGAGCCTCGCGCGCGCGTTGAGCTCGTGCTCGATGATCGACTGAAGCACCCCGGAGAGCCGCTTGAGGATGTCCTCCTCGGATTCGCCGAGCGTCGTCTGGTTCGAAATCTGGAAGATGCTTCCGCAGGCGTCCGAGCCCTCGCCGAAAAGCCCGCGCACGACCATGCCGAGCTGGTTCACGGCCCGCACCACCTTCTCCATCTGGTTGGCGATGACCAGCGCAGGCAGGTGCATCATCGCCGACGCGCGCATCGCCGTCCCGAGGTTTGTCGGGCACGCGGTCAGGTAGCCGAGCTCGGGCGAAAACGCGAAATCAAGCATCTCCTCAAGCTCCGAGTCCAGGGCGTTGATCGCGGCCCAGGCCTTCTTCAGCTGGAAGCCGGAGCGCAGCAGCTGGATCCTCAGGTGGTCCTCCTCGTTCACCATGACCGAGAAGG
>CAZHPC010000026.1:0-32265 GCA_964534685.1 uncultured Opitutaceae bacterium
CTGGGCTGAGATCTGCGGGGAGCCGTTCAGCGTGCCCTTGCGGATCAGGTTGTTGCTCGCGTCGGTGACATAGAGGTTGCCGCTTCCATCCACGGCTACGCCAACCGGCTGGTTAAACCGAGCGGCTGCTCCCGTCCCGTTTGTATCGTTGGCAATCCCCGGGGTGCCCGCTAGTGTGGTCACGACTCCGGACGGCGTCATCATGCGAATCGTGTTGTTCTTCTCGTCTGTAATGAAGAGGTTGCCGCTCCCATCCATCGCAACGCCTATCGGGGCGTCGAACTGCGCAGCCGCACCGGTGCCATCCGCGCTACCCTGGTTGCCCGCCTTGCCCGCCACGGTGGTCACCACGCCGGCGGGTGTGATCTTGCGTATCGTAGCGTTGCCGTAGTCGGCGACAAACACGTTGCCGTTTCCGTCCACCGTAAGGCCCGCAGGCAGGTTGAACTGTGCGGCGCCACCCGTCCCGTCCACGCTGCCGACCGCACCCGCCGTGCCCGCGAGCGTCGTCACGACGCCGCCCGAGGTGATCTTCCGAATATCAAAATTGCCCTGTTCCGACACGTAGACATTGCCACTTGAGTCCACGGCGATGCCGATCGGGATGTTAAAGGACGCCCCGGACCCCGTCCCGTTGGTGAGCCCCGAGTGCCCCGGTGTGCCCGCGAGCGTCGTCACGACACCGCCCGGGGTGATCTTGCGGACCGTGTGGTTGCTCGAGTCCGCGACGTACACGGTGCCGCTTTGATCGATACACACGCCGAACGGGTTGAAGAACTGCGCGGCGCCTCCCGTCCCGTCGTCGATCCCGATGTCACCCGCCGTGCCGGCAAGCGTGGTCACGGCTCCCGCCGGGGTGATCTTGCGGATCATCTGGTTGGACTCGTCCGCGACGTAGAGGTTGCCGCTTCCGTCGACCGCCATGCCAGCCGGATACCAGAACTGCGCCGCGGATCCTGTTCCATTCGCGGCGCCCTGTCCGGGGGATCCTGCGAGTGTGGTCACAACGTTCGCCGGGGTGATCTTGCGGATTGTGAAGTTATACAGGTCCGCGACGTACAGGTTTCCACTTCCGTCCACCGCTATGTCGTACGGATAATTGAATTCGGCTGCCGTTCCCGTGCCGTCCGCGAAGCCGTAAAGCCCTACGGCGCCAGCGAGCGTTGTCACCACGCCGGCCGAAGTCACCTTGCGGATCGTGTCGTTTATGACATCCGCAACATAGACGTTGCCGCTTCCGTCGACCGCGACTCCGGTCGGATATTGGAATTGCGCGGCGGCCCCCGTGCCGTCGAGATGCCCGGCGATCGTCACGTCGCCCGCAAGCGTGGTCACGACACCACCGGGCGTGATCTTCCTAATCGTTTGGTTATACGTGTCCGCAACATACACGTTGCCGCCTCCGTCGACCGCGATGCCGTACGGCTGATTGAACCGCGCACCCGTACCGGTGCCATCGATATGCCCAGCGACCGTCGCATCGCCCGCAAGCGTGGTCACGACACCACCAGGCGTGATCTTGCGGATCGTGTCGTTCAACTGATCCGCCACATAGACGTTGCCGCTTCCATCCACCGCAACATTGCCTGGCGTGGCAAACTGCGCGGCGGGCCCCGTCCCATCCGACCTACCGGAGATCCCGGCCGTACCCGCTAAGGTGGTCACCACACCGGCAGGCGTTATCTTGCGGATTGTGTCGTTTCCCTGGTCGGAAACATATAGATTGCCGCTTCCATCAACCGCGAGTCCGGCCGGAGCGTTGAACTGCGCAGCGGGTCCCGTCCCGTCCTTGCTGCCAGTGACTCCGAAGCTTCCCGCGATCGTCGTCACCACGCCGGACGGCGTGATTTTGCGAATCGTGTTTCCCCCTTCGTCCGCGGCATACACGTTTCCGCTCCCATCGACCGCCACGCCGTCGGGATATAGGAATTTGGCTGAGGCTCCCGTTCCGTCCACGGAGCCGTAGACGTAGGGACTGCCCGCGAGCGTCGAGAACGTGTAGGGCGTTGTATATTTGCTCTGACCATGGGCCAGAGGGACCGACAGCAGGGCCGCAACAAGGGGCGTTCCGAGGCGCAGCGATGATTGTGCTGCCGTTCTTAGCAGGCGCATGAGGTACATTTTATTGCGGTTGAACTCTGTTTTGGGAGGCGATGACTCGAACGGACGAAAGGGTCAAAGGTATCGCAGCGTCAGCCGGCAGCGAGCACGAATCGGGCAACGGCGCCGACCCGACCGGCCCCGGCGACGGTTGCGAACCCAGTGCCCGCGGGCAATTGGCGTCCTATGTATTCAATAAATGAGTACACATGCGCCATGCTTCCGGACAGGAGCGGTCGGCAGCGGGGCAGCCAGGTCATGGTGTTTCTTTAGCACGACCCATACCAAGGTCTTCACAATTTGGCATTCCGTTGACCCAAAATCATTTACGTATAGGCTGTTTCGCCTGCTAGTTGCTTGTGAGGTTCGAAAGCGAAACCCTGAGGTCCCAATACTGGGACCGCATGACCATCAGTCGGTTCCATTATTTCATGTTCTGAACCCCATTAGGCGAAAGCAGTCAGGCCCAGCCCGACGCCGGCGCGGGATCGCCCCCCTTTCCTCACGGGGAGTCACCGCTGCCGCTGAAACTGAACATACCACCGTACTGAGTGATCACCGGCGACGCGCCCGGAGACGGCCGAAGCCCGTCGAATATCGCTCCTGCGGTGGCCTGGCTGACCGTGTCCTTCAGGTACGGCGCGATCTGGGTCGCATCGCCTGGCGGACTGCCCGTGACCCGTTGATATTCGGCGATGGCCTGTTCCACCACAAGCCCCGGCCCGGCGCCATGCCCCATGACTTGGTTGTCGAGGACATAGCACGTCGAGCCGTACCAGTCGTCGACACTCGATGCCTTCTGAAAGAGGCATCCCGCGGGTGCCGTAGAATCCGGCTTCCCAAAGCCCTGCAGGAGGTCGGCGTTCGCGGGATCCGCGAGATAGGGCGCGAGCTGCGCCGCGCTGGATGGCGCCTGCCCGTTGTTGGCGTCGAGGTAGTCGCGTGCAGCGGCAGCAACCATCCCGCCAAGCCGAGCCTCGGCTTGCATTCGCAGCTGCGCCAGCGCCTTCCTCTTGCTGCCCTCGGTGTCGAGGCGTATGTCCTTAATGGGAAAGACCCAGTCGTCGTCCTTCAGGAGCCTCATTTCGGGATCCACCATCTCGGGATGCGCGGAAAGGTATTCCTTGAGCCTCGAGATCCGCGCAGCGAGGCGGGCGGGCACTTCCTTGGGTTGCCTCCCCGAAGACGGATCCACGGGTCTTGTAAGGCCGCTCTGCTGATCGACCCTGTCGCTGACGCGCGTCACCTGCTTCAGAAGCCTCGCATTCTCGCGCCTGAGTTCGGAGATGTCCGCGCGCATCGACTCAATCTCGCGCCGCGAGACGGGCGAACCGCCGACGATCCGCTCGTACGCCAGATAGGCGCCGGCCAACACGACGAGGGCGGCCAGTGCCAAGGCAAGGTTTGCGCGCCAATATGGAGAGCCGAGGTTCATCTGGGACGGCAACCCACTCAACTACGCGGTCGCGAGTCTGTGCGCAACGCTACGGGTGCGCGGGATTGGTCGAAATTAGGTAAAATCGGCCAGCGGACTAGACTGAAGGCCGTGCGGGGCCGAACGGTACCGCAGAATGCGGGAAACCGTTCCGCCCGAAACGATCACCGCCTACTTGCCGGCAGGCGGCTGGGCAGCCGCAGGAGCGCTTGCGGGAGCCTGGGTTGGGGCGGCCTGGCCCGCGGCAGGCGGGCTTGCCGGGGCGGCCGGCTTTTCGGCCGCCTCGGGCTTCTCCTCCTTTTCCTCGGGCTTCACCGCTGCGGCCTGTGCCGCGAGTTCGGCGATGTCGGAGGCCGAAAGGACCACGAGATTGGTCGGGCGCCCGTTCTCCAGGTACTGGGTCGCAATACCGAGGACGAGGCCCGACGGGTCGAAGACGGGGATCCCGAGCGCCTGATCGCTCATCAAGAACATCCTCCGCGGTTTCTCGACGATTCCGACCACCGTTGTGTCCCGGACGATGGGCACGCGCTGCAGGCTCTTGTGCGCCCGTGTAACGAAGTAATAATTGCCCAGCACCTCCGCCGCAGCGGACTTGTCGAGCGCCACGCAGGAGAACGTGCGAGGCTTGGCCGTCGCATCGACTAGGGGCGCTATGAATATCAGGTTGAGGTCGGGGTCCTTCAGCACGATGACCGACGGAACCTCGGTGTTGTTCGCGAGGCGCAGCTTGACGTCCTTGAACTCGGTCTCCCCTACCTCGATCCTCTGGCCCCCCATGCCCTGGGCGGCGCGCATCGCCTCCATCATGCCGCGGGGGTCTACAAGGCTCAGGACCGTCACGGTCAGGCCGGTGGGCGAGATAACGGTCCCGTTCACGTCGATCCTGTTCTCGCGGGGGGGAAGCGCCCGGTCGCCCACCGTCATCTTGGTGGTCGCTACAAGGTCTACCGACACGACCGAGTCGGCATAGCGCTTTGCCAGCGCCCGGCCGGTCGCGGCGTCCGCCTCGGTCATGGCCACTAGGCGCGCCGCGGGGACTGTCAGTCCGAGCGTCGCCAATACGAGCATGGTGTTGCGAAGGGGATTCATTTGTAGGCGGGTTTAAGGTTGATCTCTACGAACAAAGTCTTGCCGCGGCGCTCGACCTTGAGCACCCACCAGCGCTTGGCGGCCTTTACGGCCTCGTCGCGGGAGCGGTGCAGCTCCTCGACGCTTGTGATCTCCTGACCCCCGGCCGCGACGACCAGGTCGTCACCGTGAAGACCGGCGAGTTCGGCCCAGCCGTCCGGGGTCGTCGTCGAGACGAGCACTCCCTTTGAGGAGGACGGGAGCTGGAGGCGGGTGCGGTCGTCGAACGCGAGGTTGCGGACCTCGAACTCGAGCTTCTCGTCCTCCCACAGGGGCAACTCGGCGGGAGGCTTGGGCTGCACCTCAAAGGTGACCGTCAGCTCCTGGCTCTTGCCGTCTCTCCAAAGCTGGAATGTTCCTGCGCTGCCGATCTTGTACTGGCGGACCTGGCGGGCCAGGACCTCGGCGTCCTCCGCCCGCCGCTCGGCTATCGGGTTGCCGTCCAGGCTGAGCAGTACGTCCCCGACGAGCAGGCCGGCCTTTTCCGCCTCGGTGCCGGCAAACACCCGGGTGATCCTGGCCCCGCCGTCCTCGGAGTTTATCCCGAGGCGCTTGTTCAGCTTCGGGTTGAGCGGCTGCGAATCCACCCCAAGCCACGCTTTGAGCGCGCTCGGGGCTATCCTGTGCGGGTTCGTGTTCCTCAGGTCGATCGCCGCCTCGAGCACCGCCCCGTTGCGGCGGAAGTCCACAATAGACGGATGGGTGAGCGCCGTCTCGGAGTCCGGGAAGATGGCCGACGTCAGCTTGCGGAGGCTGGCGACGTCGGCGATCGGCTTGCGGTCGACCGAGATGACAACGTCGCCCCGCCGCAGCTCCGGTTCGGCCTGCCCACTGGGCCCGCCAGGGCGGACATTCTCCACCAGGACGCCCACCTTGTCGGGAAGCAGCTCCTCCCTGACAACGGTCGACGTCAGGTCGCGCACCACGGCGCCCCACTCCGGCACCTCAACGTCGTCCGCCCGTGCCGCCTCGCGCACGGCCAGCGCGAACTGCGCGGAAATGGGCTTGCCAGCACGCAGAAAGTCGACCTTGAAGACGCTCCCGGGAAGGCATCCCGTCTCCAGTCGGTAGTAGTGGGCGATCGCCTTCTCGCGGGCGCCTTCGATCGCGATGCCGTCGCATGCGAGCACGATGTCGCCCGCCTCCATCCCGGCCTTCGCCGCCGGCGAGTCGGCCGCGACGTCCGAGACGACGACGCCGACATCCGACACGTCCGCCTCGAGGCGGGGCTGCACGGTCAGGCCGGACCATCCCCTGACCACGTGGCCGGTGGAGACCAGCTGCATCGCGACGCCGTGCGCCAGATTCCCCGGAACGGCCCCGCCTAGGTTGAAGACCCCGATCTCGTTCACGCCGATGACCTCGCCGCGGATGTTGACCAGCGGTCCGCCGCTGTTCCCGCCGAAAATGCTCGCATCGTGCAGGAGCCAGCGAACGAGCATGCCGACATCCTCGCCGCGCAACATCATTTTCCCGACGGTGCGCTCGGGAAGCACAAGGGACGGGTTCGACACGATACCCTGGGTGACGGACTGAGAGAGGAACCCGGGGCTGCCCAGGGCAAAGACCGCGTCGCCCGGCTTCATGCGGTCCGAGTTCCCGAAGACCGCGACCGGCAGCGGTCCCGTGCCCTTCTTCAATTGCGTAAGGTCGAGCTGGAGGACGGCGATGTCAGTCAGCGGGTCCTGGCCGACCCGGTGCGCATCGACGTGCTGCCCGTCGTAAAGGTAGCACCTGAACGCGTCCACATCCTCGCTCACGTGGCAGTTCGTGAGCACGTGGCCCTCCGGGGTGATGATCACGCCGCTGCCCGCGGTCCACGCCTTGGTCAGGTGCCCGTCAAAAGGCATGAGCCGGATGGCCTCGATCCGGACGATCGACGGAAACACGCGGGCAAGCATTTCGGCCTGGGCCGCGGTCGAGCTCGAGGGGCCCGCCGCCGAGAGAATCGTCGGCACGGCAACCGTGAGCGCAAAGATTAGGGCACGCGCTCCTCCCACGCGCCGCGAATGCCACGGCTTCAGCAAAGTCTTCATTCGGGGTCGATATTACCGCGGCCCATTGCAGATGGATGGGGCCCGAACTGTAAATGACAAAAGCGGAATAAGATACGGTCCACGGGGCGACCGCGGACCATGGGACCCTTCCCTGTCCGCCGGGTTCGGTGAATCGGGCCCAAGGTCGTCCGAACCTGCGGTGTGACGCATCCCGGATCGTGCCTTTTTTCCGGCGCCGCGAATATTTATGCCAAAAGCCTAGCGGGCGGCCCTTGTCGTCGCTAGACAGGCCCCATGTCTCAGGAACAATGGACGGCGGTAGACCGCTACATCACCGGGCTTTTCGCCCACAATGATGACGCCCTTGACGCGGCCCTGCGCGAGAGCGCCGCCGCCGGGCTTCCGGGCATCCATGTCTCGCCAGTCCAGGGCAAGCTGCTGCATCTGCTCGCACGGGCCCAGGGAGCCCGCACCATTCTGGAGATCGGCACACTCGGCGGGTACAGCACGATTTGGCTGGCACGCGCGCTCCCCCCCGGCGGCCGGCTGGTCACCCTGGAGGCCGAGCCGAGGCACGCCGAGGTTGCCCGCGTGAACATTGCCCGCGCAGGCCTTGCCGAAATCGTGGAGCTTCGGGTTGGTCGCGCCCTGGACCTCCTGCCGCGGATCGCGGAGGAGGCACGCGGCCCGTTTGACCTCATCTTCATCGACGCCGACAAGGCCGGTTATCCCGACTACTTTCCCTGGGCGTTGCGGCTTTCGCGCCGGGGCGGCCTGATCATCGCCGACAATGTCGTGCGAAAGGGGGCCGTGGTCGACGAGCACAGCTCGGACCCCAGCGTCCAGGCCGTGCGGCGGATGAACGAGCTGGTCGCCCGTGAGGGACGCGTGAGCGCAACCGAGATCCAGATGGTGGGCACCAAGGGTTACGACGGCCTCATGATCGCGGTCGTCACGGCGGACCCGTGACCAGCAGACCGGGATGACGGCCTTCGGATGCTCACTATTGATCGCGGCCCTGCTGGCGTACTGCCTGAACTGGCTCGCCCTCTTGCCGTGGAGAAAGGCATCCGCCGGCCTTTTCTGGACTGAACGGGCGGCCCTGCTCTACCCCGCGCGCGCCTCCTCGGCCCTCAATTTCTGGCTCATCATCATGAGCCTGCTGTGCGCGCGCCTGATCTTCCATCCCGGATCGTCCCCAATTCCCCCCGCGATCGGCAGCTTGCTCGGCGCCCTGGGCGGGACCTATCCCATGACCCGTGAGATCTATCCGGATCTGACCTTTCGGGTGTGGCTGCAAATCGTCGCCAGCCAGCTGGCCCTCGGGGCGCTGGGCGTACTTGTCATTGGCGGCTTCGCCCTGGCAATGCCGGGGGACTTCGGGTGGGTGACGTGGCTGCTGCTCTGCCTGTTCTTGCTCATCCACTTCGCCGTGCGCCTGGGCCTCGGGATTCGCCTGATGAGGTGGCTGCGCATCCTTCGGAAGCCCCCCGAGCGACTGACCAGGATTGTCGGCGAGGTCGCCGGGGACATGGGTGTCAGCGTGCGCGCAACCTGGGTCATGCGCAGCGTCGCCAGCAACGCCATGGCGTTCACAACCACGCGCGACCTGGCATTCACTGACAGGTTCCTTGAGCAGCATCCTGACGACGAGGTCCGCGCCGTCTGCGCCCACGAGCTGGGTCACCTGACGGAGGGCCGGTGGATCCTCGCGGCTCGCTTCACCGGAGGACTGTGGGCCATTCCGCTCGTCCTGGCCCGCCCGATCTCGGCCCGCTACGGATTCGAAGCCGTGGCCATACCTGCCCTCGTCGCGTGGCTGATTCCGCTTCTTCTGAAGAGGCTCTTCAGAGGGATGGAGGTTCGAGCGGATGGGATCGCCGCCGCAAAGGTCCCCGATTCAATCGTCTATGCCCGCGCGCTCGAGCGGATGTACCGGAACAACCAGATGCCGGCCGTCATGCCCTCGGGACGAACCAGGGTTCATCCCGATCTCTACGACCGGATGACGGCCGTTGGGGCGAAACCCGAATATCCCCGGCCGCTGCCCCCAAAGTCCCGCTCGTGGACGAGCTGGCTCCTGGGCACCGTGGCCGCTGTCCTGGCGATCGTGGTCTACATGAGCTGAAGCTGCAAACCGCGTAGGGACCTCGCCACGGGCGCCAACGCGACCTCACCGGGCCCGGGCCTGGAGGTGGGCGTCAAACCACGTGGCCACCTGCTGAGCGATCGGGTCGAGCCTAACGGACAGCGTCATGTGGTTATCGTCCGGCAGTATCGTCAGCAGGCTGCCGGCCGGTGCCGCGGCCATCAGCCTTACGCTGTGCTCGGGTGGGATCCACGTGTCGTCGCGCCCGTGGTAGAAAAGAACCGGCACCCGAAGCCCCTGGACCGCGCGGAGGACATCGGCGTCCGACCACCTGAAGTTCGCGATGTGTGCGGCTTGGTCCTCCGCGGACGCGAATTGGTCGTCCGTTATGCCTTTCACCTGTTCCGGCATGTACCCGCGCGTAAACTGGACGATGGCTCGTCTCGGGTCGCTGAAGGGTTCGAGGGCCACGACCGACCTTACCCGCGGGTCGATGGCCGCCCAATCCAGGCCTACCGCGGCGCCGTAGGAGACTCCCAGCACGCCCACGGGACCGGCCACAAGCCCGCGCCTTGAAAGCTCGTCGAGAACCTGCCTCATGTCGGTGCGCTCGACAGCCCCGAATGTCACGAACCTGCCGGTTGAGGCGCCATGCCCCCGCAGGTCGACAATGACCGTCCGGTATCCCTTTTGCGCGAGGTAGATCGCCCAGTGGATCATGTACTCCTTCGACACAAGAATGCCGTGGAGAATTACGATCGTCGCCTTCGGGGAAACCCTCGGTGCGCCCGGATTTGGAAACTGCCAGTTGAAGTTGTAGGTCGCCTGCCCGGATCCGTCCGGCTTGTTCATCAGCCGAAGCTCATGCTTCATGCCGTAGTCGCCCGGCTCAAGCACGGCCACCGAAAGCACCGCGCCGGGCGGCCCGACGGGCACAAGCATCTCCTGGGAGTAGGTCCGCTTGAGGATCTCGGCCATCTTCGGGTCCCTGACCATGCGCGGCGCGCCGTTGGCGTTGGGCGCCTGCACCATCCTGCGCGCCAGGACCGCGCTCGCGCATCCCGAAAGGGCGAGACACAGACCCGTCATCAGGAATCCGGTCCAAAGTCGGGTGTTCATCCGTGCCGAGAATGTTCCTGTCGCGGTGGACGCAGCCAAGCAAAAACCCGGGGGCGCATCGGCCAGCGGCGGTTCTTGTCGCGGAGGCCCCCCCGCGACCCCGCGTCACGTTTTCCCCTCGTGCCCGCGGGGCCCTCCCGGCAATGTCTCCCCATGGGAACACCGAAAGATGCAATCGCTGTCGAGGGAGCGGACCTAGCTTGTCCCTGCGGCAGCGGGAAACCCTTCAGCACGTGCTGCGGCCAGGTCCTCTCGGGAGCGAGGCAGGCCGCGACGGCCGAGGAACTGATGCGCGCCAGGTTCTGCGCGCATGTGAACCGCGACTTCGGCTTTCTGCACCGCACCCACCGCCCGACCGCGCACAAGCCCTATGTCCCGCTCCCAGGCGAGCCGACGACCCGGTGGACGCGCCTCGTCGTGCACAGCCACGCCCCGGGCCTGACGCCCGACACGGCCACCGTCGACTTCTCGGCCTACGGCATCGAGGAAGGCGTCGAGAACGTGCTCCAGGAGAAGGCCGAGTTCGTCCGCGAGGGCGGCGCATGGCTGTACACCCGGGCGCTCCGGGAGGGCCCGGAGCCGTTCAGGAACGCGACGAAGAGGCCGGGCCGCAACGACCCCTGCCCGTGCGGCAGCGGGAAGAAATTCAAGCACTGCTGTCTAGTTGCATGATCTAAGACCCTCCCTTCCCGACGAACGCACCGTAGGAACCAGGTCAAGATAGGGGGCACGGTTGGAAAACGTCTTCCCGTGATTAGGAACGGTCAGGTATAGGGGGTTTGAGCGGATTCACGCTCTTGGACCACGTGCGATGAGAGTCTGAGCGGGCTGTAAGTTGCTGCTGAATCCGGGGTGGCGATCAGAAATCAAGGCGAGCGCCGAACGGAGGGAAGGCCCGGCTTTGCGGGCCTGACCGGAGTTCGTGGCTTGGTGAAAAGATCGGGCGCGAAATCATCAAGGTTTTTTGACATTTTCACCCATTGGGTGAGATGAGCCGCCAGAAACGCATTTTTGCTCGTGTCCGCCGTGGCGTTCAGGCAGTCCACAAACCTGCTACTGACCAATGTCGGACAGCCTGCCAGCATCTGCCAATCGAGCTGTTTTCCTCAGCTACGCCCGCGAAGATACCGTGGCGGCGCAGCGGATTGCCGACGCGCTGCGGGCTTTTGGTGTCGAAGTGTGGCTCGACCAAAGCGAACTTCGGGGTGGCGAAGCCTGGGATGCGAGCATTCGCCAGCAAATAAGGGGTTGCGCGTTATTCCTCGCCATCATCTCGGCCAACACCCAACGCCGGCGCGAAGGCTACTTTCGTCGGGAATGGAACCTAGCCGTCGAGCGCACCCTCGACATGGCGCATGATGCGCCGTTCGTTCTGCCCGTCGTCATCGATGAGACCTCTGAAAGCGAGGCTTCCGTTCCCGACCCATTCTTGCGCGTGCAATGGACCCGATTGCCGCATGGCATCCCTTCCACCCAGTTTGTCGAGCAAGTGAGGCGCCTATTGGAACCGAAGAAATCTTCCCTGGCTCCGCCTATGGCCGAACGCGAGGGCGGTAGTCCTGCCATTTCGAAACTGGCCCGTCGCATCGCACTGGCGTGCGGCGTAGCGGCGGTGATCGTCGGTGTCGTATTGTGGAGGATCGGGCCGCGTGGCAATACGGCTTCGGTCGCCTCGGCCCCTCCAGTGGTAGTCCTGATGGACACTCCTTACGCGACCCACGTTTATGACCCTGCGACGCTCAAAATCGGCGGAACGAACGCCGACGACATCACTGATGTGCTGCGGGACTTGCCGGTAAAGCTTGTCAAGGAGACGACAAGCGGGCTTTGGCGTCGTGAGGCCCAAGTGATCGGGGAAAATCCTGCGCTCATCATTATACATCGCTCGTGTTTCCATACCTATCCGGAGAGCATGAACAACGACGTTTACCCTATGGTCGACAACAAGCTCGTGGCATTTATGGGCTATGTTGCGACGCTCAATCCCCACACCAAGTTCATCGTGTACTCACGGCATTCCTGGGAAAGTGCCGAAGATTCGGCCAAGTGGCGGCAGGATGCCGCCGAACGGTTCCCGGTGCTGAGGGGTAAGATCGCAACTTGGCGGGTGCCGCTGGATCGAGCGACCTTCCGCAATCCCCTTACCGGACAAGAGCTAAGGGACAGCGTCGAACAGACGCTTGGCCTGACGGAGTCGCCGCCACCGCACTGATAGGGACAACTTTGAGTATGCCCGGCTCCTGCGCGTGCCAAACAGCCTACTGAACATTCATGAAATGATACGCCGCCCGCGGCATGCCCCTCTGCAAGGCGATCCGCGCCTTCGGGCGCCATGGCCTTGAGGCCCTCGCAAGGTCTTGCCTCAAGAAAGAGAACCGATAGCATAGAAGCTCACGCCGGCTATGGCGCATATGTGTTCCGGCAACGCCCCGGAATCGGCCTCCCCATGAATCTCAAGAAAAACTTGGCCTTACACGTAATGTTGGCCGCGGCGTGTGTCACGCCCGGCTTTGCTCAAATCTATTGGAGCAATCACAGTACTCCCGGGATAACGGACGACATTGGGGGTGTGACCTACGCCAACGGCGTATTTGCGGCGGTGACAGATCAGGGTAATCTTCTTACGTCGACGGATGGCCTCACCTGGAGCAGCCAGTCCATCGATAAGGGTGTTTCGTTGGATTCCGTTGCCTATGGGAATGGCACATGGGTTGTTGTCGGCGACAAGGGTACCGTGCTTGAGTCGGCAGACGCTAGGACGTGGGTTGCCGCAACGCCCGTAACCAACAACAAGCTCAATAGTGTCGTTTATAACGGAAACGTATTCATCGCCGTAGGCGATGGTGGCACGCTCATTACCTCCCAAGACGCCCAGACTTGGAAAGTTCAATCCGTGCCTGCGGGAGTCACAGGATCTCTCAGAGGCATCGCCTACTCGCCCAGTTTCAATGTCACTCCCTATTCTATTCTGGTATCAGGCGATAACGGCACGCTCCTTGCCGGCTACTACGGTGGGACTAATTTTACCTCGGTAAACAGCGGTACATCGCAGAATCTCGACGCTGCGTTATTTCCGCCGATTGGCCAGGGGAGCCCGTTTTTGACCGTCGTGGTCGGCGGGAGCGGAACAATCATCAACGACGGATATGGAACAGAATGGGTCGCGGGTTCGGGTGGCGTATGGGGAAGCGCCGGCTCGACGAACACCTCTGCAAATCTAAGGGGTCTCACATCCGGGAGCGGATATTTTGTGGCCACCGGCGATCAAGGCACGATCCTCACATCGGTGGACGGCAAGAGTTGGACCCAGCGTTTCTCTGGGGACAGCCCCTCAACGGTCAGTTCGGCGAGCCTTTCAGGCGCGGCGTTTTCGCCAACACTTCAGCGTTTCGTCGTCACGGGCACAGGGGGCACCATCCTCGTTTCCAACTCTGCACCCACAGTATTCGGAAACGTCTCCACCCGCGGTTTTGTTAGCAGCAGCGAAGCCTTCATCGGAGGATTTGTGATCGAGGGTACCTCTCCCCGAACGGTCTTGGTTCGAGCCGATGGGCCAACGCTTGGTGCGTTCAGTGTTCCCAACTCGCTGCCAGACCCAGTCCTCACCGTCTACGACAGCAAAGGCAACGTAATCGCCACCAATACCGGATGGACGACCAACTCGAGCCCGGCGACTATCTCCAACACTGCGCAAAATGTGGGAGCTTTTGTTCTGCCCAATCCGAGTGCCGACTCCGCATTGCTGCTGACTCTCCAACCAGGAGCCTACACGGCCCAAGTTACTTCGGCTAAGGGAAACTCGGGAATAGTCCTGTTTGAGGCATATACCGATTGACCCGCTGCCTATGAGCGAGGGCCCTCTTCGCGCGCGAGGCATCTCCACTGCAAGCATTGCTGCCTGCCGGAGGATTGGCCGCGTTCGCCATCCCCTTGGGACTGCATCGCGCCCGCCGGCCGCGAATTTTCCCTAAAACTCCCCGGAACGGGGACAATTCCTTGCCGGGTCCCCCGTATTGCCCATAATCGGGCGCACGTTCACTAGCAACCCCCGCCCCGACGCATGCAATACCTAGGACTGCTCTTCATCCTCGCGCTTCTGGCGGTGAACGTGTGGGGGCTGATGCTCATCGCCGGGCTCTACTGGCGCAACCGCTGGTTCGCCCTCGCGGCGGGCCCGATCCTCGCGGTCACCCTGCTCTATGCGATCGAATGCCACCACGGGCTCGGACCCTCCCTGCCCGGACTCGAGCTCTTTTCGACGCTGCTTTCGGCAGCGCTGATCACCGCGGCCTCCATCCCGTATGAGCCTCGCTGGCTCGACGGGCGCTGGGCGGCCCTCGTGCGCGATTGGCGCGCCGAGTTCGCGCCGAGGAGGCTTGTCGGCTGCTTCGGCGTCTTCGCAGCCGTCTTCCTCTACGCGATGTCGTGGCGCTTCATCTATCCGGACATCGACGGCTCGTCCGAGAAGATCGCGGACTTCTCCTACATCTGCAGCTACTACACCGGAGCTACGCTGCCGGTGCCCGACGCGTGGTTCAGCCCCTACCTCTCCACCCAGTACTATAGCTTCCAGCATTACGGCGCGGCGCTCATGGGCAGGGTCCTGCTGATCCCGACGGGCTCGGCGTACAACATCGCCTACTGCCTGCTGATCGCGCTCGGCGGCACGGCGTTCGCCGGGTCTGTGATCATGGTCGCCCGCAAGGCCTGGACGAGGACCGCGGTCATCGCGTGCTTCGTGATCGGCGGGACCGGGATGACCATCCTGGATCATTTCACGGACAAGGACGTCACCCCCTGGACCAACATGCGCTTCATCGGGAGCGCGCAGATGGACAAGCCGCCGCTCGGCCCGTGGCTTAAGGCCTACAACAACAGGTTCACGGTGCCCGAGCCCGAGACCAACACGTTCGTGATGGAGCTTCCGGGGGAGATCTACTCCTACGTGGTCTTCCTGGGCGACTACCATGCGCCGCTGTCGGGCTACTACCTCCTCGGCCTGTGCGCGATGGGGATGCTCCTGTGGACGCGCACCCGGCAGGACCGCTATGCGGTCATCGCGGGATGCACGCTCACGTGGACCCTCCTCGCGAACACCTGGGTCCTGCCCCTCCAGGGCCTCGCCATAGCCATGTGGCTCGCGGTCAACTGGCGCAACTGGCGGCGCCTGGTGCCGGCGGTCGCCGCGGGGGCCGCAATCGTCTGGCTTGCCGCATGGGTCTACCTGTCGGCGTTCACGTCGGCCGCATCGGGCTATGACACCGCGGTGCGCCTGGTCCCCTGGATCGAGCACACGCCCCCGCTGCTGTTCGTCCTGTTCTTCCTTCCGACGGTTGCCTTCATCGTGCTCGGCTTCGCCTCGGGCAGCGCCCAGGGCCGGAGGCTCGCGGCGCTGTGGCTCGCGCTCCTCCTCTTCACCGAGTTCTTCTACGTGGACGACGAATACTCCGGCCATTACGACCGCTTCAACACGACCCTCAAGTGGTGGCCCTGGGTGATGGCGGGGACGCTCATGACGCTGGCCCCGTTCGTCATGGAGCAGGCGCGCCGGCGCTGGGTCCGCATCGCCGGGTTCATCTTCTGCCTCTACCCCTGCTTCTACGCCTACGACCTTTGGAAGCCGATGTGGTACGGGCCGAAGGACTCGATGGGGAAGATCGAGGGGACGTACTACCTCACCAAGGACGAGTTCCCGCGCCTCATGCTCGGCCGCCTCAAGGTGGAGAAGCCCGGCGTGCTCATCGAGAGGCCGGACGAAAAGGGCGGATTCACGAACTCGGCGGTGATCCCTCTCTTCGCGGGCCAGCGGATGTGGCTCGGGTGGTGGGGCCACGAGCTCCTGTGGCGCGAGAACCGCGAGGACGTGCGCAGGCGCCACGACCGGCTGATGCTCTTCTACAGCGCCGGGATACCGGACGCCGGCAAATGGCTGGTCGCCCAGGGGATCGACTACGTCCTGTGGTACCGGCCGGGCGACACCCCCGAGCTCTGGGAGAAGATCAACAAGGCGGTCTCGCCCGAATATGTCTGGGTCGACATCCTGACATACCAGAACGAGGACGGGCGCAGGGTCGGGCTCTGGAAGCGCGCGCCGGTGTTGCCGCCCTGACGCGCCGGGAAGAGGCGCCTCCCCCAAGGAGCCCCGGGATCCCTACGGCTGCGGCTTGTCGGGAACGATGATCTTCAGCACCGACCGCACCCGGTTGAGCTCGCCGTGAAGGTGGCTCATGATGAAGGCGATCTCGATTGCCCTCGATTCCGGCACCGCCCCGTTCGGCTCTATCGAAAGCCGTGTCTCAAGCGTCGAGAAACGCCTGCCGACCTCGCGCAGTCCCAGGTCGAGCGCCTTGGTCTTCATCTGCTCCGACTCGACCGCCAGCTGCTGGCGGTCGTCCGACTGGGCGCCGGCCTTGGCCTGGGTGAGCCATTTCTCCATGTTTTCCAGGGTCGAGGAGACCCTCTCCTTGTAGGTCGCCAGGTCGATCCCTAGGCGGCCGGCCGCCTCCTCGGGCTTCTCGATCTTCTGCAGGCCCGCGATCTCGGCCTTGATGATGTTGAGCTGCTCGATCACGCGGATCCGGTCGGGCGGCTTCACCATGTAGTGGCGCACGCCAAGGCGCGCGGCGCGCACGACGGTGGCGCTGTCGGTCGAAGTCGTGCAGATGATCACCCTCACGTAGCGGCACGCGGGCGTCGCCCTCACCCGCTCAAGCAGGTCGAGGCCCGAGATCGAGGGCAGCTGCAGGTCGAGGAAGACGACATCAAACGGGTGCCTCGGGTCCTCCATCAGCTTCAGCGCCTCGTCCCCGTCCGCCGCCGTCAAAATGCGGTGATCCCCCTCTGTTTTGAGGATGCTTAGCAGCATTTCGCGCGAAGTAGCTTCGTCCTCGACGATAAGGATGTTCACAACGGGTAGGGTAAAACCCTCATTTCGGGAAAACAGGCGGCGGTGTCAACCGTTGGCATCTGTATTTGTTGCTGGAAAGCATCATTTCAGGGCCGCCCAGACCCGCTGGACGTCGTCGTGGTCATCGATCTCCTGGAGAAACTCCCCCACATCGGCCCTGGCGGCCTCGTCCAACTCGGGTATGACCTTCGCTATGTAGCCCAACTCGCTCGTGACGACCGACCAGCCGTGCTGCACAAGCCACGTGGAGACCGCGTGAACGGAAGTGCGGTCGGTCGTGAACCGGGCGCCCGTCCTCCCCTCGGGGATGTCGTCGTTCTGGTGGTGCCCAAGGGTCTCGAAGTCGTTGGCCCCAGCCTCGATGGCCGCGGCCTCGAGGTCGACAGCCGGATCCGGGTGGTGGGCCTCGACGATTCCCACGTGGTCGAAGAGGAACTTGTTGCTTCCGGTGACGCCGAGGACCCCGCGCTTGAAGAGGAAGCGCATCTCGGCCGCGGTTCGCTGGTGGTTGTCCGTGTACGCCTCGACGATCACGGGCACCTTGTGGGGGGCGTAGCCCTCGAAGACCACGTGCTCAAGGGCCATCTTCTCGTCCCCCACGCCCGCCCCCTTCTTGATGGCGCGCTCGATCACGTCCCTCGTCACGCTTGCCTTGCGCGCCTTCTCAAGCGCTGCAAACAGACGGGCGTTGGCCGCAGGATCCGGGCCGCCGAGCTTGGCCGCAACTGAGATCTCCTTGACCATCTTCCCCACGGCCTGCCCCTTCTTCAGATTGACGATCGCGCGTTTCGCGTGAAGCCATTGACGTCCCATGAGATGGAAGGGGTTAGCATCCCCGCCACGCTCCGGCAATGGCAAACGGTCCGGCCGCCTACGGCGGGCCGCGCCGCCGGGCGCCCCCCCTTGGGTGAGATCGGGTTTGCGGTCGGGGGCACCAGGAGCGACATTCCCCGACCTCTTGCGAACGCATGCTGACTGATGAATGCCCCCGTGAACATCCAGGCCATAGGCGACGAGATCGCGATCGCGTGGAGCGACGGCTCCGAGTCCTTCGTACGCCACGACGTGCTCCGCCGGGCCTCGCCCAGCGCCTCGAACCAGGGGGAGCACGACGTGTTCGGCAACAGGTACGGCGGCGGCGGAACGAGCGACTTCGCCGGCGTCCGGGTTGTCGGCTGGGAGTGGATCGGCAACTACGCGGTCCGCTTTGACTTCAGCGACGGCCACGGAACCGGGCTTTACACGTTCGACTACCTGAAGAAACTGGGCGACCTTCCGCCTGCCTGACGCCCACCATTCCCATGCCTGATCCCGCCTTATTTCCCGCGCGCACAACGACCCAGGAAGTCGAGCTCGGAACGCTCCTCCAGCCGAAATTCGGCCCGGACGGAATGATCCCCTGCATCACGGTCGACCATGCCACGAACGAGGTGCTCATGTTCGCGTTCATGAACGCGGAGTCGCTCGCCCACACGATCCGGACCCGCAAGGCGACCTATTGGAGCCGCTCGCGGGGCAAGCTCTGGGTGAAGGGCGAGGAGTCCGGCAACGTGCTCAAGGTCGTCGACCTCTACGTCGACTGCGACCAGGACGTCCTCCTCCTGAAGGTCGAGAACGCGGGCCCCGGTGCGTGCCACAACGGGTACCCCTCCTGCTTCTACCGCAGGCTCTCGCCGGGCGCGGACCCCGGCCAGCCGCAGTCCCTGAAGCTCCAGTTCTCGGCCACGCGCGCCTTCGACCCGGCGACGGTCTACAAGAGGAAGTAGCCGCCTGTCACTCGACGTCGGCCTCGTCGAACATCGTGATCATCAGCTCCGCGCTCGAGACGACCTGGCCGTCCACCGAGCAGCTCACCTCGGCGGCCGCGATCTTGTTGCTTCGGATCTTCGTAAGCTTCGCGTGGATGCGCAGCTGGTCGCCCGGCCGGACGGGCTTGCGAAACTTAACCTTGTCCGCGCTCATGAAGAACGCGGGCCTCGGGACCCAGTTGTTCCAACGCATGATCAGCACGCCGACCGCCTGGGCCATCGCCTCGAGCTGGAGCACCCCGGGCATCACGGGATTCCCCGGGAAATGCCCGTTGAAGTAGGGCTCGTTGAAGGTGACGTTCTTTATGGCCACGAGCTCCTCGGCCCCCTTGATCTCGACCACCCGGTCGATCATGACGAAGGGATAGCGATGGGGCAGGACGTCGAGGATGCTCCGTATGTCGAGCTCCGTCACGTCCACCGCAGGGGGCGGCCGCAGCGCGCCCTTGCGCCTCGCGCCGCCCTTCCGGCGCTCCTGGAGCCTGTCAAAGAGGGCCTTTGTCAGCTCGGCGTTCAGCGCGTGCCCCGGGCGCGTGGCGACGATGTGCGCCTTGAGCGGCATGCCGAGGAGCGAAATGTCCCCGATGATGTCCAGGATCTTGTGCCGGACAAACTCGTCCTTGAAGCGCAGCGGCTCCTTGGACAGCACCTTGTCGCCCTTGATCACGATCGCGGAGTCGAGCGAGCCCCCCCGTATCTTGCCGAGCTTCAGGAGCTCCTCGATGTCCTCGTAGATCGTGAACGTGCGCGCCGGGGCGATCTGGGACACGTAGGTGTCGGGGTCGATGGAGAGCGAGAGGTGCTGCGTGTGTATCCCGCGGTCGTCCGCCGACGTGCAGGAGATCTTGAGCCCGTCGTGCGGAAGGGCGATGATCGAGGAGTTGCCGCGCGTCACCGAGACCGGGGCGTCGAGCGCGAAGTACTCCCGTTCCTTGTCCTGCTCGACCGGCTCGCCCTCGACAATGAGGTTCGCGTACGGCCGGGCCGATCCGTCCATGATGGGTGGCTCGGACGCGTTCATCTCCACCAGCACGTTGTCGATCCCGCAGCCGCTGAGCGCGCTCAGGATGTGCTCGACCGTGTGGATCTTGACGTGGCCGGTCTGGATGGTCGTCGCCCGGACCAGGTCGGTCACGTGGTCGACGCGCGGCTGCACCTCGGGGGAGCCGCTCAGGTCCACGCGCTTGAACACCACGCCGTGGTTCGCCGGCGCGGGCTTGAGGGTGAGGGTCACCGCCTCGCCCGTGTGCAGCGCGTTGCCCTTGATGGTTGCCGGGCGCGACAGGGTCCGTTGTTTCATTTGGGTGGCGTCCAGTGTCTTCAACTCGTGCCGGACAGCGCAAGCGCGGAGCGCTGAGGCCCCGGCCTTGACAGGGCGGGCCGCATGCTTAGGACTCATCCTTCCACCATAAGAAACCGCCCATCTCGAACCGCCAAGCCGCCATGCCCGCAGCCAATGACATACGCAAAGGTCAGGTAATCAAACATAACGGCGAGGCCCACCTCGTCATGGAGACCCAGCACCGCACGCCTGGCAACCTGCGCGCTTTCGTCCAGGTGAAGATGCGCAACCTTCGCTACGGGAAGGCCCTCGACCAGAGGTTCGCCTCGACCGACACGATCGAGGTGCTCCCCACGGATCGCCGCACCCTTGAGTTCAGCTACGCCGACCGCGACGCCTACGCCTTCATCGACCCGTCGACCTTCGACCAGATCGAGCTTACCGCCGAGACGCTCGGCGACGTGAGGAACTACCTGACGGCGGGCGGAAAGGTGGACGTGCTCTTTGTCAATGACAAGCCCCTCACGGTCGAGCTGCCATCGGCCGTCACCCTAAAGGTCGTCGAGTCCGCGGACGGGATCCGGGGCGACACGACGAGCAACGTCCAGAAGCCCGCCAAGCTCGAGACGGGCCTCACAATTCAGGTGCCGCTCTTCGTCAAGGAAGGCGAGCTGGTGCGGGTCAGCACGGCCGACGGTTCGTATCTGGGTCGCGCCTAAGACCTGCGGGGCGGAGCGCACGCTGCTGAGCTCCTCCACCCATAGTCCGTCGGCCCGCGACGAGCGCCGCGGATGGCTCTTCGGCGCGCTGGGGATGCTGGGGTTCAGCCTCACGCTGCCGATGACGCGCGTCGCCGTGCAGGAGCTTTCCCCCGTGGTCGTGGGCCTCGGCCGCTCGCTGATCGCCGGGTCCCTCGGGGCGCTGCTGCTGTGGAGGCGGCGAACGCCCCCGCCCGCGCTCCGCCACCTGCCGGGGCTCCTGACCGTCGCCGTCGGTGTCATCGCCGGCTTCCCGCTTCTCACCTCCTTCGCCCTGCGCCACGTCCCTGCGAGTCACGGCGCCATCGTGGTAGGGCTTCTCCCCCTGGCGACGGCCCTCTTCGGAGCCCTGCTGGCGCACGAGCGCCCTTCGGCACGATTCTGGCTCGCGGCCTTTGCCGGAAGCGCCGCCGTGACCGTCTTCGCGCTGAGCGAAAGCGGCTGGTCCCTCCGCCCCGCCGACGGTCTCCTCGTCCTCGCCTCGGTGCTCTGCGGTCTGGGCTACGCGGAGGGCGGTCGGCTCTCCCGGGAACTGGGCGGCCTCGCCACGATCTCATGGGCGCTCGTCATCGCCTCGCCCGCCATCGCGGCCGCGGTCGCGTGGAGCGCCTTCTCGACCGGGCTTCATGCCTCGGCCCCGGCGTGGGCGGCCTTCGCCTACACCGGTGTCGTCAGCATGTTCCTCGCCTTCTGGGCGTGGTACCACGGCCTCGCGCTCGGGGGAATCGCGCGCATCGGCCAGATCCAGCTGCTCCAGGTCTTCGTTACGCTCGCCTGGGCGCGGCTGCTGCTCGGCGAGGAGGTGACGGTCCGAGCGGTCGGCGCGGCCGCCGTCGTGGTCGCGTCGGTCCTCCTTGGCCGGCGCGCCGGCGTCGCGACCGACCGCGCCGCCCCCCCATGACCCGCCCGCGTCAGAGCACCCGGGCCCAGAGCACCTTCAGGTAGCGGCCATCGAGGCAGTTTGAAAGGACCGGGTGGTCGGGCCCGGGCCCCGTCCGGTCGAGGAACTGGAGGCGCCGGTTGAGCCTGTGGGCCGCCTTGATGACGTGCTGCTCGAAATCCTCCAGGCTCAGGAGCCCCGAGCACGAGCAGGTGACGAAGATGCCCCCCGGCCTCACCAGGCCGATCGAGAGCTGGTTCAGGTCCTCGTACTTCTGGCGCCCCTCCCAGTTTCCATGCGCGTCCCTCGTGAAGATGAACTTCGGAGGATCGAGGACCACGAGGTCCCAAGACTCCTTGTTCTGGAGCATCTGCCTCGCGTAGGCGAACGCGTCCGCGTGGACGAGGCTCAGGCGCACCTGGTTCAGGTTCGCATTGCGCCTCGCCTGGGCGATCGCCACCTCGTCCAGGTCGACGCTCGTCACGTCCGCCGCCCCGCCGAGGACCCTGGCACAGAGCGAAAATCCCCCCGTATAGCAGCACAGGTCGAGCACGCGAGCCCCCTTCGAGAACTGCGCGATCCTCCTGCGGTTCTCCCGCTGGTCGCAGAAGAAGCCCGTCTTGTGGCCTTCGGCAAAGTTGACCTCGTAGCGGACGCCGTTCTCCCGGATCTTGACCGCTGTCGGCGCGGCGGCGTTCGTCTCCTTGAAGGTGGAGGGCTTGATCCCCTCGAGGCTCCCCAGGTCGTGGTCCACCTGGACCCTCGCGAATTTTGTCCCCGCCAGCTCATGCAGGAGCGGCAGCCACGCGGGAAGCCGCTGCGCGATCCCAAGGCTGAACACCTCGCAGAGGAGGACGTCGGCGTAGCGGTCGATCGTCAGGCCGCTCAGGCCGTCGCCGTCGGAGTTGACCAGCCGGTACGCATCGGTCTCCAGGTCGAGCTTGAACAGATCGCGGCGCAGCGCGACCGCGCGGCGGATCGCCAGCTCGAAGTAGTCCTCGCCGATCGGCCCCGCGCCGTGCGCGACGACCCGAAGGGGAATCTTGGCGCGCGGGTTGAAGAGCCCCGCGCCCACCGGCTCGCCGTTCTTGTCATAGACGCTCACCCAGTCGCCCGGCATCGCGTCGGGTGACACCTTTCCGAGGAGCCTCGGGAAGATGGCCGGCTGGAAGGTGATGTACTTGAGCTGGGCCCAAGGCCGCGGCCAGGACGATCTGTCAAGCGTGGGCGGGGCGGGCGAACCCGCCGGCGAGGCTTTGGGCATGGCGCCCAACGTAGCGATCGGGCACCGGCCGCCAATCAGATTGCGAGCACGGCGCGGGCGCCGCGGCATTTTCCTGAATCCAACAGGCCCCCGGCACACCACTCACCCTCTGAATCCCAATCCATCCATGTTGAACCTGATCCCTCCCGGACTCCTCTCCGAGTTCCACCCAGGCGAGTTCGTGCCCTTCGCCGGCATGATGATCCCCATCGTAATCCTCGCGCTCATCTTCGGCCTCATCGCCACGAGCCTCTATTTCCGCGGCAAGGAGCGCGAGCGCTGGCATGAGACGGTCCGGCTCGCGCTCGAGAAGGGCCACCCGATCCCGAACATGAACGAGGTGCTGAGCGCCCCGATCGCCCAAGCGCTGAGCGCGCGGCTCGCCCCGGAGTGCCGCCACAGGCAGAGGATGGGGCTCGTGACGGGCGGACTGGTCAACATCGCCGTCGGCATCGGCCTGTACTACGGCCTGTCCCAAATGCCCGGGGTCCAGTTTGCCCGCTACTTCGCACTCATCCCGGGCCTCATAGGCGTGGCACTTCTCTTGAGCGCATTGATTGATGCCGTCTTCTCGGATAAACCTTCCGACTCGGGCAATGACACGCCCAGGTCGTGACCCCAACCGATTCCGAACTCATCGCACGCTCCCTTTCAGAGAGCAGGGCGGAGGCGTTCGGGATGCTCGTGGAGCGCCACCAGTCCGCGGTGCGCCGGTTCCTGCGGCACCTGACGCGGGGGGACGCGGCCCTGGCGGACGACCTTTCCCAGGAGACCTTCCTCGGCGCCTACCGCGGGCTCTCGCGATTTCGCGCCGACGCAAGGTTCGAGACCTGGCTCCTCGGCATTGCTTACAACCGGTTCAGAAGCTTCCGCCGTCGTCGAGGCGCCGAGGCCCCGAATGCCGGAACCGGGGTCGAGGAGGCGTCCGAGCCCTCAGGGGAGCGCCTGACGGATCTCCAGCAGGACCTGGCGTCCGCCATGTCCAGGCTTTCCGAGAATGAGCATCTCGCCCTGCGGCTCTGCTACCAGTTCGGCCTCTCCCACGCCGAGATCGCCTCGGCGGTCGACTGGCCGCTCGGCACGGTCAAGACCCACATCGCCCGGGGCAAGGAACAGCTCCGCCAACTCCTTTCCGTATGGAACCCGAAGACGTGACGCCGCCTGAAGAGCGCGACCTTGAGAACATGATCCGCAGGGGCCTCGCGCGACCCGCGCTTCCCGACGGCGGATTCACGGCGCGCGTGCTCGGCTCCCTCGGCCCGCGCCCCGGGATAGCCCACTACCAGGCCTGGCTCCGCCTGTCCTGGGCAGGCGCGGGCTTCGGATTCCTCCTTGTGGTGTGGGCGTGCAGCGCGTTGTGGGCCCGCGAGATGGCCTACCCGCGGGATGCGTGGCCCGTCCCGGATCTTCTGGGGAATGCCTTGCTCTACCTGGCGTTCGCGGCGGCGCTCATGTCCTGCCTGACGGCATGGCATGCGACCGACTCGGCCCGCGAGGCCTGAAATCGCGGATCAGGCGACCCGCTCGACGATGGCCGGCGGCGGCGTCGGCCGCTTGGGCGCGAGACGGTAGGCGTTCTTGAAGTACTCCAGGGCCTGCTCGAGCTTCGCCTCGTCGTTGTAGTGGATCATCATGAGGGGCTCGCCCTGCTTCACCTGCGTGCCGACCTTCTTGATCTCGGAGACGCCGACGGAGTGGTCGATCCTGTCGTGCTGGCTCTCCTTGCCCGCGCCGAGCAGGTGCACGCCGCGCGCGATCATCGCCGCGTTGATCGTGTGCACATAGCCGCGTTTGGGGGCCGGCAGCTTGCGGATATGGCGCGCCTGCGGGAACTTCTCGGGATGGTCGATGTAGGTGGTGTCGCCGCCCTGGGCCTTCACGAGCTCCTTGAACTTCTCGAGCGCGGAGCCGTCGGTCAGGTGGCGCTGGACGGTCTGCTTCGCCGACAGCGTGGACCCGGCCACGCCGGCAAGGCGCACGATCTCCATGCCGAGCTTGAGGACCAGCTCCTTCACGTCCTCGGGGCCCTCGCCCCTCAGCAGTTGGATCGCCTCCTTCACCTCGAGCGCCGTCCCGACGGAGTCGCCGAGCGGCTGGTTCATGTCGGTCACCAGCGCGACGCACCGGCGCTTCATCGAGCGGCCGACGCGGGTCATCGAGCGGGCGAGCTGCTTGGCCTGCTCCAAGTCCTTGATGAATGAGCCGTTGCCCCACTTGACGTCGATGACCAGGCCCTCGGCGCCCTCGGCCAGCTTCTTGGAGAGCACGCTGCCCGTGATGAGCGGAAGGCTCGGGATTGTGCCCGTGTCCTTGCGCAGCTCGTAGAGCTTGGCGTCGGCGGGGGCCAGGTCCTCGTTCTGGGCGATGATTGCGCCGCCGATCTTAGAGAGTTGGAGGGCGAAGTGCTCGTTGGTCAGGTGCCCCTTGAAGCCCGGGATGGCCGCAAGCTTCTCCAAGGTGTTGATAACGTAGTCGTGCTCGACCCCGCACATCATCGGCACGACAACGCCGGAGGCCATGGCCAGCGGCACCAGGACTAGCGAGGTCTTGTCGCCCACGCCGCCCGTCGAGTACTTGTCAATCTTCGGCTTGGCGATGTGGGAAAGATCTATCACCTCGCCAGATAGCATCATTTCCTCCGTGAGGTCCGCCGTCTCCTGCGCCGACATCCCGGAGAAGTAGATCGCCATGGCGAGGGCGGCCAGCTGGTGAAGCGGCATTTCACCGTCGAGCGTGCTGTCGATGATGTAGCGGATCTCCTCTTGAGTGAACTCTCCGCCGTCTCTCTTCTTCTCAATCAAGAAGTTAAACGTCGGCTTGATGAAGCGTCGTGCTGGGATGTTGCGTTTGCTCGTCATGGAGTTGATAGGCGGAAGAGGGCGTGCCCCGGGGCGGGGAAAGCGTACGAGCAAAACACCACCCATGAAAATGTCGAGCCAAAACGGCTCAGGGACTCCGCGCTTGCGCCTGCCGCCCCCAGGGTGGTGAAGTGGCCGGATGCACCTGGCATTCGACTTGATCGGCGAGCTGGAAAGGGCCCTGACGGCCGCGGCGGCGGCGGCCGGAATCGAGCCTGGTTCCTTCGAGCCAGGGGTGCGCACCTCCGACCCGAGACACGGCGATTTTCAGGCCAACGGGGTCCTCGCGGCCGCAAAGAGGGCCGGAAAGCCGCCCCGCCCCATCGCCGAAGCGATCGTCGCGGGCTTGGGCGAGGACATCCGCGGCGCGTTCGAGGTGTCCGTGGCCGGGCCCGGCTTCATCAATTTCAAGACGAGGCCGGCGGCGCTCCTCGCGTGGCTGCAGGGGCATCGCACCCGGGGCGACCTCGCCGACGGGGCCTGCGCCGCGCACAAGGGGGAGACCTGGGTCGTCGACTACAGCTCCCCCAACACGGCAAAGCAGATGCACGTGGGGCACCTGCGCTCGGCGGTCATCGGGGAGGCCATCTCGCGCCTTCTCGCATTCACGGGGGCGCGCGTCGTGCGCGACAACCACATCGGCGACTGGGGCACCCAATACGGCAAGCTGATATGGGCCTGCAGGCGCCACCTGGACGAGGCGGCGCTCGCACGCGACCCGATCGAGGAGTTTGAGCGCCTCTACAAGATAGGCAGCTCCGCCGCCGAGTCAGACCCGGCGGTCATGGAGGAGGCCCGGGCCGAGCTGGTGAAGCTCCAGGCCGGCGACCCAGAGAACCTGGCCCTCTGGAGGCGGATCAACGACGCGAGCGTGTCGGCCTTCCAGCGGATCTACGACAGGCTCGGAATCCGCTTCGACGAAACGCTTGGCGAGAGCTTCTACAACGACAAGGTCGAGAGGGTGTACGCGGAGCTCTCGACCGACGGCATCTCGAGCATGAGCGACGGAGCCCAGGTCGTGTTCCACCCGGAGCACCCCAGGTTCAAGACGCAGCCGATGATCGTGCGCAAGTCCGACGGCGCCGCCAACTACGCGACGACCGACCTGGCGACGATCCTGTACCGCTCGGAGCATTTCCACGCGGACTGCATCCTCTACGTCGTCGACAAACGTCAGGGGGACCATTTCGAGCAGCTCTTCCTCACGGCGCGCAAGTGGTTCGAGAGGCGCGGGCGGCGCCTTCCCAGGCTCCAGCACGTCGACTTCGGGACGGTTCTCGGAGAGGACGGCAAACCGCTGAAGACGCGCACGGGTGACAACATCAAGCTGAGGGAGCTCCTCGACGAGGCGTCGGAGCGCGCCTTCGCCCTCGTGAACGAGAAGAGCCCGGACGTCCCGGAGGACGAGCGCAGGAGGATCGCCGAGATCGTGGGCGTGGACTCCGTGCAGTACGCCGACCTTTCGCAGAACAGGGCGAGCGACTACCTCTTCTCGTGGGACAAGATGATCTCGCTGGACGGCAACACCGCGGCCTACCTCCTGTACGCGATAGCGCGGATCCGCTCCATCTTCCGGCGCCAGGGCCTGGAGTGCGGCGACCCCGCCGCCGAGTCGGGCGCCGACGCGTTCCAGACCGAGGATGAGGTCGCCCTGGCGCGCAAGCTGGTCAAGTTCTCAGATGCGCTCAGGCTTGCGACGGAGACCCTCTGCCCGCACTTCCTGTGCCTCTACCTCTACGAGCTCGCCGGGGCGTTCAGCGCCTTCTACAACGCCGACAAGGTGATCGTGACCGACCCGGTCGTGCGCGCCCGCCGCCTGGTCCTGTGCGCCCGCACGCTCCTGGTCCTGGAGACCGGCCTGAGCCTCCTCGGGCTGCGCACGCTGGAGCGAATGTAAACAGATCGCGCTTGCCGACCCGGCCGGCCGCGACCACCCTGCCCCCGACATGGCCACGACGCAGGAATACTACATTCGCGAGGCGTCCGAGAACGAGGCCCGGGGCCCGTTCAACATGGAGCAGCTCGTTTCCCTCGCGGAAACCGGTCAGCTGACCACCGAGACGCTCTGGTACGATCCGGCGATCGAGAACTGGGTCCTCATCAGCTCCAACGACGACCTGAAGGCCTCCCTGTTCCCGGAGAAGAGGAAGCTGCGCATGAAGTCGCGCGAGGCCATCCCGACCCAGAAGAGGGAAGACTCCCTCGCGCCCATCACGGTCGAGGACATGCTCGCGGGTGCCGAGGGGCGCACGGCCGAAACGAAGGACAAGGCCGATCCGGCGATCATGCAGGCCCATGCCGCCCGGATCGGGATGTGGTCGGCGGTCGCGTGCCTCGTGCTGGTCGCCGCCGGAGAGGTGCTTCCCTCCGCGGACTCGATCTCCGCGATGGACGTCAACAAGATCCTCGATCAGCCGCTCGTGTTTCTAGGCGGACTCGACCTGTTCATGGCGGTCATGCTCGGGCTCGGCGTCGTGTCGCTCTATCCCGTGATCCGCTTCAGGGCGGCGCTCGGGCTCGGCCTCTACGGCTTCGTGTACCTCTCCCAGGGGATGCCGATGGGGCTCCTCGCCGTGGCCGGGGCGTCCGTGGGCCTTTATTTCGCCACGATATTCGTGGACATGCTTCCCGTGCTCGTCGTCAGCGCGCTCGGCGTGCTCGGCTCGGCGGGACTCGCGTACTTCATGCTGTCGGTCTGACCACGCTAATGCCTTTCACGGGCACCGGAGCGAGGCTTGTCCGCCTTTGGAAAAAGGACATCTGGCAGGCGTCGCACCTGACGGACTATTCCGTGAAGGGCCGCTTCTACGCCTTGCTGAGGGTCGTCTCGACGACGGCCACGACCTTCTATGAGACCAAGACGCTGAGCCGGGCGGCGGACCTTAGCTTCAGCTCCATGCTGGGCCTGGGCCCGCTGATCGCCATCGCCATGCTCGTGGCCTCCACGCTCCTCGGCGAGCGCAACCCGAACCTTGCCGTCGATGCGCTCAACCGCCTCATCACGTTTGTCGCCCCTCAGCTCGACCAGTACGAGAGCGTGGCGAACGGCGGCAAGGTCCCGGTCAACCCGGAGCTCGTCGAGATGATCAACGGGTTCATCAGGGGGGCCCGTTCCGAGACGGCCGGCATCGTGGGCGCGGTCCTGCTGGTGATCATCGTCCTGCTTCTCTTCAAGGCCATCGAGGACACCTTCAACGAGATCTGGGGCGTGCGCCGCGGGCGCACGCTTGTCATGCGTGTGGTCCTCTACTGGGCCGTGCTCTCGCTCGGCGGCGTCCTCCTGTTCGCGGCGGCAGCGCTCCTCGGCGCCGGCGCCTTCGCCAACGTCTTCGTGGGAAGGCTGCCCTTCGGCGCCGAGATCGAGCGCCTCATGCGCTGGTCGCTGCCCTCGATCTCGTTCGTCATCCTGGTGGGGGTCCTGGCGGTGTTCTACCGTGCGATCCCGAACACGAGGGTGCGCTGGGGGGCCGCGTTCTGCGGGGCGCTCGCGGTCGCGTTCCTGCTGACGGCCAACAACTTCCTGCAGTTCCTGTACCTCAAGCGCGTGTTGCTGACGCGCAGCCTCTTCGGCCCGCTCGGCATCATCCCTGTGCTGATGTTCGGGCTGTTCATCTTCTGGCTCTTCGTGCTGGTGGGCGGCCAGATCAGCTATGCGGTCCAGAACGTCCACGTCCGCAACAGCCGCCTCGCCTGGGGAAGCCTGAGCGCGGCGAACCGCGAGCGCCTCTCGCTGCGGGTGCTGATGGCGGTCTGCCGCCGCTTCCACGCGTGCCAGCCGCCCCTGTCCGTGTCGGAGCTCTCGGGCGCCGTAAGGCTCCCGGCGCAGGTCGTCAACGAGTGCCTGAACCGGATTGTCGACTCGGGCTACGTCATGGCCGTGCCGCCGCCGGCCGGCTCACCCTCCACGGAGGCCCACTACCAGCCCACCCGGCCGCTCAATAAGATAAACCTCTTTGAGTTCAAGTCCGAGGCGGACCGCCTCGGGGTCGACCCCGCAGGGGACACCCTTGAGGGCGCAGACCCGGTGGTCGCGAGGTTCAACGCGGCGCTCGAGAGCGTGGGAAGCGACGCGTTCTTCGGAAAGAGCGTTGACGAGCTCCTCGCGGAGGAGTCGCCACCCAAATAAGCGTTGCCAGCCAGGGGCTTCGCCCTAGCCTCAATACCCTTTTACCCAAATGATTTCCTGGATCCAGCGCACCTTCCAGCACCACTTTCGCCTCATCTTCGCCGTCCTGCTGATCGGCATGGTGATCCCGTTCATCTTCACGATCGGCTCGACCCCCGGCATCGGGCGCGCCGAGCGCTCGGCGTCCGGCAGGGACTACTTTGGCCACAACCTCCTCTCGCCCGACCAGACCCAGGCGCTGATGAACGACACGCGCCTGAGCGCCGAACTCCAGTACACGTCCAACGTGAGCGCCGAGCAGCTCCAGTCCTACATGTTCCAGAGGATCGCCGCCCAGCATCTCGCGGACGAACTGCACCTGCCGGCCCCCACCTCGGAGGACATCACGGCCTTCATCAAGACCCTGCGTATCTTCGCGGGGCCGGACGGCCAGTTCGACGTGACCCACTACAACGCCTTCAGGAATTCACTGAAGGCAAGCTCCGCGGTCACCGAGTCCGACATCCTGCGGGTGCTCTCGAATGACGCCCGGATGATCAAGCTGCAGCGCCTGCTGGCCGGCCCAGGCTACGTCATGCCTGGTGACGTCAAGGACCTCCTCCAGAAGGGAGACACGACATGGACCATCTCCACCGTCTCGGCGGACTACGCGGCCTTCGCCCCGGATATCCATCTGACGGAGGCTGAGATATCCAAGTTCTACACGGACAATTCCTTCCGGTACACGGTCGCCCCGCGGGTCGCCGTCGACTGCGTGCGGTTTCCCGAGGAGGACTTCGTTGCCGGGACCGCACCCACCGATGCCGAGGTCCGGGCGTTCTACGACGCGAATCCCGCGAGGTTCCCGAAGGCCGCAGGCGCGAAGGCCCCGGCGGTCAAGTCCGACCCTGCAACCGACTTCGCCTCCGTGCAGCCCCAGGTCCGCCAGGCCCTCGTCTCGGAGATGGCCAAGAGCAAGGCTGTCAAGGCGGCCTCCGATCTCGCCTACGCGCTCTACGAGGGCAAGGTCACCCGGGCCTCGCTCGAATCCTTTCTCGCCGGCCGGAAGCTGAAGACGGAGAGCCTGACGCCCTTCACCAACGAGGCCGGCCCGTCCGAGTTCGGGGGGGGGCGCGAAATTGCGACCGCCGCCTTCGAGCTCAACGCCGACCGGTTCTATTCCGAGGGCATTCCCAGCCCCAACGGCGCGGTGGTCCTGATCTGGAGGGAACTCCTGCCCTCCCATCTTCCCGCACTGTCCGAGGTACGCGACCGGGTGGTTGCTGATGCCACCGACAACCAGAAGCGGATTCGCTTCGTCGAGTTCGGGCGGGCCTTGAAGGCCGGGATCGCGCGCCGGCTCAAGGCCGGCGAACCGATCGACAAGGCCGCCGCGGAGGCGGCCGGGTCGATCAAGGTGACCGTCAAGTCGTTTCCTCCGTTCCGGCTGCGCGACCAGCCCAAGGACGTGGACGAGACGGTGTTTGGGATCCTTGACCGCCTCGGCAAGGGCGAGGTCTCGGACATGGAGGCCACGGCCGACAGGGGTTTGCTGGTGTATGCCGCGGACAAGAAGTCGCCGGTCACGAACGAGTCCAATCCACTCTATGCGCAGGTGAAGGCGCAGCTCGCCGAGACCTTTGCACGGGCCGACGCGACGTCGATCATGCGCGAGGTCGTCGACGCTGAACTCAAGCGGACGGACCGAAACGTGAAATAGGCGCTTTGGGCCCGCCGCCGCTCAACCGTGGCTTTCGACCGTCCCGGCGTTCCCGCGCGCCGCATGTCGAAAAAGAGTAACTTTGAGGCGCATAGCCGTGTTGATTCATATGGAAACGCCGCATCCCCCCTTACCTATGCCCAGACCCACCGTGCTTGCGGGCCTCGCCCTGCTCTGTATCGCTTCCGCCTTTCCCGTCCTGGCCGACGAGAGCGCAGCCCCTGCGGCCTTCGGCGGGACGGAGCCGGCCATCGACCTGTCGGGGGCGGTGACGCTCCAGAACTGCGTCGGCCTCGCCCTCGGCCGCAACTTCACCGTTCGCATCCAGCACTTCAGTGTCTTCGAGGCCGTCGACTCGGTCGAGGTGCAGAAGGCGGCGTTTGAGCCGACCTTCGGGTTCACGGCCAGCAGGCAGGTGACCCAGAGCGCGACGAACCAGGCCGCGTTCACGGTGCCCTACACGGCCTACGACTCGTCCACGGTTTCGGTCAACGACACGCTGATCACGGGAGGCACGATCTCTGCCGACTACAATCTTTTCAGAAGCGACATCAACCCCAGCTACGGGGAGCTCAACCCCGCCTACGCGAGCTCGGTGTCGATCTCGGTGGCGCAGCCGCTCCTCCAGGGCGCAGGAACCGACTACAACAGGGCCGCGCTCGAGAGCGCCCGGCTCGGCGTGAAGATCTCGAACCTCACCTTCAAGAGCACCATCCTCACGATGGTCCTCAACGTCGAGACCACCTACTACAACCTCCTCTACCAGCGCGAGCAGTACAAGGTCCAGGAGGAGCAGCTGAAGCAGGCCCAGC
>CAZHPC010000027.1:0-31225 GCA_964534685.1 uncultured Opitutaceae bacterium
TGACGTCGAACATCGGCTCGCGCTTCCTGCTCGAGGGCGTCGTCGGCGACACGATTCCGGAAAGCGTCCGGGAAAGCGTCATGGCCGAGCTCAGGGCGTCCTTCAGGCCCGAGTTCCTGAACCGGATCGACGAGACCATCCTATTCAAGCCGCTCACGCTCGAGGAGATCGGCTCCATCGTGGACCTGCTTCTCGCCGACCTGAACCGCCGGCTCGCGGACCGCCGCGTGACGGTCGCGCTCGACAAGAAGGCGCGGGAGTGGGCGGCGGAGAAGGGCTACGACCCCGTGTTCGGCGCCCGGCCCCTCAAGCGCTACCTCCAGCGCCAGATCGAGACGCGCCTGGCGCGCGGGCTCATCTCCGGAGAGGTTGCCGAGGGCTCGACCGTGACGTTCTCGGTCAAGAACGGCGAGTGGGTGATCTCATGACGGCCGAAGCGGGCTGTTGACGCCCGCGGCCTCCGCGCGTCTCAATTCCTACCTCGCGGCGGCGCCCCGACCCTTCGTACATTCCTATTGGGCCGCTCCGCAGCCGGCACCAAACAACCCCACCCACAGGACCGGAGGCAACCCCATGCATACCCAAGAAAAATCAGTTGGAACCACGCTCGCCTTGCTGCTGCTTTCCACAGCCCTTGCGAGGGGCGCGGCCGCGGACCTCCAGGTTCGGATCGACTCCGGAATCCTGGAGGGCATGAACGGGACGAGACCGGGTGTCCGCGTTTTCGAGGGGATCCCGTTTGCCGCCCCTCCGGTGGGCAACCTGCGCTGGAGCGAGCCCAGGCCCGTGGCTCCGTGGGCCGGCGTCCGGACGGCGACGGAATTCGGGCCGAGGGCGATGCAGGGCAGAATCTTCTCGGACATGATCTTCCGGGACAAGGGGCCTAGCGAGGACTGCCTCTATTTGAACGTGTGGACGCCTTCCACGGGCGCGGGGGACCGGCTGCCTGTCATGGTCTGGATCTACGGCGGCGGACTGAGGGCGGGTTCTTCGTCGGAGCCCCGCCAGGACGGCGGGGACCTGACGAGGAAGGGCGTCGTGGTCGTCAGCATGAACTACAGATTGGGAATCTTCGGGTTCTTCTCCCACCCGGAGTTGAGCCGGGAATCAGGGCACGGTTCGGGGAACTACGGCCTCATGGACCAAATCGCCGCCCTGGAATGGGTCCGGAGGAACATAGCGGCCTTCGGCGGCGACCCAGGCAACGTGACGATCTTCGGCGAATCCGCAGGCTCCTCCTCCGTGTGCGCGCTCGTGGCGTCGCCGCGCGCCCGGGGCCTCTTCCAGAAGGCGATTGGCGAAAGCGGCTCGATCCTCGGGGTCAAGGGCAGGAGCGAGCGCGTTGAGACGCTGTCCGCTGCGGAGAAAGATGGGCTGGCCTTCGCCGAGAAGATCGGAGCCAAGTCGCTCGCCGAACTCAGGGCCGTCCCGGCGGACGCCCTCCTCAAGGCCGCCAGTGACGACAGGTCATTTGAAACGAGGATTGTCGTCGACGGCTACGTGCTGCCGGCGAACGCGAACACGATCTACGGGGACGGGAGCCAGGCCCATGTGCCGCTCCTTGCGGGCTGGAACGCCGACGAGCAGAGGGTGTACAGCACGTTCGGGACCAAACGGCCGACGGCAATGAGCTTCGCCGAGGACGTTCGCCGGAGATTCGGAAACGCTGCGGGCGAGGCGCTCAGGCTGTACCCGGCAGCGACCGACGCGCAGGCCGTGCGGTCCGCGGGGGACCTCGCTGGCGACGAGTCGATGTGCGGAATGTGGAAGTGGTTCGAGCTGCATCTGAAGACGGGAGGCTCTCCCGTCTTCCGGTACCAGTTTGACCGCGCGGTTCCCGTCGCCCCCGACACGGTCGTCAACGGATCCCCCGCCACCGGCGCCGACGTGGGCGCGGTGCACGCGAGCGAGATCTCCTACGTCTTTGGGACGCTTGCCGCCAAGGTGGGGGTGGTGTCGCAACCCGAGGACTGGAGGCTCTCGGACACGATCGGGACTTACTGGACGAACTTCGCCAAGACGGGCAACCCGAATGGCGAGGGAATGCCCGTGTGGCCTTCGTACGACAAGGCGGGCGGCTACGAGGTCATGCACCTGGACATCAACGTGGCGCCTGCCCCGGACTCGCACCGCGACCGGCTTGAGTTCTGGGACTCAAAGCCCGGCAGTCCCCGGTCGTGAGGACGGCGGCCCCTAGGCAGCCTGCCTCAGGATCCTCTCGACCACCTCGGGCGTGATGTCGTCGCGCTCCCCGATCTTGAGAACGCCGCGGGCCCTGAACCGGGCGGCGACCTCGGCGCCCACATCGGGCTTCACGTCGTAGTCGGCCAGGTGGGTCCTAAGCCCAAGGGATTCGTAGAACTGCCGGGTCTTCTCGATCGCCGCGCTCACGCAGTCGCTCTCGGATCCGGTGCGGATTCCCCAGACGCGGCGCCCGTATTGCAGGAGCTTCTCGCGCTTTGAGGCGCGCTGCACGTCCAGCAGGCTCGGGACGACGATCGCAAGCGTCCTCGCGTGGTCGATCCCGTGGAGGGCGGTCAGCTCATGGCCGATCGCGTGGCTTGCCCAGTCCTGGGGGACGCCCGCCCCGATGACCCCTTGCAGGGCCCAAGTGGTCGCCCAGACCACGTTCGCCCGGGCGTCGTAGTCCGTCGGGTATTTGACCGACTTCGGGCCCTCGTGGGCCAGCACGAGCATCACCGACTCGGCAAAGCGGTCCTGGATCGCGGCGTTGGCCGGGTACGTCAGGTACTGCTCGATGACATGCGTGAAGGCGTCGGCGACGCCGTTCGAGATCTGTCGCTCGGGAAGAGAGAAGGTGGCCTCGGGATCGAGTATCGAGAATCTCGGGAAGACCAGGGGGCTGATGAAGGCGAGCTTCTCCTTCATCGAGCGGCGGCTGATGACCGCCGCGCCGTTCGCCTCCGATCCCGTGCCCGGGAGGGTGAGGACGGTCCCGATGGGAAGCGCGGTCTTCAGCTTCTCAGCCCTCGTCACCAGGATTTCCCAGGGGTCGCCCGCGTAGGCCGCTGCCGCGGCCACGAACTTCGCGCCGTCGAGAACGGAGCCCCCGCCGACGGCCAGGATCCAGTCGATCTTCTCGCGGCGGACCACCTCGACCGCCTTCATAAGGGTGTCGTAGTCGGGGTTCGCCTCGACGCCGAAGAACTCGAACAGCGTCCTGCCGCCGAGCGCCTTCAGGACCTGGGCATGGACCCCGTTCTGGCGGATGCTCCCGCCGCCTGCGAGGAGGAGGACCCGGGACGTTGCCGGGATCTCCCCGTCGATCGCGGCGATCTGGCCGCGTCCGAAGTGTATTCGAGTGGGATTGAAAAAGGTGAAGTTTTCCATGGCGGAACGGGAGAATCTGCGAAAAATGCGGAAATCGCAACTGCCCGATTTGAACCCCGAGCCCATACGCTACTACGACCGCTACGACCGGACGACGAAGACGGAAAAGGTCTTCGGCGAGCGCTGGCTCCGGCTTGCCTATGACAACCCCGCGGGCCGGTTCGCCGTCTGGCTTCTCGTCCGGCGGCGCCTGTTTTCCTGGTACTACGGGCGCAAGATGAACCGGCGGGGCAGCGACATGCTCATCTTCAAGTTCGTCACGGACTACGACATCGACGTCACCGAGTTCGCGAAATCGGCCTTCGACTTCAAGACCTTCAATGAATTCTTTTACCGCGCCCTGAAGCCCGAGTGCCGGCCGATCGCGCAGGGGCTCGGCATCGCGGTGTTCCCTGCGGACGGCCGGCACCTGGCATTCCCCGATGTCGACAGGGCGGACGGGTTCTATGTCAAGGGTTCCAAATTCACCCTTGAGGAGCTCCTCGGAGACGCGGACCTGGCCGCCCGTTTTTCAGGGGGCTCCATGCTGATGTCGCGACTGTGCCCGAGCGATTACCACCGCTTTCATTTTCCCGCATCGGGCATTCCGTCCGAGTCGCGGCTCATCAAAGGCAGCCTCTACTCGGTGAGCCCGATAGCGCTCCGCAGGAACATCAAGTACCTCGTGAACAACAAGCGCTTTGTGACGCTTTTGGAGGCGCCCGACTTCGGGGCCATGGCGATCATCGAGGTCGGGGCGACCAACGTCGGGAGCATCGTCCAGAGCTATGTCCCTGGCCGGCCGGTTGTTAAAGGGGAAGAGAAGGGGCTGTTCGCCTTTGGCGGCTCATGCGTCATCACGCTTTTCAAAAACAGCCGCATCATGTTCGATGCGGACATTGTCAGGGAGAGCGAGGCCTGCATCGAAACCTACGGCCGGATGGGCGACCGTATGGGAATCGCGACGAGATGACGGCGCCCGTGCGGGTTGAACCCGCACGGGCGCGGCCGGAGGCCCTCTTGGGCCTTACTTAGCTGGTGGCCTTCTTGTAGGCCGCTTCCACCTTATCCCACGAGGCGGAGACCTTTGCCTTCGCATCGGCCCATCCGTCAGCCGTGGCATTTCCGAGATCGGTGAGCCTGGCCTTCAGGTCGGCGCGGGCTTCGTCGTATTCCTTGATAGCCGCGTTTTTGTCCTTTGCCGCCGCGTCCGGCAGGGTTGAGGCACTGGCCTTCAGGTCGGCGATCTTTGCATCCATCTTGTTCGCCATGCGGTCCATGCTGGCGGAAAAGTCGGAGCGCCTTTCAAACGTGAAGTCCTTGATGCTGTCCCATGTGTCCACGGCAGCAGTCTTCACATCAGCCGCAACGTCCTTTGCCGTCGTCTTGACGTCCTGGGCGACCTCCTGGGTCTTGGTGTTTTCAGACTTCGAACAGCCCCAGGACCCAATAAGGGCTGCGGGGGCGATAGTGGCGATCAGGTACACGAGGGAACGATGTGTTTTCATAGGGAGATTACCCAACAGGTTACGGTAGTGACCGTGGAAGCGAAATGGGGTGTTTACCGGACAGGGGACGACAACGTGATTGCCGCCGCTCGACCGATCCGCAAACCTCTGGCCGAGTTCCCTCCCCTCTGCTCGGGTGGTGGAATTGGCATACACGACGGTCTTAGAAGCCGTTGCCGAAAGGCGTGCAGGTTCAAGTCCTGTCCCGAGCACCAAACATATCTTCTCTTGAACCGAGGGCGACGTCGTTAAAGGTTTTCGTTAGTATCCGGATAACAACAACATAAAATTCAGATGAAATGGATTTTTAAACGTTGTTAGTTCCCATTTTGGAGCAAGAACCACCAATCGGATCCCACTTTTCTTGAGCTACTGGTTGAACGCAGTTAATAGATCCTCGGGCTCCAGACCTCGTCATTCCGGTTACCGCATCACTGTCCCAGATGCAAAATATGCAATATTTGCGAAATCGTTTCAACGTTCACCTTCGCCTCAAGAATTTGCGCTGAGCGTGGACAGGAGCACGACAACACCCTTGTTCCTACGAAACCTTGAACTCCATTTAGACCAAAATTGACTCCGTGAAAACAAGCGAAAAAACACCCACGAACACCATTTCGCGCCGAAACTTTCTCGCGTCGCTAACGATTGGAGGACTCGCCGCCAGCACACGCACGAGCCAAGCCGCGACGTCTGCCGCACCTGGCGTGACGGCAATGCCGATCGGGACAGCGGTGCCGATGCTACATTCGACGGACTTGTATCGCCCACATGACGATCCCGATGATCATTGGGACTTGGCATGCGTGTTCGCTTTGGCACACGCGGGGAAGGTCGATCTGAGAATCATGATCGATTACCCCCAACTGACAGCCGAACCTGAATTCAAGGCAACCGATCCTGACGTGCTGGGCGTGGCTCAGATGAACTACCTCACTGGCCAGGCCGTGCCAGTCTCGATCGGCTTGCGGAGGCCGATGCGATCGCGGCACGACACGATTCTCGAAGCCACGCTATCGGAAGACAGCGGCGTCGTCGCTTTGCTGCGTCTTCTGCGCGAATCACCCCGGCCGGTAGTAATCAATGTGGTCGGTTCCTGTCTCAGCGTTGCAGTCGCGGGCAAGCGAGACCCCGGGTTGTTTTCAGAGAAATGCGCCGCCATCTATCTCAACGCCGGCGTCGGCTCAACCGACAGGACGAAAGCCGCCAAACTAGAATGGAATGTATCCCTGAGCCCTTCTGCCTATGCGGCAATCTTCGACCTGCCCTGTCCGGTCTATTGGATGCCATGCTTCGAGGAACTCTCTGACCATCCTAGGGGTGTGATGGGGTACGGCACTTTCTATAAGTTTCCACAAAGCGAAATCTTGCCGCATCTTTCATCGCATCTGAAAAACTACTTTGCTTGGATGTATAAGACAGGGGGCATTCATTGGCGGCGCGACAAGTTTCCAGAACCTGGAAGGGCAGATTGCGACTGGCTGCGCTATCTGCTCGGGCCAAATGACGAGACGTTGCTGGCACGCGAAGGTAAGAATTCCCGGGCCTGTTGGTGCACGGCGGGATTCTTCCACGCAACTGGCCAGACGGTAGCCCGCGACGGCCGTATCATCTCTCTCGCTGATAGCGGGAACGATGCAGTGTTCACGTTTGAGCCGATTCGGGTCCAATGCTCGGACGCGGGCGTGACGGAGTGGACAAAGGACGCAGATTCCAAGGACCGGTTCATTTTCCGGATCCTTGATCTAGAGAGATATGATGCGGCGATGGCCACGGCAATGAGATCCCTGCTCCAAAAGATCGCAGATGCATAATGTACGTGTGTCCTGCCTCCGTAGCTAAAAGATCGGATTGAGAGTCTCCGGGGGCTTGATTTTAGCTTAGATATTAACTGATAGCTACTTATGGATTTGGGACGTTTGGCCAATGCTCGGGCGGGCTGCCTGCCAACGCCTTCGTCGAACGGGTGAAAAGCGCCGCGCGCTGAGGAATGCCCGGCCATGTGTGCGATGAGCCTATTCCCACCCGTGGCTCCGGTCGGGGTTCTTCGGCAAAAGGCCGCAAGTACTGGGGTCTACACCTAGTTTGTTGGGTTCTCGCGGGCCGAACGGGCACTTTGGAAGTCCAACGTTCCTAATGAAACAGCCAATGAATCATCTGCGTCGCGCTCCTAGCGCTTCACTCCGGCTCGCCGCTGGGTTAGGTCTTCTCTCCCTCGCGGGTCTTCCGGCCCCCTCTGCTTCGGCCTCCACAATTCTGGCCGGGATCTCGTTGAATATCGTTCTTGAGGCGCCTCCACCCCCGCCACAGCGAGACGTGATCGTTGGGGAAAGGCCCGGCCCGGATTATGTATGGATTGGTGGCTACTGGGACGGGGCTCCAGGGCATTACGCCTGGGTCGGCGGCCGATGGGCCCGCCCGCCCCATCCGCACGGTCAATGGAACCCGCCGCATTGGGACAAGGACCGTGACGGCCACTATCACCAGACCAAGGGCGAGTGGCGGGACAGCGGCCCCAGGCATTAGACGGCTTTGTTGCCTCGGGAGTCGGCGGATACCCGGGTTTCCAGTGTCCGACACCCCTCGGCTTGCCCTCAACGCCGACCGGCGTGGTGGCATGCCCGATGGGCCCGTCGATTCCCGCGGATTCTTGTGGCCTATCTCGGGCGTTCGTGGCATTTCGGCCACGAGCGAAGCGGTTTGAAGTGGGTTTGCCGCCGCGAGAGTTCACCCGGCCGGTCGGAGCCGATCAATCCCGGCGCGACGATCCGCTGCCCCATGCCGGCCGGCTCCGCTGGCATCCCGCGCCTGGAATTCACTCTGTCTCGGGCTCCGAATTCTTACGCCAGTCCACGGCGCCAAATCGGCTGCCCCCAAGAAAGGTGTAGACGATGCTGAACGTGCCTTCCGATTGGGACAGGTCGGGGGACAGGCCATATCGGCTGTGGCGGTGCGACTCGACGTATTCGATCCCAAGCGCCTGGTGCATGAACATCCGGAAGGTCAAGCCGACGTCACCGCGGAAGATCTGCTCGGATCCGCTACGGTCGTCGGAGCCCGTGCCGCTGACATAATAGTCCCGCGCCGTGAAATCGAGCATGGTCCTGCGGCCGAAAATGAAACGGAGGGCGAGCAACCCCTGGGGCGTCACTCCATAGTGGTAGTCGCGCAGGCCGTCGGCATGGGGAATCGTGCCGGCAGCGCCGAAGCCGACGCCTGCAAGGGCCGATCCCTGCATGGCCACGTGGCGCGAAAGCCACCACTGTTCGGTCGTTCCGATTGAAAGGGCGGTTGAGGAGATGCGAAAGATCGGCGGGGCAATATAGTCATAGCTGCCGTAGAGACCCCAAATGCCCCGGTAATTTTCTCCAATTTCGTAGTCGGTCCCGTAAAGGAGCCCGCGATCCATTATGTCCTGGAGGAAATTATGCCCATGCGCGCTCGTCTGGCCTGCAAATTCAAGCGAGAAGTAATCGAACGGCCGGTCGTATCTGTAGCCCGTCTTTCCCGGGAGACCGTAGATGAAGGAGAAGTCGAGGACCGCCTCGCTCTGCTTCTTGTCGGTGTAAGCCGATCCTTCGTTAAGCAGGAGGTTGTTTGTCTTGACGAGGTCCGTGCTGACGCCCCAGCGCAGGCGCATGAAGGTTGCCGGGTCATAGCTTGGAAACACGGCCTTGAAACGCTTGCCATAGACGAGGCGGTTAAAGCCGGTCGGCGGGGAAATCACCGCTGCGCCAAGTTCATGCCAGAAACCGGGATGTTCGCCGCCGCCCTCCAGCACAAGGCTCGCCATGCGAAACAGCGATTCGGCCAGGATGGCCCCGGCTGTTCCTGTCGTGATCTGGTCGTTGATTGAGGGAAGGTCGGTTTCACCGGCCATCTTCCAAATGAAGCTTCCCCCGTTGCTGTAGGCGAGCGACTGCCAGAAGGAAACGCCGGTTGATCGCGCGAAGCCGAACATCATCGAGCCCTGGTAGGGATGGGCGGATTGATTGATGTTGAAGGGATCCGTATCAAAGACCCAGTGCTGCTCGTGGAGGTGCTCCCACGTGCTGCCAAGCGTCGAGTCGTAGACGTCGTGCGGGATAGCGATCCTGTCATAGATGCTGAGCGCCCCCAGAAACCCTGGCACCTCGGCGGCTGGAATCGAGTAGCTCTTCCCCTCGCCGCTGTTCCAGTTCAGAGCAGTGCCGGGCGCGAATGGAGGCACCGCGTTTGGATCGGGATAGGGCGCCGTCGCCACTTGCCCCCATGCCTCGGCCCCCAGGGCGATGAAAAGGAGCGCCGTGTTGATTCTGTTAATCGGGGAGAAGGCGGGCATTGGGCGGGCGGACAGGGTTGAGGGAAGGCGCATGATGTCGGGAATAGGGCTCCTGCGGAACGTAGAGACCTTGCGGTCGAGGGACCATGGGGTGTTGCCCTACTGGGAATGGGCGCTCCCACAACCCCTTCCCAATTGTCCACCCTGGAATTCCAAGGCATCTTTGCCGGGTGGGGTCCTTTTGGATTCGCACCCAAGACCGAAACTCCGCATTTCATCCGCAGAGTGAGACCATGCTCAGCGCCAGCCACTGAAGGTTGTTTGATTCACGTGGGTTCAGACTTAAGGCTCCTTCGTGCGCCAACGATCAACCCTTGAATATGGCCACCCGGATATCATCGCTTCGGCCTGCGCGGACAATCGCCGCCACGCACACCGTCTTGGCTTTCGCCATGGCGCTTGGGAGCGCGACGTTTGCTGCGGCGCCGCGAATGTCGGGCGCCGAGCACCCTCCCTTCGGCTATGAGCCCATGAAGGTCCCAAACGGGTGCTTTGTGGAATCCGTTTCATGTTTCGACGCGTTTCATGAGAAGTTTGGGGAGAACGGCTGGGTCCGCGTGCTCCAATGGGGAGCGAAGGAGGACGAGGTGATGGTGGCGGGCCACGCCGTCACCGTCTTCGAGACGGCGGACGTCGTTTGGTGCTGGGATGTCAACTGCGGATGGACGCCCCTCTCCATCGCGCCCGCCGAACGCGACAACGCCGTGGTCGTGGCGGCCCCGATTGTCACGAATTACCCCAGGGTGACCGCGCTCTATCCCATCCTTTGGGACGACGGCGCTCAGGCGCCCGAGGCAGGCCCGCCTGGCGCCGAGCCGTCGGCGGAAGCGGAGGGCCCCCAGTACGCGCGGATCGCCGCGGCGCGGCTGGCTCGGCACCGCCCGGTCAACGTGATCGAGTTCACGCAGACCGAGAATGGGGAGTCCAAGACGAGCGAGGCGGTCGTCTTTGTGTTTGGCGGCCGCATGTGTGTCTATTCGCCCGAGAAGGGAACCACCACTTTCCGCGCACGCAGTTCGGTGTGGAACGTGCATCTGACCATGGAGATGGTGCGCCGGATCTTCCCCGGGGCGGAGGGGATTCGGTCGATTGCGCTCCCTGCGCCCGAATCGTGACGGCCGAAGATTCGGGAAAGGAGCGCCTGATTAGGCCCTCTCGGCCTTCGCATCCAACGCCGCCTTCACCCTTGCGTGGGACATGGGCAGCTCCAGCAGGCGAACTCCCGTCGCATCATGGACGGCGTTGGCGATCACAGCCCCCGTCAGGATGATGGCGGGCTCGCCGCCGCCCCTTGGGGGCGCGTCGTTCGCATCGAGTATCAAGGTCTCGATCCTCGGCACCCACGAGAACCGGGGCAGGGCGTACTTGTCGAAGTTCGTATCGCGGATGGCACCGTCCTTGAAGTGGACTTCCTCCGACAACGCATAGCCCAGGCCCATCGTGATGCCGCCCTCCATCTGGATCCTTGCTCCCGCGGGGTTGACCACCAGGCCCATCTCCTGGACCCAGAGGACGCGCTTCACGGCGATCTTCCCATCCTTCACCTCAACCTCGGCGATCGCGGCGACGTAGCTTCCGGCATCCTCGCCGCAAGCCACCCCGAGGCCCCTGCCGCTCGGGCCTTTTGCCGGCTGCCAGCTCCAATGATCGGCCGCCGCCTTCAGGACCCGGACAAGACGGGCATCCTTGAGCTGACGCAGGCGGAACTCGATCGGGTCGACGCCGGCCATCGAAGCCAATTGGTCGACGTGGCATTCGCGCGCGAAGGCGTTGTTGCTGGAACCTGGCGCGCGCCATGCGCCGACCTCGAAAGGATGGTACCCGGGCGGACCGTTGAAGCCGCCCACGGCCGATGTCCGGTGGTGCGGGATGTCATAGAGGTGGGCCGACGCGCGGTCGCCTGAGAAACGCACCTCGTAGTTCCAGAAGGCGATCCTCCCGGCGGCGTCGAGTCCCGACTCCACCTTTATGACGGACGCCGGCCTGAACGTGTCGTTGAAGAATTCCTCCTCTCGGGTCCACATCACCTGGACCGGCCGGCCCGTGGCCCTGGACAAACGCGCGGCCTCGACCGCCTGAAGGTTGAAGGATTTTCCGCCAAAGCCGCCGCCGACAAACGGAGTGATGACCCGGACACTCGGGATGGGGAGCCCCAGGGCCAGGGCGATCTCCTCGCGCGCGCCGAAGGGATTCTGGGTGGAGGCCCATATCGTCGCGCGGTCGCCCTTCACGTCGGCAAGCGCCGCATGGGTCTCCATCGCCGCGTGGGCGACGTAGGCGCCCAGATAGGTCTGACTGAGGCGCTGCACCGCAAGACCGCGACCCGCATCGATGTCGCCGCCGTGTGCGACAACCGTGGGCTCGAGTTGTGCCTGCTCCAGGTGGGCATAGATCGTCGTGTCGTCCAATCGGGACGGCGAGGGCTCGAACTCGGCGCGGAGCTTGCCAAGCGCGTCGTCTGCGGCGTCGGGAAGCTCGTGCAGGACGGCCACCAGGTCGGGCTGCTGTACCAGCACGACGCCGTCGACTCCCCTAATCCCCGAGGTGTCGACATGCTTGAGGACCGCCCCGTGCGCGGGAGCGCGCAGCACGCGGGCGTAGAGCATTCCGGGCAGGCGAACATCGCCCGCATAGATCGCCTTGCCCGTAACCTTGTCGCGCGAGTCCTTGCGCAGAAGCGGCTTGCCGATGATCTGGAATTGGTCGGGGGCCTTGAGGCTCGGTTTCGCGGCCACCTGGCGCTCTATCCTCTTTCCCTTGGTCAGCTGGCCATAGGTGACCCTCCTCGCCGGATCCTTGGTGTCGAAGATGACGCCCGACTGCACCGAAAGCTGTGAGACCGGGACTTGCAGGGTTTCGGACGCCATTTCGAGCAACGCGCCCCTGGCCTCCGCAGCGGCCGTCCGCCATATGGTGCCGAACGCCTGGGTGGTCTGGGAGCCCCAGGTCCCCTGATCGAACGGGCACAGGTCCGTGTCCCCCATGACAATGCTGATGTCGTCAATGGAGACGTCGAGGTCCTCGGCGAGCATCTGGGGCAGCGAGGTGATCGGCCCCTGGCCCATCTCTATCTTGCCCGTGAAGCAGGTCACTTGGCCGTTCTCGTCGATGTGCAGGAAGGCGTTGAAGTCGCCCGTCGACTTGGGGCGCACCGTCACCGGATGCGCCGCTTCCGACTCCTCGGCGCCGGCGGCCTGCCGGAAGACGACCCACACCAAGAGGCCCGTGCTGAAACGCCTGAGGAATTCCCGGCGCGAGGGGAGGGAAGCATCCGCAATCGGGACTGTCGCCCCTTTGCTCGAACGATTTGTAATCTGCTCCGTGCTCATCTCGGACTGGCTCCCTTCATTGCCGAAGCCGCTGCAAGGACCGCGTCCACGATACGCACGTGCGCACCGCAGCGGCAAAGGTTGTCGTCCATCCCCGCGATGACCTCCTCACGCGTCGGATCGGGATGCCGGCGCAGGAGATCATAAGCCGTCAGGATCATGCCTGGGGTGCAGTACCCGCACTGCAGGGCATCGTGGGCGATGAAGGCCTCCTGAATTGGGTGCAGCTTGCCGTCGCTCGCGAGGCCCTCGATGGTCACGACGTCGGCGCCTCGGACCGATTGGATGTCCACGGAGCAGGATCGAACGGCGCGATGGTCCACAAGGACGGTGCAAGCACCGCATTGGGCGATGCCGCAGCCGTATTTCGCGCCGGTGAGCCCCAGGTCGGTTCGAAGGACCCAAAGCAGGGTCCGGTCGGGGGCCACGCTTACCTCCACGGGCTTGCCGTTCAGGCGGAATGAAACGGTTTCAGGCATTCGGGGTTTGATCGGCTGAGGGATTCCAGGGCAGGAGCACGAAATCGGACTTGAGGACGGCATGACTATGAGGTGGCTGCGGCCAAATGTCCAACCTTGGCGGCAAGCGCGACCCTTGTAAGTTGGCGGGGTTTCCTCAGGCTGGCCCGAACCAACCCCGACAGCGCTGCACGAGGAAGGATGCTCATGATGGCCTTTATGAACTGCCGATTGCCGGCGACACCTTTTACTGGAAGTCCGCCGACGAGGAGGCGGGACGATGCGCGGAGGATGACTTTCGGCGGATCGCTCCTGCTGCTCGCCGCCGGGGCGCTCGCAGCGCTGGGTTCAGGCTGCGGGACGGCGCCGTCTGCCCATGGGGGCCCGGGCGCCAAGGATGAGATCCTCTACCTGATTTTCGTCCGGAGCTTTCACGACAGCAACGGCGACGCCAAGGGCGACCTCAGGGGCATCGAGGACGAGCTGGGCTATCTCCAGGGCCTAGGGGTCACCACGATCGTGCTGACTCCGCTGTACCAGTCGCCGTTCTACCATAGTTACTTCGCCACCGACTTCTCGAAGATCGACCCGGCCTATGGAACGGAGGCTGACTTCCGCCGCCTGGTGCGGGCGCTGCATCGTCGCGGGATGAAGATCTTCATCGACGAGGAGGTGCAGTACGTCACTGCGGATCACGAGTGGTACAGGGACGCGATCAACAACCCAAAATCAAGATTCAGCCACTTCATCCCCTTCAACGGTCCAGGAAACACGCTGCCCGAGTCTGGCCCCTACGGTCTCTTCGACCTTTCCTCCTACGACGGGACGAAGGTCCGCGTCGCCACCGTCAACTTGTACGATCCCGGGGTGCTGGACTACCAGACCCGGCTGTTCGAGCACTGGATGAACCCGACGGGCCTCCCCGGTGCCGACGACGGCGTCGACGGCTTCAGGATCGACCACATGATGGATGACCTCGACTCAAGGAAGATCCTGGTCAACCTGTTCGCGCGGTTCTGGACCCCGTTGTTTGAGAAGCTTAGGGCGGAGAACCCGCGCGTCCGGATCCTCGCGGAGCAGGCCGACTGGGGCTATGGCGACGACTTCCTGACGCGCGGGGACGTGGATATGGTTTACGACTTCCCGGTCCGCGGGGCAATTGTATCCTTCGACAAGAGGAAGATCAGCGAGGCGGTGGCCGAGACCTGGAGGAGGACGCCGGCCGGGAAGGGGCAGCTCATCTTCATCGAGAATCATGACACGAACCGCTTTGCTTCGGAAGTCGGCGGGGACGTGCGCAGGGAGAAGGTGGGCGCCGCCCTGAACCTGCTGCTCAAGGGGATCCCCCTCATCTATTACGGCCAGGAACTCGGCGAGCAGGGCAAGCAGTTCCGCGGATGGAACTCGGATGCCAACGACATTCCGGTCCGGGAGGCCTTCCCCTGGACGGCGACCGTCGGCCCGGGGATGGCGGTGTGGTACAGGGACACCGGGCCCTGGTGGACCCAGAGCCCGCTCGCAAAAAGCGGCTATATCTCGCTTGAGGCCGAGGCGAAGGAACCCGGCTCGCTCCTTGCGTACTACAAGGGCCTGGTCGCGCTCAGGAGGGCGCATCCCGAACTGGTCTCGGGGGATCAGGTGATCGTCACGGACGACAATGGCAGCGTGTTCATGTTCGAGCGCTTCGACGGGACGCGCCGGTCCCTCGTCGCGGTCAACCTTTCCGACGCGCCCGTGACCGCCCGCGTGGCCGCGAGCGATGCCGCGCCGTCGCAGCCGAATGCGGTCCTGCGCAACGCCGTCACAGGGGACGCGATGGCCCGCGGCGGCGACGGAAGCTTTGCCGTCGCGCTGCAGCCTTACGGCGTGGGCATCTTCGAGGTCTCGCCGGAAAACTAGACCCGGCGGGAACCCGGCCCGTCAAAACCCATTCGCACCAGAAACCGACAGCCCCGCCATGAGCGCCAAACCAAAGCATAAGACACCCGTGCGCGTTGCCATCATTGGCACCGGAAGCATGGCGCACACCCATGCCGCACAGTTCCGCGGCATCAAAGGCTGCCGCCTGGCCGCCGCATGCGACATCAACCGCAAGCGCGCGGAGGCCTTCGCCCGGGAGTTCGGCATCCCGAAGGTGTTCACGCGGGTGGACGAACTGCTGGAGGGGGCCGAGTTCGACGCCGCCTCGATCGTCACGCCGGATGCCCAGCACGCTCCCGCGGCCCTGCAGTGCCTGAGGGCCGGGAAGCACGTCCTATGTGAGAAGCCGCTGGCGACAAGTTATCGGGAGGCGCTCGGGATGGTCGCCGCGGCGAGGCGCGCCGGCACTGTGAACATGGTCAACCTCTCCTATCGCAACTGGGCCGCCCTTGAGGGCGTCGCGGATGCGGTGCGCCGGGGGGAGATAGGCGACATGCGCCATGTGGAGGCAAACTACCTCCAGGGATGGCTGCTGAGCAGCACCTGGGGGGACTGGCGAAGGACGCCGGCCCTTCTGTGGAGGCTGTCGACCGCGCACGGCAGCCGCGGCGCCCTGGGGGATTTGGGAGTGCACCTCGTGGACTTTGCGACCTATCCCGCGGGACCCATCACGCGCGTGGATTGCAGGCTCAAGGCCTTTTCCAAGGCCAAGGGGAACCGAATCGGGGCCTACGTGCTCGATGCGAACGATTCGGCGGTGATGGTGGTCGAGTTCGCGAACGGGGCGATAGGCACGATGAATACCACGCGCTGGTGCGGCGGGCACGAGAACCACCTTTTCCTGCGCATCGCGGGCAGCAAGGGGACGGTTGAAATGGACTCCGACCGCTCGACCACGCGATACCGGATCTGCGCGGGCCGGGACCTTGACGGCGGCAAATGGCGCGAAAGGAGGGGACCGCCCGTGGCCGACATCTACCGGCGTTTCATAGCAGCGATACGCTCGGGAGGGAAATACGCGCCGGACTTCGCGCGCGGGGCTGCCGTCCAGAAGGTCCTCGAGGCCTGTTTCGTTTCCGATTCCCGGGGCGCTCCCGCGAAGGTTTGAGCAACGTCCGGGCTGCCCGTGCTCGATGCCCGTTTTGGGCACCCCCGTCTTGAGAGGCGCCAGCTCACTGCGGCCGGCGCCCCAGACGGCGCCCTTCCGGGGGAACTGATCCGAAATGGCCCGATTCCGGAGCCTCGAACGCCTCCGGGTGGAGGGTTCTGCGGATCGAGGGGCTATTGCACGAGGTAGACCTCAACCAGGGCCGCGCCCGCATTTCCGGTCACACTCGACACCTGGGCCGTGTAGCTTCCCGGCGGAAGCGTGACGAGGACGGCCGAGTCGTCGCTCGAGGGGTTTCCCCACGCGAAGGCGCCGACCTGCGCCGCCGCGCGGGCAACTTGCGGGTCTCCCCCCCAGGCGAAATTCGAGGCGATCAAGTTCTGGCCCTCGTCGAAGAGCTGAAGTTGGGGATCATCGAGCGTGGCCTGGACGCCGAAGGCCGCGAGGGCCGGGCCCGAGGCGCGGATCAGGACTGTTTCCGCGGTCCTCCCCGTGATGACAAAGCCGGCGATCAGGCTGCCGTCGCCCCCCGCGACAAACCCGCGGGACGACACGTTGATAAGCTGCGTGCCCGCGCTGGCGGCATCGGCGTCGTAAATCTCCGCGAGCGCCACTCCTAAGGCATAAGGAGCGACGGCGATCTGCGACGTGTAGCCCCCGGCGGGAAGCGCGATCTTGACCGCGCAATCGGCCGATTCCGCGGCGAGGGAGAATGCGCCCACCTGCGCGAAGTCGGCGCTCGTCGCGTCCGCCGGAAACGCCTTTCCCGACCATGGTGCCGCGGGGGAGGACGGGGGGTTCTGCCAGCCCGCGTTCACGGTGACCAGATGCGGCACGCTTGACGCGTCATAGAGCGAAAGGATCGGGGCCTTGAGCGCATCGGGGATTCCGAAATTGGCGAGCGCGGGCCCGATGCCGCGCAGCACCAGGGTCTTCGACCCCTGACCGCCGATGACGAACCCGGCCGTCAGCGCCTCCGGCACCGCGTTCATATTCGTTGAGACATAGGCGCGGGTGGAGAGGTTGATTATCCGGCCCGGGTCCGGGCTGTCGACGACCACGAGGGTGGCCGCGGTGCTCGTCGCGCTGCCTGAGGCGTTCGTCACCGTGCACGTGTAGGTCCCGGCGCTTTCCGGGGTCGCGCCCCCGTGGATGAAGAGCGTGGGCCCCGAGGAACCGGAAATGCCGGCCCCGTCAGAAAGGGGCGCGCCGTTGAGGGACCACGCGAAGGCCGGGTAGGGCCTCCCGCTCGCCGCGGAGCTGAACACGACGGGCGAGCCGGCATTCACGGTCTGCGCCAGGGGATTGCCCGTGATGACGGGCGCGACCGCGGCGGGAAGACCATCGATCACCGCTACGGTGCCGTTGGCGTCGTTGCAGACGACAAAGACCTTGTTCGTAACCGGGTTCACGGCGACGGCGAAGGGCTCGGACCCCACGGCGATCGCGGACGTTGCGGTGGTTTGTCCGTCGACCACGGTCACGCTTCCATTGGGCTCGAGGCTCGGCACGTAGACCACGTTTGTCACGGGGTTCACGCCCACGGCCGAGGGATTGCTGCCGGCGACAATGACGGAGGTGGCGTTCGTGGCTCCGTCGATCACGGTGACACTCCCATCGCCGCCGTCGTTTGCGGCGTAGATCTTGTTTGTCACCGTGTTGACGCCAAAGGCCGAAAACTGATTCTCGGGCGATTGGGCCACGAGGGAATAGGTGTTTGCCGCCGCGTCGATCACCGTAATGCCTTGGCCCTGGTAGCTCCCGACGTAGATCTTGTGGGTCACCGGGTTCACGGCGATTGTGGAGGGCATGAACCCCACAGCGCCAATCCGCGTAGTGGCGTTTGTGGTCCCGTCAATTTCCGTCACAGAGGCGCCACCGTCGTTATTCAGGAAGAATATCTTGTCGGCTGCCGGATCAAGGGCGATGGCGCCTGGATTGCTCGCCTGCGCTATGGTCGTGGTGGAGTTCGTGGCGCCGTCTATGACCGTCACGTTGCCGTAGAGGATGTCGGAGCTCGCCGTGTTGACGACGTAGACCTTGTTCGTGGAGGAATCGACCGCGATGGCGCTTGGTTCGATCCCGACGGCGACCGTGGAGGTGGCCCTGGTGGCCCCGTCAATCACCGTGACGCTGTTGCCGCCGCTGTTGGCGACGTAGATTTTGTTGGTTGCCGTGTTGATGCCGATGGCCTGCGGCGTTGCCCCCACCGGCACCGTGGTGGTGACGTACGTGGTCCCGTCGATCTCCGTCACGCTGCCGCTGCTGTTGCTGCTGACGACATAGACCTTGTTGGTCACCGGGTTGATCGCGATCGCGAAGGCGTTCGGTCCGGTCGCGACGGTTGCCTCCAACTTCTGCGCGCGGGCAGGCGTGCCCGCGGCAGCCAGCAGGAGGAGACACAAGGATAGCGCCAGGGCGGGAGGGGTAGCGAGGCTGGAGGAACGGCCTGCGAGGCGGCCGGGGGAGGACGCTGGATTCCAAGGCATCCGGAGAAGCCGGCTGTTACCGTGCCTTGGAAACGCGTTCATGATTGGGGATGGGTTTGGCCCGCTTGATTCTCTTCGCCCGGACCGTAAGGGGCGAGCAAAGGCGGACGACGCGTCACGGGTGTTCGCGCCAGGGAGGGTTTCGCATGCGCCGTGCCATGTGTCTCGAACCAGCATTAAACCATTTGGGTGAAATGGGTAACGATTTCCGCGGCAGCCAGGGCCTTCGAGGGCTCTTGGATCAACGGTTGCGCGCAACCGCGCGGGAAAGGGCCCGGGACTGCGGATTGGACATAGCCAACCAATCCAGCGCCCCTATATAAGGCATTGAACCCGGCGCCGAAGCGGTTGCAGTGGGGCGCCGATCGGCATTGTTTTCTGAATGCCGGAAGCCGCTGTCCGGCGAGGAAGACGTCATGGCCAACCCAGACCAGAAGATTCAGCTGAACCCCGGTTTCGGTCCGGCGCAAGGCAGGCGGTATACGCGTGGACCCTCCGCCAGCCGGGGGATCCGGGCGACGCCGGACGGGACGGGCGTGAGGCGCCGTGGGGCGGTGGCCGCGCTGGCGGCCCTCGCTCTTTTCACCTGCGCGGGCTCGTTGGCCGCCGAACCCCGGTCGATTGCCGTTGTCTGGAGGGACCCCGGTTCAAAAGGGAGCATCGTGGTTCGGCGTGGAGAGATATCCCATCCTGGGAGCGGGGACGTCTCGGCGGACGGGAGGTTCTCATGCGCAAACTCCCGGCGAATCGAGCTGACGATCAACGGGTCCGACGCGCTCCCGAACTCACAGCGCACACTGGTCACGGTGCAGGACGAGAAGGACCCGTTCACGTTCTTCTTGGGAGATGTCATGCCCGACTATCCCATATTCATTCCTGCCTACGGAGTCGCGGTGACGGAGGCGCAGGACCTGCGCAGCTATGAACAGATAACAGCGGATATGCGGTCCCGGGGCCTGCGGACGACCCTCGGGCAGATCGAAAGCGAGCCCGAGGAGACGTTCGAAGACGCGGCATCGGCCGTCCGCGACCAAAAGGTGGAGACCTGGCTCGGGCTGGGTCGCGACGTGCGGATCTTCGGCATTGGTCCGCGCCTTGACTGGATTCAGCCGCGCTTTCCGTACACGGGCTATCCCGTTGTCCCCGGTGACGAGGACACCCCAAAATTGCAGCTGATGCTCGGGCGCGGGTGGGGGGCAAGCGAGGACATCCACCGCCGACTGGACGACGGTGTGTTTCCCATTCTCGAAGGCACGAGGGTGGACGGTGACATCACCTACCGCGCAATCTTCTTTGCCTCGCTCGAAGCGAGCCCGCTGCGCGCCGACACGGTCCGGGGCACGCATTTCCTGGTCGCCGACGGCCTGGGCGCGGGCCATATGTTCACACCCGGCCAGCAAGCCGAGTTCGACCGCATCAGACACGAGGAACTGAACCGGCCCGAGGAGACGGTCCTCTACTCAAGGGTCGTCGCGACGAACAGGGGAGCGGTGCCGCGCTACGGGTTCATGAAGGTGCCGGCGGGCGCGCCCTCATGGGGCTGCAGTTTTGACGGCACGAGGGGGTGGGGTCAGGTCAAGTCGGGCCGTGTCTACCTCGTCGGGAAGGTCAACGGCCGGCCGCTCCCGCAGGAGGAGGTCTCGAAGCTCCTGGCGCCGGGCGAGGAGGCGACGTTCGACTTCTTCGTGCCCCACCAGCCGATACCGGCTGAGCGGGCCTCGGCGCTTGCCGCGCAGGACTTCGATGCGCGGCTGAGGGAGGCCCGCGCCTACTGGCGCGCAAAACTCGATCGCGCAGCGAAGGTCCGCCTGCCGGAGCGGCGCGTGAATGAGATGATTCAGGCGGGCCTGTTGCACCTGGACCTTGTCACCTACGGGATCGAGCCCGGCGGGACGCTGACCTCGCAGATTGGCATCTACAACGCGATCGGATCGGAGAGTTCGCCGATAATACAGTTTATGGATTCGATGGGCTTGCATGACGAGGCGGGCAGGGCGCTCGGGTATTTTCTCGAGAAGGAGCACGACGACGGCTTCATGCAGAATTTCAGCAACTACATGCTGGAAACCGGCGCGGTCCTCTGGAGCCTCGGCGAGCACTACCGCTACACCCGCGACCTCGAATGGGTCCGCCAGATCAAGCCGAAGGTGCTGAAGGCCGCCCGGTACCTGCGCGACTGGCGGCGCCGGAACGAGAGGGAGGAGCTTCGCGGAAGGGGCTACGGGCTTCTGGACGGCAAGACTGCGGACCCAGAGGACCCTTTCCGGTCGTTCATGCTCAATGGTTATGCCTACCTGGGCTTCGCCAGGGTCGCCGAGATGATGGAGCCGGTCGAACCTTCCGAGGCCCGCGTCTGGCGGGACGAGGCTCAGGGGCTCAAGAGGGACATTCGCGCCTCCTTCTTTGAGACGATGGCCAAGTCTCCGGTGGTCCCATTGGGGGACGGAAGCTGGGTTCCAACGGTGGCCCCCTGGGCCAATTACAGCGGCCCGGTGATGCTGCAGGCCGACGGGGGCAACTGGGACAGTCACGGCACCGTCACGACCAGGGACTCGCTCCTTGGGCCGATCTACCTCATCTTCCAGGAGGTCATCGATCCGGGCGAACCCGCGGCGTCCTTCCTCATCTCATACCACGGCGAGCTGATGACGGACCGCAACGCTGCCTTCAGCCAGCCGTACTACAGCCGGCACGCTTGGGTGCACCTGCAGCGCGGCGAGGTGAAGCCGTTCCTGAAGACCTATTACAACACGGTCGCCAGCCTGGCCGATCGCGAGACCTACACCTTCTGGGAGCACTACTTTGGGCAGAGCCCGCACAAGACGCACGAGGAAGGTTGGTTCCTCATGCAAACCCGGTGGATGCTTTACCTCGAAAGGGGAGACACGCTCTGTTTCCTGCCGGGAATCCCGAGGAGCTACCTGGAAGGCGGGCGGCGGATCGATCTCGATGGCGTGGCCACCTATTTCGGGCCCGCGACGCTTCACGTGGAGTCGTCGGAGGATCAGAGACGGTTTGTCGCCCACGTCGAATGCAACTCGGATCGCAGGCCGCAGACGGTGCAGATACGCCTGCCACACCCGCTAGGGCTCAGACCCCTCAGCATCAAGGGAGGGACCTACGATGCCGCCACCGAGACGGTGCAGATCGGCTGCTTTGCCGGCAAGGCCGACGTGGAGCTCGAATTCGCACCCACGCGCTGAACACCGCACTTGCGCCGGCCCCGGGTCACTTCGGGTCGCAGCCCCTCATCGCACCCGCTGGTAGGTGCCCATGATCTGAGCCTCGGCGAGAATGTGCCCCTGCATAGCCCGCAGGAGATCGAGTTTGGTTGCCCGGGGACCGAGCGGCACTTCGGCGTCGAGTGCGAAGAGCCTGAAGAAATAGCGGTGCGGCTTGCCGGGCGGCGGAAGAGGGCCGCCGTAGCCGATGCGGCCGAAGTCGTTGATGCCCTGCCTCGCGCCGCTTGCGAGCGACTCGTCCGCGAGGACCGCCTCCCCGGATTCGCTATTCTCTGCCGGCAATCCGTAGATCACCCAGTGAACCCACGTGCCTCCCGGGGCGTCGGGGTCGTCGCAGATCAATGCGAAGCTCTTTGTGCCCGCCGGGGCGCCGCTCCATTGGAGAGGCGGCGATACGTCCGCGCCTGAGCCGGTGAATTTCACCGGGATCGCCTTTCCGTTCGCGAATGCCGTGCTCGTCAATTTCATGACACTTGTCTCCGTTGCTGCCTGGCGCGGATCGGCCGCCGGCAGGCGGCCGCCCATGAGGGCCGCTGCAGCCGTCCCAAGCAGCCATCCGCGCCAGCTTGTTCTGATGGTGCCTGGTTTCCCGATCCTGACAGTGGTAAGCTGTATGGCACGCCTCCCTTAGCATTCACGTTGGCTATTCCGCTGCCCGATGAATTCTATCGGCGAAGGGTATCCTTGCCGAATCATTGGGATCCGACTTCTCGCACCGCCGGCGCGCGCCGTCAAGGGCAGGGGAGCCGCCGGCCCGATAGCGGGGGCATCTCGCCAATGCCCGAAGAAGGTCAATCCCGTCTGCCTGCGATCACGACAGAATCGTTGCCCTCGCCGCGGAGAACGAGCCGCGCCCCGACGAATCCGGCCATCCGGAGATCCGCCTTAAGCTCGCCAAACGTGAAGGTGCCCCCTTTCGGCGTCCCCACAAGCATGTTGACCGCGAACAGGGCGCCTGCGCGGGGCGCCGTGCGGGATTGCTCCATCACAACGTCCCTTATTGCGATTCGCCCTCGAGGCCCCAATGCGCGGTATACCCGTCGGAAAAGCTCCCGATTCTGCTGCCTTGAGTTCTGGTGGACGATGGCGCTGACCCAGGCTAGATCGGCCCCTTTTGGGAGTTCGTCCCGGTAGAAGTCGCCCGCCACAAGCCGAACCCTTCCGGCGAGCCTAAGCTTCCGCAGCCGCCTTCCGGCCATCGCTATGACGTGTGGGAGGTCGAAGATTGTTGCCCTACTCCGGGGATAGGATTCCAGAAACGCGATGGTCCACGTTCCGGAGGCCCCGCCGACGTCCAGTAGATGCCTGAAGGGCATCGGCTGGATTCTCCGGACGAGCCCGGGGGCAGTGCCGGAGTTCAGATCGTGCATGCCTCCAATGAAGGCCGCGGCGTCCTTCCGTGCGCCCCGGACGCTTGGAACGCGTTTTGCAGGCCGGCCGGTCTTCGCCACCCTGGCCAGCTGGGCCCATCGGCGCATGCAGTTAGCATGATGCTGGCTCATGGCCAGAACGCTTCTCTTCCCGCTGGCCGTCAGGACCGAGGCTGCGTCCGGGGGCACGCCGTAGCGCCCTCTTCTTTTCCTGAGCAGATCCATGGCGGCCAGAGCGTCCAGCACGACCGTCACGGCGCGCAAGTCGCCCCTGACCCGCCGGGCGATCTGTCCCGCAGTCAGCCTGCGGCCCGCGATCGCGTCAAAAAGCTCCAGGTCGGCCGCCGCCGCGAGCACGCACGGTTCACGGTAGCCGCTTGCCAAAGCCAGGATTTTGCCAGCGGTCCAATTGATCCTCATGGGAACAATCTGACCCGAACAGAGGCGCGCGACAATCCCATCCGCGGAAGCGGGCCGCAATGGCAGGAACCCGGCAGGGACTCGGGCCCATGGTCCTGCGGGCTGTCTAATCTTAGCATTGTCGGCAGGCGGATTTGGGGCTAATATGCGCCGGTCGGAAGGAGATAGGGATTATGCAGGAACGAATCGAATTTGCCGGGTTGATGCCGCATGCACCGATTCTTGTGCCGGGCGTGGGAGGGGAGAACCTCGCTCACGTCAGGGGCACCGCCCACTCGATGGGCATTGTCGCCAACCACGCGCTGGCGACGAATCCGGACACCGTGGTCGTGATCTCGCCGCACTCGCCCAGGCACCAGGGCTCCTTCGGGCTTTGGTACACCCCGCGGCTCCGCGGCTCGCTGGGCCAGTTCGGATCGCCGAAGGACCAGGTCGACCTGCCGTTGGACCGGGGTTTCACCGACCGGCTGGAGCGCGAGGCGGGGCGCCTTGGGCTCCGGACATGGCGAATCGTCCATGAGCCCATGGATCACGGCGCCTTGGTGCCGCTCTGCTACCTCACATCGGCCGGGTGGAAGGGGCCAACCGTGATCGTGGGCCTCAACTACCCAGGAGAGGGTGGGGTGGATGAACTTGGCCAGGCCATTGCCGCCACTGCGAGGGAGCTGGGCCGGCGAACGGCCGTCATCGCGAGCGGTGACATGAGTCACAGGCTCATCCCGACGGCCCCGGCGGGCTATGACCCCGAAGCGCGCCGCTTCGACGACACGTTTATCAGCCTGTTGCGCAAAGGAGCGTTCGGAGAGCTCCGGCAAATCGACCCGGCCTTGCAGGAGAGAGCCGCCGAGGACGTCGTGGATTCCACCAGGGTGGCCTTAGCAGCATCCGGCTATCGGGCGGTGGGCCATCACGAGGTGCTAAGTTATGAGGGGCCGTTTGGCGTCGGCTACGGCGTGGCAATCCTTTTCGAGCGAGAGCAGCCCGAGACTGCGGGCACCGCGGTCGCAGGAGTCGAGGGCAGGACAGTTTCGCACTTTGAGGAGTTGCCTGTTGTCGCACGGTGCGCGGTCGAGGCCACGCTGCTGAACGGGCCGGTGCGACCGCCGTTCTTCGCAGGGGGAGAGCTCGCGAGGCCAGGCGCCGTGTTCGTGACCGTGAGAAGCGACACGGGCGAGTTGCGGGGATGCCGGGGAATTACCGAGCCCCTCGGGCAGGATCTGGTGCGGGAAACCTGGCGGTGCTCCGTGGCCGCTGCCGTCCATGATGGGCGCTTTCCGCCGGTTACGGCCGCGGAGCTGCCGCACATGCGATTCACCGTCACCGTGCTCGGACCGTTTGAGCCGGTGGCTTCGCCCAAGGACCTCGACCCGGCCATCTACGGAGTACTGGTGTCCGCTGCCGACGGACGCAAAGGGGTCCTGCTGCCGGGCATCGAGGGCATCGCCTCGGTTGGCGAGCAGCTCGCAATTGTGCGCCAAAAGGCGGGGATTTCAGACGACGAGCTCATCCATATCGAGCGGTTCACGGCGAAGAGCTTCAAGGAGGCGCCGGCCGGACCGGCGGGAGGCGACCGGCATGCTGACTGAGGATCCGCTTCCATCCGCCCACCCGGCCCGCTGGTGGAGCATGCGGCCCGACGGCCGCATCGAGTGCCGCCTGTGCCCGCGCTATTGCAAGCTGCAGAACGGGCAGAAGGGGTTCTGCTTCGTCCGCCAGCGGGAGGGCGACGAGATGGTGCTCAGCACATACGGCCGGAGTAGCGGATTCTGCATCGACCCGATCGAGAAGAAGCCGCTCAATCATTTTCTGCCGGGCACCAGCGTGTTGTCGTTCGGCACGGCGGGGTGCAATCTCGGCTGTCGGTTCTGCCAGAACTGGGACATCAGCAAGGCGCGGGAGTTCGAAAGGCTCGCCGATGCCGCGTCGCCCGAGCTGATCGCCAACGCCGCGCAGCGCCTCGGCTGCCGGTCAGTGGCGTTCACGTACAACGACCCCGTGGTCTTCGCGGAATACGCAATCGATGTCGCAAGGGCGTGCCGCGAGCGGGGCGTCAAGACCGTGGCGGTTACCGCAGGCTACATCACCGAGGAAGCCCGGCCGGAGTTCTTCCGCCACATGGACGCTGCGAATGTGGACCTGAAGGCATTCACGGACGGATTTTACCAGCGGCTCTGCTTCGCCCGGCTGCAGCCGGTGCTCGACACCCTGGTGTATCTGCGGAAAGAGACCGGCGTCTGGCTCGAGGTCACGACGCTGCTGATTCCGGGGAAGAACGACGACAGCGACGAGATCGAGCGGGCCTCCGACTGGTTTGCCGCCAATCTCGGGCCCGACGTACCTTGGCATTTCACCGCCTTCCATCCGGATTTCAGAATGCTCGGCATTCCATCGACGCCCGCGGCCACGCTCTCTCGCGCGCGCGAAATCGCGCGCTCAAAGGGCCTGAAGTATGTCTTTACGGGCAACGTGTGCGACCGCGCAGGCGGGAGCACCTGGTGCCCGTCGTGCGGTGAGCTCCTAATCGAGCGCCAGTGGTATGAGCTGGGCTCCTACAATCTGGTTCTCAGCCGATGCCGCGCCTGCGGCTACGCTATTCCGGGACGGTTTGAGAGCCGTCCGGGGACCTGGGGTGCGCGCCGACAGCCCGTTCGGTTGAATCAATAGCTGCGGCTCGTGCGGCGGACGCCTGGGCCGAGGGGACGCGTTGGGTCTAAGCGGGTGACCTATAGGCGGACGCCTCTGCGTGGCGCCGTTCATGACGGTGTGCACGCTCCCGACGGGAGACGCCCATCCCATGCGACCTACCGACCGGAGTACTCCGCCGGCATCGCGCTTATTGGAACGACCTCGATGTCGCGGTAGTAGACCTCGCCGCCCTCCGTCTGCAGGCAGATGTTGCCGGAATCAAGGGTCACCGGCGCCGCGCCCTCGAGAAGCTGGGCATGATTCAGACGCATGACCACCGTGCCGTTGACGACGTGGATGCTGCTGTCGCCGAGGCAGACCAGGTCGAGCGTGTTCCACTCGCCGTGGGGCCTCTCGCAATCCCGGAGCCTCACGCAGCGGGCCCCGATGGGCCGCTTGGCCACAAACACGGTGGGCGCTCCCCTTGGATCGTAAAGCCACAGCCTTCCGTCCTGGTGCGCGGTCGCGGTGACATTGGTCTTCCCAAGCGTGAAGAGATCGCCGAAGTCGTGCTCCTGGATCTGGAACTCGAGGCAGCTGGGCCATGTGGCATGGTCAACGCCGGCCGGTCCCCGGGCGAAATACAGCAACCCCGCGTCGAGCGGCGAGTGGAGCTTGTAGCCCCATTTCTTCTCACCCCACTTGACCTGCATCCGCAGGTGGAAGTTGCCGAACGGCTCGTTCGTTGTCATCACGCCGAATCCCGCGCCGGAGACATGGATCGCCGGGCGCCCGTCGACGACCTCAATGGTGAATACCTTGAGCGGGTCGCGGTTGAAACCGATCGGCTCCAGGTAGGCGCCCTTGTCGTCGCGCTTCAGGCCGGGCACGCTCGTTTCGGGAGGAGGGGCTGCCATGAAGGTGCTCCAGCCCGAGAGGTCGCGGCCGTTGAAGAGCGGGCGCCACGTCTCGTCGGCGTGCAGGCCGGCGGCCGCGATGATTGCGCCTGCTGCAAGGATCCTGGGGTAGTGCATGCCGCGCGGAAAATAATTATGATGGCTGCTCGCGCAACCTTGAAGATCGGATTGCGATCTGTATATCAGCGTCCTCCCATGCGCCCCAAATTCGGAATACCCCTCACGCTCCTGCTTCTGGCCGCGGGTGCGGTCGCCCCGTTGCCCGGCGAGGAGGGCCTCGGATACAAGGACACCCCGCTCATTCCCGGAACGCCCTGGCATGTCCACGACGGCGACCGGCCCCAGCCGCGCGCGGTGACCCCGGGCGCCACCTTCAGCCTCCTTGCGCCCCCGCCGTCGGACGCCGTCGTTCTCTTTGACGGCTCCGACCTTTCGAAATGGGAGTCGATAAAGGGGGGCGACCCCAAGTGGATCCTCGCCAACGGGGTCCTCGAGGTGGTGCCGTTCTCGGGCAACATTCGCACCAAGCAGCGGTTCGGCGACTTCCAGCTTCATCTCGAATACGCGGAACCCGCGGTGGTCAGGGGCAACGGGCAGGGCCGCGGCAACAGCGGCGTCCTCATCAACGGCATGTACGAGGTGCAGATCCTCGATTCCTACAACAGCCCGACCTATCCGGACGGCCAGGCGGGGGCGCTCTACGGCCAGACGCCGCCGCTGGTGAACGCCTGCAAGCCCCCGGGCGAATGGCAGAGTTACGACATCATCTTCGAGGCGCCGCGATGGGACGCCGCCGGGACCCTTGTGAAGAGGGCCGCCGTCACCGTCATCCAGAACGGTGTGGTGCTGCACCATCGGCGGGAATACTTTGGCTCGACGGACGGCATTAACGGCGTCCCGCACAAGGCGCTGGGCGCCTACCTGAAGCCGCACCCCCCGGAGGTCGTCGTCGAATTGCAGGAGCACCGGAACCCCGTCCGCTTCCGCAACATCTGGATTCGGACCCTGGGCGACTACGACCGCCCGTGAGGGCAGGGACCGCTCAGGCGATCGCCCCCACCTCGACCCAGGCCCTCTTCCTCCAGGACTCCAGCCCCTTCTCGGCGAGCTGAACCCCCTTTGCTCCCTCCAGGAGGGTCCACCGGAAAGGCTCGTCGTTGACGACGTGCCGCAGGAAGAGCTCCCACTGCGCCTTGAAGGCGTTGTCGCATGACGGATCGTCGGGCATCTTCGTCCAGCCGTCGAAGAATTTGATCGGCTGCTCGATGTCCGGGTTCCACACGGCCCGCGGCGTCTCCTGCGCGCGCTGGGTCCAGCAGTCGCGAAGGCCGGCCACGGCGGAACCGCGCGTGCCGTCGACGTGGAGCGTGAGCAGGTCGTCGCGCCTCACGCGGGTGCACCAGGAGCTGTTGAACTGGATGACGAGGCCCTGGTCGGTCTGCAGGGTGGCGTAGAAGGCGTCGTCCGCCGTGCAAGCGTAGGGCCGCCCCTGCTCGTCGCGGCGCTCGGGAATGTGCGTCGCGCATAGGCACGAAATGGAGGCGACCTTCCCGAAGAGGTTGTCGATCACGTAGCGCCAGTGGCAGAGCATGTCGATGGCGATGCCTCCGCCGTCCTCCTTGCGGTAGTTCCAGGACGGGCGCTGCGCGGGCTGGTCGTCGCCCTCGAACACCCAGTAGCCGAATTCCCCGCGCACGGACAGGATCCGCCCGAAAAAGCCGGATTCGATCAGTGACTTGAGCTTGCGCAGGCCGCCAAGCCAGAGCTTGTCCTGCACGACCCCGTTCTTCAGGCCCGCGGCCTGGCACTCCCTGTAGAGCGCAGCCGCCGTGGCGGTGTCAACGGCCGTGGGCTTCTCGCAGTAGATCGCCTTCCCGGCGGCTATGGCCCGCCGCACGGCCTCGGCGCGGCGGTCCGTGGTCTGGGCGTCGAAGTAGATCCGGTTGAAGGGGTCCTTGAGCGCGGCATCGAGGCTCGCAGCGACGCGGGAGACGCCCTGGGCCTGGGCCAGGGCCATGACCTTCTCCGGGTTGCGCCCGACGAGGATAGGGTCGGGCATGATGACGTCCCCGTTGGCGAGGCGGACGCCACCCTGCCTGCGGATGGCCAGCACCGAGCGGATCAGGTGCTGGTTGGTTCCCATGCGCCCCGTGACGCCGTTCATGATGATGCCGATGGAATGCTCTTTCATGTCGAATGTTCAGGTTTGCGCCGCGGCCTTCCGGGGTGTCACGCGTGCGCGAGATAGGCGGCCTTTATGTCATCGAGGTAACGCCCCTGTTCCATTGCCCAAAGGCGGCGCGAAAAGATCTCCACCTCGATGAAACCTCTGAATCCGGCCTCCTCGACCCACCCGCGAATCTGCCGGATCGGGATGCAGCCCTCGCCCATGAGGCCCCGGTCCTCGAGGAGGTCGAGGGTGGGCGTGCGCCAGTCGGAGATGTGGAAGGCGAAGAGCGTTCCCTCGCGGCCGCAGGCCCTGACCTCGTCCTCCAGGTGGTCGTCCCACCACGTGTGGTACACGTCGACTGCGATTCCTAGCCACGGTGACTTGAGCTCCCCGCAGATCGCCCTTGCCTGGCCCATGGTGCTCACGGCCGATCGGTCGGCCGCGTACATGGGGTGCAGCGGTTCGATGGCGAGCTTCACTCCGGCCGCGGCGGCGTGGGGGAGCACGGCGGCGATGCCCTCGGTGATCTGCCTTCGCGACTGCGCGAGCGAGGCGCCGTGCGCAGAGCCGCATACGAGCACGATCAGCGGGGCGCCGAGCGCGGCGGCCTCGTCGATGCAGCGGCGGTTGTCGTCGATGGCCTTCGCGCGGTTCGCCGCCGTGTCAGCAGGGAAAAACCCGCCGCGGCAGAGCGAAACCACCGAGAGGCCGTGGCCGCGCGCCAGCCTGCCCGCCGCGGCCGGGCCCGTGTCCGCAAACGCATTCCGCCAGACGGTGATTCCCTTCACTCCCGCGCCGGCATAGCGCCGGACGGACTCCTCGAGCTTCCACGGCTTCGTGGTCATCGTGTGGAGGCACAGGCGGGAGATGTCCGTTAGGGGCGTGGCCATGGCGGCGGAAGCTCTAGAAGCCGAAGAACGTGTAGTAGGTCTTTCGCTCGGCCATGCGCTTGATGAGCAGCGCGAGCTCACGGGCGTGATAGTCGCCCCACATGCTCGACTCGCCGCAGGGGACCTTCCGGCCCCGGGGCACGTGGTCCCAACCGTTGGGCCGGTGATAGACCGTGTGGAGCAGGAGCCCCTGGTGGCGGGGCGACGTCGAAAGATAGGGCTCCGCGAAGATCGTCCTGGCGATGGTGAGGCCGGCGGCGAGATACCGGGCGCCGTCAGCAGCGTGACGCCTGGCGCAGAGGTAGTGGCCGAGGCGGACAAGGCCCTGCGCCGCGATGGCGGCGGCCGAGCTGTCGACCGGCTCGTGATCGTTGAACGGGTCGGCGGGCCGGCCGAGGTAGTCCCCGAGCCGGGCCAGGCCGGGTGCGCCCGTGTCCCAGTAGGGCACGCCGTCCGTGGGAGTCTGCGCGATGTAGTAGTCGGCCGTGACCCTGGCCACGCTGAGGAAGCGGCCCAGGACGGCGGCCCTTCCCCCGCGGGCCCTCAATTCATGGGCGGGCAGCGCGTCGAGGAACTCAAGCTGCTCGGCATAGCCGCAGAGGATCCAGGCCAGGCCGCGCGTCCACGTCGTGAAGGGCGAGTAGCCCTGCTGCGTGCTCGGGCAGCGGTAGGAGCCGTTGTTCGGGTTGAACAGGGACTCGTGGGCGACGCGCCCGGGCACATCGTAGCGGTCGCGCCCCTCGCCGAAGTAGACATTGAACCGCGCGGTGGTCTCGGCATGCGCCAGCAGGCGGTCAAGGAGGGAGATCCGCCGGTCGTTCTCCCCCATGAGAACGTGGCCTAGCTGGTGCGAGAGCGCGAGGATGCGCAGGGAGCGCAGGGTGTCGGCGAAGAGCGAATGCGGGCCGTTGAAGGAGTAGATGTAGCCGAGGCCGTCCGGCAGCCCCGTCCAGCGCGCCGCCTGCACCGCCCCCGACACCTTCAGGGCAAGCTCGTAAAGCCGGATCTCGCCCTCGTCAGCCCGCATGGCGCCGGACTTCGCCAGATGATAGAGGTTGCCGTAGGTGGAGACATTGTTGAACCCGTGGTCGTGGACGCCGATGTGGCTCACGTGGCTGGCCATGTGCC
>CAZHPC010000028.1:0-30427 GCA_964534685.1 uncultured Opitutaceae bacterium
GATGGCGGTGCTCACGGCCGCGCTCGTCGCGGTCCACCTTTCGGATCCCCTGCGCGGAACGCGCGCCCATCCGGCCGGGTGGCTCTTTGTGCCGTTCATCGCCTACGCGGCCGCAAACGTGGTCTGGGTGACTCCGGTGCGCTGGCTCGGCTGGTTTGACTGGCTAATCTGGGCGCAGACCGCCGCGATATTCTGGGTTGTGCTCAACGGAGTGGAGGCGCGGTCCTGCCGGCGGGCAGTCTGGGTCGTCCTGGTGGCTCTCGGGGTCGTGTCCGCTGGCCTTGCGGGCTATCAGCACTTCGTCAGCCCGACGTGGCTCATGCTCGGGCGGACGCAGGCGGATCAGTTCATCGGCCGGTCCTCCGGACCCTTCGGGATTCCAAACAGCCTTGGGGTGTTCATGGCCCTGCTGATCCCGCCCGTTGGCGCGCAAGCGTTCGGGCCGGGGAGGACCCGCGCCGTTCGGGTCCTTTGCGCCCTGGCACTCGCTGCGTTGGCCGCCGGGTTCGTGCTCGCCGTAAGCCGAGGCGCGTGGCTGGCGCTTGCAGCGGCGTTTGCCTTGAGGCCCCTGCTATCGGGGGGCCGAAGCCTTGGCCGCAGGATCGCGGGCGCCGCGGGCGCCGTCGGCATCGCGGCGGCGGCGGCCGCCATTCTCTACTTCTCGTTTCCGATGATGCGCGTGCGGGCCGACCAGTTTGTGAGGGACGCCGGGGAGCATGCGCGGCCGATCCTCTGGCGCGGTGCCTGGCGGATATTCGAGGGGCACAGGCTGCTGGGAGGAGGCGCGGGGAGCTTCGACGTGCTCTTCGAGTCCTACCGGCCGGAGGGATTCCGTGACGAGCCCGTCTACGCCCACTGCGACTACCTGAACACGCTCTCCGATTACGGAGTGGTCGGCTTTGCCCTGCTGTTTGGCGCCTCAGGAATTGTCGCCTGGCGGTGCATGCGGGCAAGGGGATTCGCCGGCGCGGCATTCACCGGACTCGTCGCTTTCGCGCTCCACCTGCTTGTCGACTTCCACCTGAAGATTCCGGCGCTCGCGATGATCTTCGCCACGATCGCCGCGCTCGTGACGGCCGACGCCTGGCATGCCAGGCGGATGCCGCAGGCTAGAAGGGGGCTGGCCCGCGGAATGGCGCGAGCCGCCGCGTTTGTCGCGGCTGCCGGGGCCCTGGCACTGACGGTATTCTGGGCGGTGCCGAAATACCAGGCCGAGGAATTCAGGAGGGTCGCCCGCTCAGGGATCAACAAGATGGCCGCGGCGGGAACTGACGCGGCCGGCGAGCACGACGCCCTGGCGTCCATCCGGAGCTCGCTCGAACACGCGGTCAGCCTCGATCCGGCGAACGCCCAGGCCTGGTCGGACCAGGCCTATGCAGACTCTCTTTGGGCGCTCGTATACCCCAAGCAGACCGAGACGCTCGGTGCGAAGGTCGTGAGCGAGGCGGATCGCGCCTTGGGTCTTTGCCCCGTCATCGCCGAATTCTGGATCCGGCGGGGCACGGGACTCGACATGCAGCGCCGGTGGGCCGAAGGCGGGAGCTGTTACGTGCGGGCTCTGCAACTTGCGCCGGTACGGGCAGATGTCTGGTACTATCAGGCCTACCACCTCAGCCTGGCGCCGACCGAGGTCGGCCCAGCCATTGCCGCTTGCGACTTCTGCTTGCGTCTTGACCCCAGCTTCCGTCTTGCACAACTATTGCGTCAACGATTGGAGGCCGGGCTCAAACAACCACCCTGAACGCCAGTTCCATGCTCAATAAAATCCTGTTAGCCATAGTATTGGGTGTTTTTGTCGGACTGATGCCCGCCGGAGCCCAAACCGCTCCTTCTGCTTCCGCGAGGGTCAAAGGCAAGATAGTTGCCGCTCGTGTCCAGGGTCACGTGGATGCGGTCTCCAAGGTGGACGGCCAGAAACGCACCCTCCACGACGGGGACCAGGTTTTCGACCAATCCACGATCGTGACGGCTCCTGGAGCGATGATCATCCTTGCCTTTTCCAACGGCGCCACGGTCAACGTGGCGGGCGATTCGAACCTCGATATCGAGCAGTTCGAGCAGGATCCCTTTGCATCCGATATCAAGATGTCGGAGATCAAGCAGGAGCCGAGCACCTCGACCACCAAGCTTAACCTCACGAAAGGGGAACTGGTCGGCAAGGTGGTTCACCTGAACGTGGACAGGGGCTCCGAATTCACGGTGCAGACTCCGGTTGGCGCGGCCGGCATCCGCGGCACCACCTTTCGGATCGTGTTTCGCCCGGATCCAGCCACGGGGAAGGCCTTCTTTGTCGTGACGACGGCCGACGGCACGGTTGTTTTCAAGGGCGTGACGGCCGGACCGGTCAACATTCCTGCCGGCAAGCAGGTCGTGGCGACGTTCAGCTATACGCCGGCGACCGCGGCCACCGCGACCGCTCCAGCGGCAGCTGCCGTAACCTCGCCGGTGACCATTGTGACGACCGACACGTCCCCGACGGAGGCGGCTCAGATCCAGACATCCTCCCAGCAGATTGAGACGGCGGTCATCAACACCGTGATCCAGCCACCGGCTCCGCCACCGCCTCCGCCACCACCTCCACCACCGGCTCCACCACCGCCTCCACCACCGCCGGTCATCCAGCCCGCCCAGACCACGTCGGGCTCCGGCAGCGGCACCTGAGCGCCAAATCTGCTTTCATTGCGGGCCCGCGCTGAATAGCGTGCGGGCCCGTGGCATCCCCGAAAAAGTCCGCGCTCTTCCGGCTGCGCTGGCTGCTCCTCGCGCCGATTCCCCTGGCTTGGTGCGTCATGGCCCATATGGGCCTTCTCGGGTTTCTTGAGGACAAGGTGATCGACTGGCGGTTCCGTTACAGGGGACCCATCGACGCGCCGGTGAACGTGATCTACGTGCGGATGGATTCGCTCTCGCTCGACGCGATCGGAGGATGGCCCTGGAGCCGTGAATACTTCGCGACCGTGGCGAGGACCTTGGTCGAACGCGCGGGCGTCAAGGCGCTGGGTATGGACCTCGTGTTTTCCGACGAGGGGGTTGCCGAATCGATCGACAGGAAGAAGCTGATTGCCGGCAACCGCGCGCTCGGGGCCTTTCTGCGAAAGACGCCAACGGTGGTCGTCGGAGCGTCGTACGTCGCGGGCGACTTCCGAGACGCGAACGGTAACAAAAGGATAAGGGAATTCCCCGACGTCACCCGTGCCGACCTGCCGCCTGCGCGCCAGCTGGAGCCGCCCGAGTTGCCATCGTTCGTCATCGGCCCGGGCCAGACCTACAGCCCGCCCGGCGTTGCCTTGATCGACACCGTGGACGGCGGGACGCGCTGGGTAAGGCTCTACGCCCCCTCCGCCGCGCGTACGTACCTAGCCATGGCGGTCGAGCTGGCTCGCATCTATTACGGGGTCGATAGGGAAGGAATAAAGATCGGCACGGACTTCATGGACCTCGTGAGGCCCGACGGTTCCGTGGCGGCGCACATCCCGCTCTTCAAGCGCCAGATGCTGGAGATTAACTGGTTCTCCCCGTGGGCCAATGCGTCAAGGAACCCGTGGGTGGGCTTCGGCGATGTCTACGGGTACAGCCAGCTGCTCGAGTCCGAGAAGCCCGAGGAACGAAAAAGCGCGGAGGATTTCTTCGCCCAGTTCAAGGACGCGGTGGTGCTCATCGGGCCCACCGACGAACTGCAGTGGCATGACACCTCACCCACGCCCCTCGACGAGGTGAACGTGCCCCGCGTCAGCGTCCACGGGAACCTGTTCAAGACGATCGTCTCAGGGAGGTACCTGCGCCACCTGCCCGAGTCCGGGGCCTACGCCCTGATCTTCGGCCTGTCAGCGCTGGTGTCCGTCCTCGCGATAGCGGGCGGGGGCCGCGCCGTGTTCACAAAGATGATGGCCGTCCTCTCGGCAGCGCTCTACGTGGCGGTTTCGCTGATGCTCTTCAAGGCGGGCAACCTCATCATCCCGGTGGTGGCGCCCCTTTGCGCGGCGGTGACGACGAGCGGCGCGGGGCTCCTATGGCAGATTGTCGAGGAGCAGAAGCAGAAGGGCCGGATCAAGGGCATGTTCGGGGCCTATGTCTCGCCGGCGCTCGTATCGCGCATGGTGGACTCCGGCGAGGAGCCCAAGCTCGGGGGCATCGAGGAGAACATCACGGCCTACTTCAGCGACATCCAGTCGTTCTCGAGCTTCTCCGAGAAGCTATCTCCGTCGCGCCTGGTCGAGCTGATGAATGAGTACCTGACCGCGTGCACGGACATCGTCCAGGCTGAAGGCGGCACGCTCGACAAGTACATCGGCGACGCCGTCGTGGCCATCTACGGGGCGCCGCTTGCGCTTCCCGACCATCCGCACCGGGCCTGTTTGGCGGCGCTGCGCGTGCATCGGAGGACCGCCGAGCTGAGGCAGAAATGGATTCATGAGGGCGACAAGTGGCCGGAGATCGTGCACGGGCTCCAGACACGCATCGGCCTTAACACCGGGCCGGCGGTCGTCGGGAACATGGGCAGCCATACCCGTTTCAACTACACGATGATGGGCGACAACGTGAACATCGCCGCCAGGATGGAGAGCGGTGCGAAGAGCTGGGGAGTCTATTCAATGTGCACCGAGTCGACCCGCGAGGAGTGCGAAAGGATTGAGGCGGGCCGCGTTGTGTTTAGGACGCTGGGACGGATCGTCGTTAAGGGGCGCACCCAGCCGCTTCCGATCCACGAACTGGTGGCGCTTGCGGAGGACGCGACCGACCCGCTGCGGGAGTGCGTCGCGATCTTCGAGCAGGGGTTGGCGAAGTACTATATCCGCGACTGGGACGGGGCACTCGAGCGCTTCCGGCACTCCGAGGCGCTGGAGCCCAACGGCCCAGGCCGAGCGCCCGGTACCCACAGCAACCCATCGCTGGTCTATATTGGAATTGCCGAGGGCTACCGCGCCCATCCCCCTCCGCCGGACTGGGACGGCGTTTACGAGATGAAGGAGAAGTGACGGCGGCCGCGGGCCGTGGCCGTCAGACCGTCACCTGTCCCTTGAGGTAAAGCGCGCCGCTGCCGGCCATCCTCACACGGTCGCCGACGAGCTCGCACCAGAGCTCCCCGCCGCGCTTGGAAACCTGCCGCGCATGGAACGAGGCCTTGCCAAGGCGCTTGGCCCAGTACGGCACAAGCGTGCAGTGGGCCGAGCCGGTGACGGGATCCTCGGCGATGCCCGCATCGGGGGCGAAGAAGCGGGATACGAAGTCGCAGTCCTTCCCCGGGGCCGTCGGTATGATCCGGCCGGGCACAACGGTTGCGAGGGCCACGAAATCCGGGGCCAGCGCCAGGACTTGGTCCGCCGTCGCGTACACGCAGAGCCACATCCGCTCCGAGCGCAGGACCTCCGCCGGCCTGAGGCGCAGCCCCCGCAGCAGGCCTTCGGGCGGCTCGGCCGCCGCCGCCGGGCGCGACGGGAAATCGAGCTCAATGCGCGTCCCGCGCCGGGTGACGGACAGGGGGCCCGATTTGGTGTCGAAGATGAACGGGGACTGCACCTGGCCCAGCTCCTGAAAAAGGACATGCGCCGTCGCCAGCGTCGCGTGCCCGCAGAGGTCCACCTCGATCGCGGGCGTGAACCACCGGAGCTCGGCGCGGGCCGGTCCCGTGCGCACGAAGAAGGCGGTTTCGGAGAGGCCGTTCTCGTTTGCGATGCGCTGGAGGAGCGCGTCGTCGAGCCACGATTCGAGCGGGACCACGGCGGCAGGGTTGCCTCCGAAGACCTTTTCCGTGAACGCGTCGATCCAGTAGATGGGAATATTCATCTTATTTCTGAGGCTGGTGGCTGGAGGCGGCTGCCGGGGCCGATTCATGGGCAGGCGCCGGGGCAGATTCATGGGCGACTGCGTGGGCGGCGGGCGGCGGCGCCTGCGTTCTTGCCGGCGCCGGCGCCTGTGCGCTCGGCTCGTGTGCCGCTGGAGCGGGTGGCGCAGCGGGCTGCCTCGGTTCCGGCGCCGGACTGTAATTGTGCACGGCGCCGATTGGGCCCTGCGAGTTCACGCCGCCCGTCTCGGGTTGACGGGGTCTCGGAGCCCCCTCGGCCGGTCGCGCTGACGCTCCCGAAGCCGCCGGGGCAAAGGGAAGGCCAAGCCTTGGGCGCTCCCTCGGCTGGGCAAATCCTGCCACGGGTGCGGGTCGACCCGGCTGTGGGACGCTTATCCTGTAATGGGAAGGGGGAGGATTGGGAACGCCCTGCATCGGGCGCGGAGCGGGCACCCCGTTGCCGTGCACGCCGCGGTCGGGCGCGAGGTCCCTTGGGCTGCTATGCCGGTGGTGCCAGGAGTGGGCCCCAGGAGGCTCCCGGTCGCCGTCGAAATGCGGTGACTGCCACGCATCGTGCTCGTGCCATGCGTCCCGGTCTCCGGCCCAAACCCGGTGGCGGTGCCAGTCAAATGCGTAGTTCAGCCAGATGCCCGCAGGATACGGTTCCCCGAAGAATATGAACGGTCCGCCGTAGCCGTAGTAGGGCTCGTCGGAGAACATGACGTCCGGATCATAGGCCGGGGCATAGACCATGTCGGTCTGGGCGGGAAGAATCTCAATCGCGTCCTCGTCCGAAAACACCTGCTGCTGCGGGGTCGATGCGAGCGTGCCGGCGGCCCACGCGCGGGCGCGCAGCCTCTGGACCGAATCCATGACCTCGGCCGGCGAAGACGCGAATTCGGCGCCGAGCGCCTGGGTCCAGGCGATGTTCTCCGCCATCCATGCTATGACCTTGGGATAATGCGCGAGTGCGCGAACGCTTGGGTCCCACGGCTGGCTGTCGATCCGGGACACGTCGCCGTACTGGATCAGGTAGGCCGACGCCGCGGTGATATCGGAGGGCACGGTCGACGCGGGCAGCAAGATGGCGAGAAGCGGATCGGGATAGAGGGCGATTGGGGCCATAAGGGCGTCGATCCCGCGGAAATCCGCAGACTGCGGGGCGGGCGATGCCGCCGGCTGTCCGGGCGGCGCCGCGGAGTAGGGCGGCGGTGGGGGCGGAGGAGGCGGATACGGCGGGGAGGGGTTGTACTGCACGCAGGCCTGGACCAACAGTGATGCAGCGACGCACATAAGGGGAAGCGGCGCCTTGTGAAAGGTCATGGGGAACAATGTTGAAACGATCTTCAGCAGGCAAGACGCACGCCGGGCACCAAACGATGCGCGGTCAAACGCCGGCGCACCATCATGTCATGGACGCCCTTGCGGCACGGCAGACCTCGGCGATGGCCGACGCGTAGCCCTCGGCCCCCTGCTCAAGCCAGCGTTCCCCCTTCTGCGCGGTGGCCGCGGCGGCATCGCCCATGACCCCGGATTTTGAGACGTCGCACGACGCCCAAGCGACAAGCGCGGGCGCCGCGACCGGACGGACTTCCCCCGGGTCCTCGATCCGTGCGGGGTATTCGCACACGGCCTTCGACGGGTCGGTGTGTCGGCCCGCAGCCGCCATGACCCAGGACGTCTCCACCTCCCCCGCGTGGATTCCAAAGGCGGCCTCCTGGGCCGACAGCCCCTCGACCGGCTTCGACTGCAGCAGGCCCGCCCTGATGCCGTAGAGCGCCCGTATCTCCCGGAGCGTCGGGACCAGGACCGGCAGGTTGCCTCCGTGGGTATTGATGACCGCGAGGGAACGGAAGCCCCATGCGCAGATCTGGCGGGCGACGGCGAGGATCTGCGCGCGCAGCGTCTCCCGTGAGATCATGAGGGTCCCCGGAAAGCCGGTGTGCTCGTTGCTCTTGCCGATCGTTATTGACGGAGCGACGTAGCAGGACGCCCCTGCGGGGAGCCGGGCCAGGGCCAGCGAAAGCCACACCTGGCCCATGAGGGCATCGACCGCCACGGGCAGGTGCGGACCATGCTGCTCGATCGCTCCTGTAGCAAGGATGACGGGCGCCCACGCCTTGTCGGAAAGCGCACCTATGCGCCGCAGGGTCATCGCAGGAAGGTACCTGTCGCGATAGGACGGGAAGTTCATACGGGGGCAATCTTCGCGCTGAGCGGCGGGCGGTCGTGGATGTCCGAGATGAGCTTCGCGAGCCGGTGCGCGGAAGCGGCAAGAATTGCGGCTCCCTCGATTTGGGCCTCCTTAAGGCTTGCCGCCGGTCCGGGAAGGGCGGCTACGGACTCGTCGCCCCACATCCTGGGTGGCAGCCCGGGCGCCTCCGGAGCAGACGGCTCCGGGTCGGCGCCGTAGAGGGCGGTCAGGAGCGTTTGCAGCCTGCGGCGGCTGCGACTTCGGACAGGATGGAAATCCAGGTCGATCGCGCTCAGGTGAACAAGGAACATGTGCAGCCCTCGCGCTACCCGCAGGTCACGCGCGGCTGCGCTGCAGAGCTCCTCGCTCCAGGGGCTCGCGTTCACGATTGCAATTCTCCGGAACCCGGATGCGGCGACGGAGGCGGCGACCTCCGCGATAAGAGCGTGCGCCGTCGGTTGGTCGACTGGAAAGGCGCACGAGGGATCGGCGCCGAAGGCGAAGCGAAGGGGGGGCAGGACCAGGGGCCTGCAATCCGGCGCGACCAGCCGGCATGCGTCGCGGATCACGTGGGTGAGCACCATTTCCTCGGCGTCGAGGGGATGGCCGAGGCCCCAGTCGGCCATCCCGGCGAGCGGGGCGATGACCACCGTCGTTTCGCGGTTCGGCCAGGCCCCGATCTTCGGCGAGGAGAGCCACGGCCAGAACGTGGCGTCGTCGGCGACACAGAGCGCCGGGGTGCCTGGGGTGGGTGTGCCGGGCGCGGTCACGGGTTCATTTTACGGCCGTGACCGCAATCTCCACGCAGCAGCCCTCCCGGGCGAGGCCCTTTACCTCGAGGAGCGTGCTCACGGGCCTGGTCTGCGCGAAGAACCGATTCCGGATCGCGGAGAACTTCTCGAAGTCGGGCATGTTCGTGAGGAAGGTCTCCACCTTCACCACATCGCCGAAATCCATCCCCGCGGCCGCGAGTATCGATCCGATCAGGCTGAAGACGTATTCCGTCTGCGCCGCCGCGTCGCACGGCGCGACCACCTTGCCGTCGGGGTCGACGGCGAGCTGCCCGGTGAGGTAGAGCGTCCTCGAATCCCCGTGTTCGACCAGAAGGCCGGGGCTGTAGGCGCCCCGCGGGGCCGGGTGGTTCGGCGGATAGATGAGCGTCTTCTTCATCGCTGGGCCAAGGATTCAGTATTCCCCGGGGTGAGGTCAACCCGGCGCTCGGCCGGCTGCCGTCATCGAAGGGCCGGGCATCGTCTCGATTCGTCCAAGCAGGAATACAAACGCCAGGATGCCTACGACCAGTATCGCGGCGGCCGCCAGAAAAGCGCCGATGAACGAATGCGTGGCGTTGACGATCAGGCCCGTCACGATCGGCGCGGCGATTCCCATCAGGTTAACGGCAAAGTTCATGATTCCGCCTACGGCCCCGACGCCGCCCTTGGGTGCGATCAGCGAGGGCAGTGACCAGCCGACGGGGGCTGCGGCGGCGAGTCCGCCGAGAGAGACCGAGATCCAGAAGATCGCCCAAGCCGGACTGTCCGTCCTTGTCGCGCCTATGACCGCAAGGCCCAGCAGCATTCCGGAGATGAGAACGGTCTTGCGCACGCGGGTTTCATCCGCGCCGCGCGAGATCAGCGCGTCGATGAGCCATCCGCCGACAAACAGGTCGGTGAAGGTCGCGATCGCCCACGGCGTGACCGTGTAGGCGGCCGATCTGAGGACGCTCATTCCGCTTGTGCTCACCAGGTAGGAAGGCAGCCATGTGAGAAAGAGGTAGAAGGAGTAGCCGTAGGCGCCGAAGCCGATCGCCAGTCCCCATATCTTCGGCTGGGTGAGCAGGTAGCCCAGCATGTCAAGGGAGCCCTCTTCCGATCGGCCCTCGGGCACCCCGCCGCCGGCCAGGATGTGCTCGTGCTCAGCCCAGGTAAGGCGGCGGTCGGCACTCGGGTCCCTGTAGAGGAAGTAAAACGCGATGAAATACACGAAGCTGATCGCGGCCGATATGGCGAACCCCCACCGCCACCCATACCGCACGACGGCAAACGCGATCACGGGGATCCCGAGCACGTTTGAGAATTTTGCGGCTGCGTCGAAGATCGACGTCGCGCGGGCGCGCTCGGACCGCGGGAACCAGTGCCCGGTGGCCTTGGACACCGCCGGGAACGAGGGGGATTCCGCGATGCCGAGGAGAAACCTGGCGGCGACGATGCCCCAGAAACCCCCGGCGACCGCGGTGACGGCGGAGGTCAAGGTCCAGAGAAGGGCGCCCCAGCGGCCCACCCGGGTCACGCCGAGGCGGTCGACAACCAGCCCGATGGGAATCTGAAGAGCGGTATAGGTCCAGAGGTACGCGCTGAGGAGAAACCCCAGGCCGTCGGGCCCGATATTGAGCGCCTTCTCGAGCTGTGGGCCTGCGATCGAGAGGTTTATCCGGTCTAGAAAACTGACGAGGATGCCCGACCCAAGGAGCACGCCGATTCCCCAGCGCCTCCTGGGAATTCGGTTTTCGCTGAGGGTTGGCACGCGGCCGAAAGCCCATAGCGCGCAGGGGCCGTTTGCAAAGTTTGTATTTGGGAAAATGCGGCCGCCGGAGTGCCGAAACAGGGCGGGTTGGCCGTGCACGGCGGGCGGCTGGCGGTGGCGGAACGCGGGTGCGGACGGGCGGCGTCGGACCCCGCAGGCCCGTTCAAATCCAGGCTCGCATGGAGCCATCCTGGCGGGCAACTCTTACGGGGATGTCGCTGGTATTTCTAAGTTTGGCGATCGCCGGGCTTTGGATCAACCTCCTGGGCGCCGGATTGGTTGCCTGTCGTTTTGTAGGAGACTATGCGATAGCAAGGGTTACCGGCGTGCTGGCGATCTGCATGGTGTTCTTCTGCCTGGAGCATTTCGTCGGCTTCGGCCCGCACCTGCCGCTGCTGCCCCTCACCACGTTCCTTTCCCTGTGGCTGATATGGCGCAACCGGCCGCTGATTCGGGAGAACTGGGGATACGAGGCCCTGTTCGCGGCCGGCTTCCTGTACTGCTTCCTTTGGCGCTACACTTTTCCGGACATCGACGCCAGCGAGGACAAGATGCCCAACTTCGGGCTGATCGAGTCCTACATGAAGGGCACGCAGCTTCCGCCCCCGGACCTCTGGCTTTCGCCGTTCCGCGCGAACTGCTATTACAGTTTCCAGCACTACGGGGCGTCCCTGCTCGGGCGCCTGCTTGGCGTCGGCCCCGGCATCAGCTACCATCTGGCCTTCTGCACGCTGGTCGGATTCCTGACCCTTCTCTCAGGGAGCTGCATCGGCAGGCTTTGCGGTTGGACGGCCGGACGCTGGGTCGCGATCCTTTCGCTTATCGTCGGGGGAAGCGGTGTGACCGTCGTGGCGCACGTTTTCCTCAAGAACGCCTATGTGCTGGATATCGTCCGGTTTGTCGGGGGATCCATCGTGCGCGGCGAGCTCACGCCGCTCGGCCGGCATGTCTCCTCGTGGATGACAACCCCGGGTGTCGAGGCGCGGGACCTTCCCATGGAGCCGCTCAGCTATTTCCTGACCAAAGGCGACTACCATCCGCCGCTCTCGGGATTCCTTCTGCTGGCCTTCGCTGCGGCGCTGATTGCGGCCCAGGAATCGGGCGCGTCCGGGCGTCAGCGGGCCGTCAATCACGCGCTCCTTGCAGCGACCCTTCCCATCGCGCTGGTTTCCAATGCGTGGACCCTGCCGCTGCAGCTGCTCTTGGTTGGGGGATGGTTCATCTTCAGCGCTGTCCGCGGTAGCGAGGGCTACCTGATCCCGGGATTGACCGGATTCGCCGTCGCAACGGGACTCGAGTATCCGTTCCTTCTTCAGTTCACCCAGCAGGCCATAGGCAACAACGCCGCGATCGGGGTGACCGCCTCTGTCGACCACACGCCCTGGCTCGGCTGGCTTCTCACTTTCTGGCCGGTGCTCGGGATACTCCTACTTGGCCCGTTCAACCGTGAACGGCGCCCATTCGCGCTCTTCCTCGTTGCGATCTGGGCTTTGGCGCTGCTCGCGACGGAGTTCCTCTACAACCATGACATCTACGGGAGTGTGTGGAGCCGGTTCAATTCGACGCTCAAATGGTGGCCGTGGGTGTACGCCGGGATCATCATGACCCTCGGCGCGCTGAATCTCGGCTCGAGGTCGCGGGTGTGCAGGTACGGAACCCTTGTCCTGCTCCTTCCCAACCTGGCGTTCGCCTATGACCTGGGCAGGCAATTCGCCGGCTCTTACAGGGATTCCAAGGTGTCTGTTGGGCACCTGTCCGGAGCGATGTGGATAGAGAGGGACGACGTGGTCAGGGACATGATTGTCGAGCTGGCGTCGCGCCCCGATGGCGTGACCCTTGAAAGCGGTCTTGCCATGAAGAACACCGAGTCACCCGCCGTGACCCTCTTTGCGGGCAAGCAGAGCTTTCTTGGCTGGCCGTGGCTCGAGGAGGCATGGCGGGGGTCGTATCTGGAAATCGACCAGCGCTATGTCCAGATGAACGCCCTGTATGCGGGAACCCTGCCGGACCCGCTCGAGTGGCTCCTCCACAACAATGTGAAGTATATCCTGTGGCTTCCCAGGGACAACGTGGACAATAACGCCCATTTCGGTCCCCTAAGGGCCCAGATAAGGGGGCGCTATTACTGGCATCACATGTACGGAAACGACGGCGATTTCGCGGTTGGATTCTGGGAACGGATTGACGACACGCCGCTCCGTTGATCGCGGGGTGCCCGTTGCGGGCAATATTGTGCTTTGAGCCATCTCGTGTAAGGATTGTGCCAACGCAGGAAGACCTATGCCGATCAAGTACAAGGATTACTACGAGACGCTTGGTGTCGCGCGCACCGCGACGCCGGAGGAGATCAAGCAGGCGTTCCGCAAGCTCGCGCGCATCCACCATCCCGACGTTGCCAAGAACAAGGCCGCGGGCGAGGCGAAGTTCAAGGAGATCAACGAGGCCTACGAGGTATTGGGGGATCCGGAGAAGAGGCGCCGATATGACGAGCTTGGGCCGAATTGGCAGGATGACACGGGTGGAATGCCCGGGCAGGCTAGGGCGGGTCGCGGCCGCAATCCAAGGAACGCTTCCGACTTCGAATTTGGCGGAACGGGGTTCAGTGACTTCTTCGAGTCGTTCTTCGGCGGAAGTCGCGGCGGCGGGGGATCGTTCGGCGAGTCGGGGCAGTACTTTGACTTCGGAGAGGAGGTCGCGCAGGCTGGCCGGGACGTTGAGGCAGACATCATGGTCACGCTCGAGGAGGCCCTGCGGGGCTCGATGCGCAAGGTAACCCTCCGGCGTCCGCAAGGCGATAGCGGCGAGAAGACCGACACCTATAAGGTGCGGATCCCTCCGGGAGTGCGAGAGGGCCAGAGAATCCGCCTCGCTGGTCAGGGAGGCGAGGGCTCCGCCGGCGGACACGCCGGCGACCTTTACCTCCGGGTGCGGCTTGCGCGCCATCCGGACCTGACCGTGAAGGGCCCGGACCTCTATTTTGACCTGGACCTTGCGCCCTGGGAGGGCGTGCTCGGCGTCCGTGCAAAGATACCGACGCTCGACGGGGCCACCTCGCTTAGGGTTCCGCCCGGGACCACTGCCGGCAGCCAGCTTCGACTGCGCGGCCTTGGACTGCCCCGCGAGGACGGCAGTCGCGGCGATCTTTATGCCGTCGTCCGGATCCAGGTGCCCACCTCGGTGTCCGCCCAGGAGCGCGTCCTCTGGGAGAAGCTGGCCGGTGCGTCGGCCTTCAAGCCAAGGCAGGCACCATGACGGGCATTGTCATTCGGGAGGGGCGCATCCGCGGAGCCTTTGCCATCCGACCGGCGAATACACAGCTTAAGAATATTGCCATATGAAAATTGACTCAGAAGACTTCCGCGTCCCACCCGGGCGAAGGGTCCGGTTAAGAAAGTGGCCGACTGACATCAAGCCGCTTTACAAATCGGGCAAGCAGTACAAGGAGGCCCTGGTCGAGGATGTGCGCAACCTGAGCGCACTCCAGCATCTCCTATACGCCTCCGACAACTATGCGCTGCTGCTCATCTTCCAGGCCATGGACGCTGCAGGAAAGGACGGCGCGATCAGCCATGTGCTAAGCGGCGTCAATCCGCAGGGCTGCGAGGTTCACTCGTTCAAGCAGCCGAGCGCCGAGGAAGCCGAGCATGATTTTCTGTGGCGCACCACCTGTCGCCTGCCGGCTCGTGGGAAGGTCGGTGTCTTCAACCGGTCGTATTACGAGGAGGTGCTGGTCGTCCGCGTGCATCCCGAGATCCTGCAGTCCCAGGGGCTTCCAGAGCAGCTGATGGAGGGGAAGACGATTTGGGAAGGCAGGTACCGCTCGATTGTGGAGCTCGAAGAGCACCTGTACCGCAACGGCACGCGTGTCATCAAGTTCTTCCTGCACCTTTCCAAGGAGGAGCAGCGCAGGCGGCTGCTCAAGCGCATCGATGTGCCGGAGAAGAACTGGAAATTCAGCCTCAGTGACGTCAAGGAACGGAAGTTCTGGAACGACTATATGGAGGCGTATGAGGAATGTATTGGCGCAACCAGCACGAAGGTGGCGCCGTGGCACATCGTCCCTGCTGACGACAAGCTCAATGCGCGGCTCATCGTCTCGCGGATCGTCATAGACACGCTGGAAGGCCTCAACATGAGCTACCCGGGCGTTTCAAGGACGCGGCGGGCGGAACTCCGGTCGATTCGCAGACACCTCGCCGGTTAGGATCGGGCTAGGATTGCGAATATTTCCGGCGCGCCGCTGGCTATCCCCTGGGAAAGGTCCTAACCTGCGCCTTCCATGAAGCCGGCAAAACGGAAATCCTCTATCCTGGCCGTTAACGGCGGTTCATCGAGCATCCGATTCGCACTGTACGAGACCGGCGCACCAATGCGGAGGATCCTGGACGGAAAAGTGGACCGGATTGGTCTGCCGGGGACCCGCCTGCACTTTAGCGACCGGATTGAAGGGAGGGAGGGTAGCCGAAGGATCACGGCCGCGGACCACCGGACCGCCGTCGGAGTTTTGCTGGACTGGCTCGAGGTCCAGCCTGCATTTGCCGCGGTTCAAGGCGTCGGGCACAGGGTCGTGCATGGCATGGCGCACTCGGAGCCGGAGCGGGTGACACCGGAGCTGATCGAGGAGCTTACGAGGATCACACCCTTTGATCCCGATCACATGCCGCGCGAGATCGAGCTGATCCAGGCCTTCATGGAGCGCAATCCGTCGCTGCCGCAGATTGCGTGCTTTGACACCGCGTTTCACAGGACGATGCCGCGCGTAGCGAGGATCCTGGCCATTCCGCGGCGCTTCGAGGCAAAGGGCGTGATGCGCTACGGGTTTCACGGCCTGTCCTACACATTTCTAATGGAGGAGCTGCGGCGTGTCGACGGACCGGCGGCGCGTGGCAGGGTGATTCTCGCCCACCTAGGCAACGGAGCGAGCATGGCTGCAGTCAAGAGGGGCAGGAGCATTGATACGACCATGGGATTCACGCCTGCGGCGGGCCTGGTCATGAGCACCCGTTCTGGGGATCTGGATCCGGGGATCGTGGGTTTTCTCGCGCGTCGGGAGGGCATGAGCGCCCCGGAGTTTCAGAAGATGGTGAATCGCGAATCGGGTTTGCTTGGGGTTTCAGGGACAAGCTCCGACATGCGCGATCTCTTGAAGCGCGAGCTGCGTGACGTCCGGGCCGCCGAGGCCGTCGGTCTCTTTTGCTACCAGGCGAAGAAATGGGTGGCTGCCTACGCGGGCGCGCTCGGTGGCCTGGACGCGCTCGTATTCTCGGGCGGAATTGGCGAGAACTCGCCAGCCGTACGCGCCCGCATTTGCAAAGGCCTCGGCTTTCTCGGGATAGAATTGGACCCGAGAAGAAACGCGGCGAATTCACGTTTGATATCTAGATCGTCCAGCCCCGTTGCCGTGCGGGTGATCCGCACGGACGAGGAGCTAATGATTGCGAGATCGGTGATTCGAACACTTGGTCTAGGGCGGCGAGGAGCTGGAGGCTCACGAAGCGGAACACTCCGGCTCCGGAAACGATCCAAGTAATGGGCGCCATTGGCCACCGTCCAAGGACGGGCTACGCGGGCTCCCATCCAAGGCAGGTACCGCGCGACAGACTGGTTAAGGGCAGACAGCATAGTGGTGGGAACGGTCAGGATACGCCGGAAATCCGCAACTGGAGGTGGACCACCGCCCATCCGTCATCCTAGGCTGCAACAATGCTGCAACGCGTTTTCCTTGCACGCCACGGCGAGACCGCCTGGTCGAAGTCGGGACGGCACACCGGGCGCACCGACATTGCGCTTTCCGAACAAGGCGAGTTGAACGCGCGCATGCTTGCGCGCCCGCTGGCCGGTGTTGGTTTCAGGCATGTTCTGACCAGCCCTCGGCAGAGGGCCCGGCGGACATGCGAATTGGCCGGCCTCGGCGCCTCGGCCGAAATCGAGCCCGATCTAGCCGAATGGGATTACGGCGAATACGAAGGACTGAGTTCAGACGAGATCCAAAGGGTCAACCCAGGGTGGGAGCTTTTCAGTGATGGCTGCCCAGGGGGCGAATCGCCGGCACAGGTCGCAGCGCGCGCGGATCGGGTCATCGCCCGGCTCAGGGCGATGGAGGAAAACATCGCACTCTTCACGCACGGTCATTTTGGGCGGGCTCTAGCCGCGCGGTGGATATGTCTGCCTATTGGCGATGGCGCGCGATTCGCGCTTGAAACGGCCACTTTGGGCATACTCGCGTACGAGCATATGAGCAGCGCGTCGCCCGTAATCGCCCTCTGGAATGCACATCCCTCGTCCGCGCTGATCGAGGGTGCCTGAGCAGGAGGGGCCCGCGCACTGACGAGAATGGCGCTTTGGTGCAAGCGTTGGCGCCCGGGATCCTCCCCGGCCGACGGACGCCATCACGGACACATGTCCACCTAACCGGGTCCAGCGGCGGTGCGGCCGCCGTCCTTAATCGGAGTGGCAAACTTGTATTCGATGTCCCAGGGGAAGAATATCCACTTGTTCTGCTTAAACTCCTTCACGCACGTGTCGACGATGGGGCGACCCAGCGGCTTTGCGTACAGGGTTGCAAAATGAGCCTTGGGAAGGAGCTGGCGCACGACCTGGGCCGTGCGGCCCGAGTCCACAAGGTCGTCGATCAGCAGATAGCCCTCGCCGTCACCCTCGACGCCCTTGAGAACCTTGACGTCCTCGCGAATCTGCTCGGCCTGGCCCGCCGCGGCTTTGGCGTAGCTCGTCACGCAGATCGTGTCGACCAGACGTATGTCGAGCTCGCGCGCAACGAGCGCTGCCGGGACCAGACCTCCGCGGGTGATCGCGATTATGCCCTTCCACGATCCCTTGGCGTGAAGTTGCTCCGAAAGGAAGCGCGCGTCACGGTGCAATTCGACCCAGGAGACGATGATTTCGTCCTCATAGTTTGAACGAGGCATGAGGCACGCTGGATATTTGGCTGTGACCGATCAACATTGATCGGTGCGCAGAGCTGGACGTCGCGGCACAGTAATCCCCAACGTGTCCGGACAGGACGCCTCTTCGGCCAGCGGTACACGACCGCTCCCAGTTGTCGGGAGGACTAGCGCCTGGGAAATAGGATCAACATAAGGGCGGCGAGCTAGGTTGTAACAGGATGGTTAAAGTCACCGTCTCTTCAGCCGCGCCTGCGGGCACTCGACTGAAGTCGTCGGTCCCACTTGCGAAACTTATAATAGCTATTAGCATACTATTTTCACGGCCCAACTTAACCCAGTATTACCGATAGGCTGTTGCGTAGCGTGCTACAAACAACAACTTGACCAAGAACGCCCAATTCTCCCAGGCGGCATCGGATGTCCAAGAGAGGCTTGGCATTGTAGTCAGGGCGTATCGAAAACGGCTGGGAATAACGCAGGATGAGCTGGCATGGCGGTCCTGCATGCACCGTACCTACATTGCAGATATCGAGCGCGGCGCGCGTAATGTTACGCTCAAGAGCATCCTGAATCTTGCGCGAGCGCTTCAGGTAACGGTCGGGAAGCTATTGACGGCAGCGACCGCACCGGCCGGGGCTGCACTGCGCGGAGGCGTGCCGGCTGCAAAAACGGAATCGCGGGAAATCTTGTTGATTGAGGACAGCGAGACGGATGCGGCGATGACGGAGCGGGCGTTTAGAAAGGCCCGGTTCACGAATCCGCTAAGGATCGTCCGCAGCGCGGAGAGCGGGCTGGACTACCTACAGGGCGCGGGCCGGTTTGCTAGGCGCAGACGCGAGCGACCTCGGCTCATCCTGCTCGACATTAACCTGCCCCAGATGTCGGGCGTGGAATTTCTCCGCCGCATCAAGAGCGACAAGCACACGCGCGATATTCCGGTGGTGGTCCTGACGGTTTCGCAAAGTGACCGGACGATAGTCGAATGCGGCCGCTTGGGCGCCGAGAACTACATTGTCAAACCGCTCGGCATCGAAAACCTGGTGAGGATTACGCCCAACCTGAACCTTCATCTGACGCTTGGGCTGCCGACCGATGGCATAAGTGGGGTAAGACCTACCTAGAGTACGTTTGCAGGCGTCCTTTAGGGCTGCCTTCGAGGCACCGGACGAGATAAGGTTCGCCACATGCAGACCGAAGCGCAACTCGGGGAATCAATGAGGAACCTCGTCGACCTGCAGGTCGCCCTTGACGGGCTATTCAAGAGCCACAAGGCCGCGATCTCCGCCATCAGCCAGCCGGGAGAGGGCACCGCACGCTCAACCTGTGTTTTCCCGTTCACGCCGGCGAGCCGCCCGGAAGCGGCGAACGCATCCTTTGCATCGACGACGAGCCCGCGCTTGCGCGACTTGGCCCGAGGTTTCTGGAGCGCCTGCGCAGTGTTACCGTGTTCGGCCTAGTTGATTCCGAACGGCCAGTTGGCTCGGCCGCGGCAGGTGCGATACCCGCGCAATTTTTGCGTGGATCAGGGCCAACACGGAGCGTACGGTGTTTGAAACGGAGAAGCCCCGTTGATCGTCCGCCGGCCTCAATAGCCCGGCACCGGCGGCAGGACCAAGAACCCCAGACTCCACATGAATGCCCCAGTCGCCTCTATCCGCAGTATGATCTGTCACCGCCTAGCGCCTGCCTTGCTCACGTTGCTGTTCGCGACGCTTGGATCCGGCGGCACCCAGGCTGCCGAGAACGGCGCGTCAACGTCGACGCTGGAGCTGCATTCGCCGGACGGCCGCATTGCCGTGATGGTCAATCCCTCGGGCGCACTCAGCTACCGCGTGGCCGTCGACGGCGCGCTGGTGCTGAACGAGTCAAGGCTTGGCCTGCGCCTGCGTGAAGGTGGCGTGCTTGGCCGCGACGTCGTGCTGATCGAGGCCGCGCGGGCCGAAAGCGATACGACATGGACAAATCCTCTAGGGAAGAGGCGAGAGGTTCGAAACCAATATCAAGAACTTGCAATCACCGTCAGGGAGAAGGGGGATTCTGGTCGGACCTTTTCCCTGGTTTTCCGTGCGTTCAATGACGGCGTGGGCTTCCGGTATCTGCTTCCAAGCGGAGCCGGCGCCTCGGATATAATCATTGACGAGGAGCTTACGGAGTTCGCCTTCACGACGGACAGCGTATGTTTCGGGGGCGATCACGTTGCGGTGCCACCCGATGATTACGACTCTCGGGGCGGATTCCATGGTTCCCAGGAATGGGAGTTTCGCAAACAGCGGCTTTCGGACCTTCCCATCGAGACTGTGACCGGACTGCCGCTGCTCACACATACCCCGGCCGCTTGGGTTGCGGTGACTGAGGCCGACCTTGTGGACTGGGCCGGACTCTGGCTGGCCCGTGAACCGCAGACTGCGGGCACGAGTGCTGTCACACTGCGAAGCCGCCTTGCGCCACGCTGGGACGGAAGGGGTTTGGTAAGCGTCACCCTTCCGCACCCATCCCCATGGCGCGTCCTGATGATAGGCCGTGAGCCTGGCCGATTGATTGAAAGCGACATTGTGCTGAACCTAAGCACGCCGTGCCAGATCGCCGACATGTCGTGGATCAAGCCGGGCATGATGGCTTGGGACAGTTGGTGGTCCGGCATCGGGAAGAAGGACACGGGCACGATGAAGGACTTCATCCAGTTCGCGAGCGAGATGGGTTGGCCCTACCAGCTTGTGGACGGCGGATGGTATGGCGGGAGGGACAGTCCCAACTCCGACATTACCCGGCCGGTTCCCGAGGTAGACATGAATGAACTTCTTCGCTTCGCGGCTCAGAGCAAGGTGCGCCTCTGGGTGTGGCTCTACTGGAGTGACGCCTACCAGGGAGATGCCTACAAGCAGGCGTTCGCTCTCTATGAGAAATGGGGAATCGCGGGCGTGAAGATCGATTACATGGACCGCGATGACCAGGAAATGGTGAACTGGTACGAAAAGGTCACGCGCTGCGCCGTCGATCACCACCTGCTCGTCAATTTCCACGGGGCCTTCAAGCCTACTGGCATGATCCGCACGTGGCCGAACCAGATCACGCGCGAGGGGATTTTAGGCAACGAGTACAACAAATGGAGCCGGCGCGTCACCGCGGAGCACCGCGTCACGTTGCCTTTCACCCGCTTCCTGGCTGGACCTGGAGACTTCACTCCTGGCGGCTTCGTGAACCGGTCGGCGGACCAGTTTCAGGCTCATGCGTCTCCGACGCAGGTGCAGAGCACCCGTGCGGGCCAGCTCGCTCTTTTTGTTGCGTATGACAGCCCCGTCATGTGCGTGTGCGATCACCCCATCAACCTGCGAGGCCAGGCCGGCGTCGATTTTCTGAAGCTTGTGCCGACCGTGTGGGACGAGACACGCGTGATCTCAGGCGTTGTCGCCGAACACCTCGTAATCGCCCGCCGCTCCGGCTCGGACTGGTACTTGGGAGCGCTCAACAACGGCTATAGCAGGGTGCGCTCAATCAAGCTCGACTTCCTCGGGGCGGGCAGGTGGCACCTCCGTTGGTGGCACGATGCGCCCGACAGCAATGATAACGCCGAGCATATCAGCATTGAGGAAAGGGATGTCTCAGCAGATGACGCGCTCGACATACGCATGGCAGCCGGAGGCGGAGCAGTCATCCGTTTTGTACGCACTCCGTAACGTCCGTCGTGTGGCAAGCCGCCAGCCAGGGGGTCGAACGCCGATATCCTTTTCCCGCATGGATTCCTTGGGGCGGCCAGTCCGCCTTGCCTTGCAGGAGTTTCCACGATAGAGATGAGTTTCTCAAAAATCATGATCAAACTAAACACGTCATCCGTCCGCTCACCGTTCTTCACGAGGGCCGTTGTCGCCTTGGGCTGCTCCCTAATCCTCACCGCGGCTCAGGTCCCTTCCGTACTAGCTGCCGAAGCCACGGTCACGCAGCCGGTAGCCGACAAGGCCCCGAGCCTGCCCTTGGCCCCAACGTTTGAAAAGGTGACCAGCGGCGAGAATGGCCCGTATGTGCTGAACCTTAAGAATATCTCGAAGGACACCATTACGGCGAGCGCGCAGGTACTCGCTAGCGTGACATTCCACGCAACCGCCAAGACTCATAACATTCCTGAGCACGCCATCGATCCAGGCCAAGTCTGGACAATCACCGAGCTTGCGGCGACCGACAAGGTCATCATAAGCGCCAAGGGATTCGCCCCCCTCGAGCTCACCGTTCCCTAGGCCAATCGGGTCGGTTGGCCCCGGACCGTCGCGGTCCTTGAAGCCACTGCCTTGTCACCGTATTCCGCGGTGGAGAAACGGGCGCCGGCGTTCCTCGGTGCCTGATGGCGCGTCCGCTGGAGCCGCGCCGTGGAGTGTCTCCATCGGACCGCCCGGGCGTTCGACGATTTGAATGAAACGGGCCCCCGGTCACACGTGTTCCTCTGCGCGGTATGGTCCACGCCGAGGGCTCCGAGAACACAGCACCGGGACCTAGGATTTTTCGGGACCTTCAAAGCAACATGGGGCGTTCATTCCTCGCTGCGGCATGGCCGCCGGCCCAGTCTGCTCCAATGTCCCCACTCCGGCAGGGTATGACCTAAAAAGGAGCCTGCAGGAGGCCAGAAGCCCCCAATCATGAAAACCACGCAGTTAATCCAACGCGCCGCCGTTTCACTCCTGCTCGTCCTCCCATGCGCCCTGACCCTCGGGGCTGACGCCGCAGTCGACTGGTCGGCCGTGCAGGCCCGCCCGACCCCCGAATGGATCCGGAAGGCCGTCGTCTATGAGATATTCCCCCGTCAGTTCTCGCCCGAGAGCGACTTCGCCGGCGTCACCGCCCGTTTGGATGATCTCAAGGCGCTGGGCGTGGACGTGCTCTGGCTGATGCCGATCCACCCCATCGGCCATCTGAAGGCGAAGGGCAGCATCGGCAGCCCCTATGCCGTGAGGGACTACTACGGCATCAATCCCGACTATGGAACAAAGGAGGATCTGCATCGGCTCGTGGACGCGGCCCACGCACGGGGACTCAAGGTCATCATCGACATCGTCGCGAACCACACCGCGTGGGACAGTGTGATGATGTCCAATCAGGGCTACTACAAGCAGGACTCCGCCGGCCACGTCATTCCGCCCCATCCAGAGTGGGCGGATGTCGCGGCTCTCAACTATGGCAACCCTGAGACCCGCCGTTACATGCGCGACATGCTCCAATATTGGGCGCGCGAGTTCCAGCTCGACGGTTTTCGCTGCGATGTAGCCAGCGAGGTACCCACCGATTTCTGGGAAGACGTGCGTCGCGACCTCGACAAGATCCGCCCCGGGCTTCTTCTGCTGGCCGAAGCGAGCAAGCCCGAGCTGCTGGTGAACGCCTTCGACATGGACTATGCCTGGCCGATGCTGGGCGCCCTTAACAAGGTGCTCATGGAGGGATCTCCGGCCAGCGAGATCCGCCGCACGTGGGAGGAGTCGGAGCGGGCCGCCTTTCCTCGAGGGGCCCTTCACCTGCGCTTCTCGGACAATCATGATGAGGCCCGGGCGATCAGCCGGTTTGGCTGGAACGCGGCGCTCGCCGCCAGCGCAATGATGTTCACGCTCGACGGCGTGCCGCTTCTGTACAACGGCATGGAGGTGGGCGACGCAAGCGAGTCGGGCGATCCGGCCTTGTTTGAGAAGGTTCCCATCTTCTGGGAACCAAAGGGGCGAGGATCATTTCGCGGAGTCTACAGCCGCCTGATCGGGCTGAGGCACCACCATCCCGCTTTGCAGGGCGGGTCGGTGGTCTGGCTGGACAACTCGGCGCCCCAAAACGTCGTCTCCTTTCTGCGCCGCAGCGACCATGAGGAAATTGTCACGGTCGTTAACCTTTCGAACCGCCCCCAGGCTTCTGTGATCCGCGTTGAGAACGGCGGAGCGTTCAATTTGGAGCTCGAATCGAGCGTGCCGGAAAATGGCGTGAAGCAGAGCCTGCCGGATATTACCCTGGGCGCCTACGGATGGCGGATCTACCTGCGCCAGCTCAATCCGTGACCGGCCGTCATTCCTTCCCGTGCCGGAGCCAGCCGGTCACTTCCCTGGTGCCCTCGCTAATTCATCCCATTCGGCTTCGGAAAGTCTGACGCAGGCGGCACCCATGTTCTCCTCCAGGTGCGCCACGCTCGATGTGCCCGGAATGGGCAGCGTCACTGGCGAACGGCGGAGGAGCCATGCAAGGGCGAGCTGGGATACGGTCGCACCATGTTTCCTTGCGGCCTGGTCCAGCGCGCCGCCGGGACGGGCCATTTCACCGGCAGCGAGCGGAAACCAGGGAATGAACCCCAATCCATGCTTTGAGCAATAGTCCAGGACTGCCTCGCTCTGGCGATTGGCGAGGTTGTAGAGGTTCTGGACACTCACTATCGCCACGGTCTTCTTAGCCTGCTCGATTTCCGAGACTGACACCTCGGACAGGCCGATATGGCGGATCTTGCCTGCCCTCTGAAGCTCCTTGATCGCTCCGAGTGTCTCGGCGACCGGCACCTTCGGGTCGATGCGGTGGAGTTGGTAGAGATCGATGCAGTCGACTTTCAGCCGGCGCAAACTCATCTCCACGCACTGCTGGAGGTATTCCGGACGGCCGACAGGCGCCCACTTTCCCGGCCCGGAGCGAGTCAGACCACCCTTGGTTGCAATGACCAGGCCCTTGGGATACGGGTGCAAGGATTCGGCGACCAGGCGCTCACTCACTTCCGGTCCGTAGGAATCGGCGGTGTCGATAAGGTTTACTCCAAGCTCGACCGCCCGCCGCAATACGCGGCGCGCCTCGGCCGGATCCTTGGGCTCTCCCCAGACCCCCGGACCGGTGATTCGCATGGCGCCGAAACCCAGGCGGTTGACCGGCAGATCACCGCCTATGCGAAAGACACTGCTTGCCGCGACATCGGGTTCTCCAGCCGGCGTCTTCTTGTTCATGACCCATCGAAGATGGCGGCGAACCCTTCGCCTTGCAAGAGGAGGCACCGGCACAACGAGTGAGGGATAGGTGACACGCTGCTCATCCGTGTGGCGGCGAGGCATCAATTTGCAAGCGGCTTGGATTTGAATTGGCGGCTCGCGTGCTGCGAACTTAAGAAGCTCGTGATGAGGATGTTGAGACAAAGCCCTACTGGCGACCCCAGATGGTGTTGGTCGCACCCACGCCTGCGGCATCAAAGCTTCTGGATTGCGCGCGCCTGTTAAGGTCAAGGTAATGGGGATCTCGCAATCACTACTTTCGGCCGCCGGTACCGAGCAAACCCAGCCGAGCAGATTGAATATTACCGTCCAAACCCCTAGCTTCCGATGTATTGTCGCCGCCGGACTATGGCTCCTGGGCGTTGCTGCGTCGTCCGGTCAGGCGCCGGCGCCAAGTGAACAGACTGAGTTCAAGTTTGTCTTCGGCCCCGGAAAGGCTTCCGAAGGCTACACACGCGTGCTTGCGAGCGAAACCTACTCCACTGAGAAGGGCTACGGATTTGATTTTGGCTCCAGGCCGATAGACGTGGAGCGAGGCGGCAGCGATCCGCGTTTCAGCGGATATGTGAGCGCGACGGAGGTGCCGTTCTTCTTCTCGGTGAAGGTGCCCGAAGGCAACTACAGGATAACCGTCACGCTGGGAGACCCGCAGGGGCGGTCCGAGACAACCATTCGGACCGAAGCCGGCCATATCATGGCGGCGCGGATTGCGACCCCGCAGGGGAAAAGCGAAACACGGAGCTTCTACGCCAACGTACGCAGGCCGCAGCTTCCCGCTCCGCCGCACAACGCGCCGGGCGGGACGATCGTCCATATGTTCCTGGCCGGCGAGGCCGAGTCGCGCTGCTGGGACGATAGACTCACGATTGAATTCAACGGTGCCCGTCCCTGCCTCGACGCCTTGGAGATCGCGAAGGACGACAAGGTGCCGACGATCTTCATCGCCGGCGATTCAACGGTTGGAGATCCGCGCCACGGGCCCGGTGGCAATTGGCCAACCCAGCTCTGCCAGTTCTTCAAGCCCGAGGTCTCGGTTTGCAACAGCGCCGAGGGCGGGGAAACGAGCAAGAGCTTCATAACCGGGCTCCGCATGGACAAAGTCCTCAGCCAAATGAAGGCGGGCGATTTCTTCCTGATACAATTCGGGCACAACGACTCGAAGGCCAACTGGCCCCAGACTCACACCGATCCTGAAACCAGCTTCAAAGCCTACCTACGCGTCTTTGTGGCCGAGACACAGCGGCGAGGAGCCACGCTCATCCTCGTAACGCCGATGGAGCGGCGAGCCAATGGCGATTCGGTGGGCCCTTGGGCTCGCGCCATGCGCGAAGTCGCTGCGCAGGACCACGTGCCGCTCATCGACCAATGGGCGATGAGCAAGGTGTTGTGGACTGCCCTCGGGTCGAACGTGGGTGCCGCGTTCAGCGACCAAACCCACCTCAGCGGTTACGGAGGCTACCTGCTTTCCAAGCTCATCGTGCGCGGAATTATGGAGAATGTGCCCGGCCTGGCACGGTTCGTAGCGGATGATTTTGTGGAGATGGATCCCGCCCACCCTGAGCCTCCTCCAGATTACCTGAGGCAATCGCCTGGTCGGGGCGTGGCTGATCAAGGCAAGGGAAATCAAGCGCAGACATCTTCGAAATAGCTGCTGGGCACCGAACTGGATTTCAGCCCCCTAGCCATGCACCTCAACCGCCGCCACCCCTTGCGCCCCACGCTGGTTCTTGCCGTCCTCGCCCTGACGTTGTCCGCCACGCGAACGCTCCATGCCCAATCGGCCATAAAGGTAGCCTGTGTGGGCGAGCAGATTGTGCATAGCTTTCACCGGGTCAACGATCCGGAATATCCGCAGTTGCTTGGCGGGCTGCTCGATAAGGATTTCAAGGCGGACGCCACGCCACATCCGATAGAGGGAGGATTCCTTCAAGGTGGCGGCTCGCACTACCGAATTGGGAACTTCGGCCATCCGCGCGGTACAGTGCTTGATCACGGCCTAGAGAACCCAAAGGCGATTCTGCGCAGCGACGAGCTGAAGCTAGCCGAACAATTCTCCCCGAATATTGTCGTCCTTGGCCCGTTCGGCGACCACGAGCGCCTAACCCAGGTGGGCATGGAGCATTTCAAGCCCGACCTTCGCCGGCTTATCGACCGCTTCGCTGCATTCAGCAGCAAGCCGACAATCTATGTCGCGCTCCCTATCCCTCGCGGCCCGAAGGATGACGACGAGAACTACCGGCGGGTTCGCGTCGAAACCGAGCAGGTTGCACAAGAAAAGAAGCTGGCGGTCATAGACCTTTGGACGGCATTTCTCGGCCACGCCGAGTTCTTCAAGGACGCGACCCACCTCACGGTACCCGGCCGCCGCTACCTAGCTCGATTGGTCGCCGACGCCATCTTGAATGGGAGAGGTGGCTGAGAGAAGTCGACAGATCGGATTGCGGCGCGAATACGCCATCAAGACTCCAAAATAGAGCAGCTTTGGAAATCCGGCGGCAAGGTGTGTTTGGACTCTTTGGGTGCAGGGGCCGGATTTGAACCAGCGACCTTCAGGTCATTATTCTAATAACCGGGTTATGAAAAACCTACAGCAGAGTGGAGTCGATGGTTCCGGACGGTATTAGACGGGGCTGAAAAGGATCAGATTGGACACTTTTTGGACATTAGGACGTCAGCGGAAGATCGTGCGATCGCTTCCATGAGCCCTGTGAGTCATTGCGGTCCGGTCGATAATATCCGCACGGGGCCGAGTAGGCCCGACGGCAGCAACGGCGAGTTCGCTTTGTAGGGCTCGATATCCGCGAATGTGTATTTTACCATGGCATTTGGCTGCTGGTCGCCGATAAGCCGGTTGACCCACGCGTTGGTGACCTTGACCGACACCTTGTTCGCACCGGCCTGTAGCTCGCCGGTTGCGTCCACACGGTATGGGGCATGCCATACGATGCCCAGCGGTTTTCCGTTCACCGCCACTTCGGCAAGGTTCTTCACGTCGCCCAGATCGATCCACAGGCGGCCACCCTTCCCGAACCAGTCGGCCGGGGCATCGATGTTCCTCGTGTAGGTCCCGGTTCCTGAAAAATACTTCACGCCCGCATCCGGGTTGTCGCTCCAGGACGAAAGCGTATCCATCGTGATACCGGGCGGCGCTCCGCGGTCCGGTTCGAAGGTAACGGCCCATGGTCCGGTTACCGTAGCGAGCAGAGTCTCCTTCACATCGGGCAGGATGCGCGAAGTCTCCAAGGTCGCTTTGCGGAACACGACAAAGACCGCGCCCCATGGCTCAAGGTGCAGCGGTACGATTGTTCGGCCGTCCACGACCCTATAGGATGCGGGCTCTATCGCGCCAGTCTCGGCGTGCCACAATTCGGGTGCCTTGCCGGACACGCGGAAGGTCGCGTCCACCGTCTCGTCGCGGTCGTTCCGGTTGTCCACAAAGAAGAGCTCGCCGTCCGCAAGCCTGCGATGCACAAAGAGCAGGCGCGAGTCGCTCTGCGGCTTGGTGTAATCGAATACCGGCTTCACCTTCAGCGCGTCAAAGACGTCCGCCAGGCCTAGGCCCGCGTACACCATGCCCTTGCCGACCCTGTGCAAGCCTGTGCCATCGCCAAAGAGCTCGTCGGCCAGCCTGCGAAACTCCGATTCGTCGTCGGCAAGGCTGGGATCGTCCGCCGGCTTTCTGCCGGCAACGACGCCGCCGTCCTGCACCAGCTTGTATATAGCCCGCAGCACGGGCAGGGACATGTGCTGGCTGTAAGGGTCGAGGCCCAGCACGCGGTAGCTCATGCCGCTCTTGGTCGCAATTCGGCCGTCTGCGATGAACAGCTCGTGGATCAGGCCGTCGGCATTAATGTAGTCGAATCCATAACCGGCCGGGACAGCCGGCGCCTTGTTGGTAAAGATCGCCGTGAGGTTGGAGTCTTCCCCGTAAAAGTAGACCAAGTCCGCGCCAAAGCGCCCCTGCTGCAGCAGATAGCTGCTGCGGGCGATGTACTTCACCCATGGGCCGGCCTCCTCCGCCCAGGTCTCATTTCGATTGAACCACTGGCCGAAGGGCCCGAGCGTTAACCCGGGGGCCTTGCCCACGAGCGGCTGGTGCGTTGATTCATGAATCACGAAGCGGTTTATTCCGTTTAGGAATTCCGAATCGGCCGTCGGCTTGAGGGTTGCGGGCGACCACGCCCACGGCGCGGCGGCGGCGGTCATCGACTCGGCCGCGGCGAGGTTCTGACCGTAGATATGCGCCACGGACGCCGACTCCCGGTCGTCCGCGTTGTAGTTGTAGCTCTCGTCATTCTTCCCGAAGAGCTGGGTCCACATCGCGCTCATCGGGATATCATCCAGCTTCTTTACCTCCATGCCGTCGGCAATGAGCGCGCGCCCGCCCTCATGTGATTCGCCGTAGTGGCCCATGCCACGCTCCTTGAGCGAAGACTCAACTTGGCCGTAATGCTCGTCTGCAACCAGGTCGGCTATCGTCTTGCGGAAGTCCCACAGGAACCGGTCGCTGGCCTCGGAACTCTCAACCACACGCCCGGCGAGCACCGGCATCCAAGGAACGGGATCATAGCCGCGCCGTGCCCTGAACTTGGCGATCATGTCGTCGGTCCAATTCTGCGAGCCTGCCTCCCAGCTGTCGGTCACCACGTACTGGATTCCACGCTTGCCCATCCAGGCCGCGCCCACGGTCTCCTTGTAGCTGTCCAGGTAGGCGTCCATGTAGCTCTTGACGTAGCCGGCGTTTAGCTTGTCGACTTCAAGCCCGGTGGCTTCCGCGGTGGCCGGATGGTTGGTTGTCCCCAACAATGAGTATCCGAACCTAATCACGACCCAGTCGCCGGGCGGAGGCGTCCAGTCGAGTGTACCGTCTGCCCTCAGCTTAGAGGTCAGGTCGACCACATCGGACTTCGAAACCACTTCGGGTGCAGCGAAATCAGGCGTCGCGAACGGATAGAGGTCGGGAAAAGGCGCGAAGGCGGCCTTCTCCTCGAACCTGTTCACGCGCGGTCCCGGATGCAGCGCCAGCCGGACAATCCGATAGTCGGTCGGGCGCGTTTTGATTCCGAAGGATGAAGGGTCGATGCCAAGCATCCAAGAAGGCGTCGCGGGAGCAGGTCCCCGCTTGAAGACGATCCGGAAGAACCTTGCCCTTGCCGCAGGGAACGAGACCGTGTGCTCGGGGGCGCCGCCATCAGGGAGCCTCGCGATCATGCGGAAGGTTTGCCCGTCATCACTGCCCTCCAGGGACTTCTCGGGGTTGGATGTCCCCGTGACCACAGCGGCGACCTCATCAAGGTCGTTCATCGCGATTGTGACCGAGCGCACCGACTGGGGCTCGGTAAATTCATATTGGATCCATACGCTCTTGCCTACGGCGGGAATCGGAAGCTTCACCGGCGTCCCCGGGTCCCCTTCGCTCATTCTCGACATGTCAGGAGCGCCAGCGCTCGCCGTTACCCTTGGATGCAGCGAGCCGATGGGAACATCCATTGGCGGCCTGCGGTACGCGACAACCGCTGCCTCGCCGTAATACTGCGGAGCCTCCCGGCCGCCTGCGGATTCGGGTGGGTTGTCGCGGTCGACGAGATTCTGAAATGGTCCCGTGTTTGACGGGGGATGGGCCAGCGCGCCCTTGAATGGGCTGCCGCCGCTGACGAATGTCTCACTCCACACGTATTTTTTCATTCCCTGCGACGGGGGCACCCAGGGGCCGCCTGTCTCGCTCCAGCCTGGAGAACTCGCGATCGCCTCTTCCATGCCGAGTTGGTCCCCTAATGTTATCGCGTACCTGAAGGCGTCCTTCCATTCTGGGGTCATGTAGGCGAGCCGCCTTTCCACCACCTGCGGCGTCGACAGGCTGGCGTCAAAGTTGTGGAAGCCTCCTATGCCCACCCGGTGCATCCACTCAAGGTCCAGTTTGATGCCTTCCTTGGTGATATTCCCATTCATCCAATGCCACCACACCCGGGGCCATGCGCTTTCAGGCGGATTTAAGAAATCCCGCATCAGCGTGTCCTCTTTTTGCTGGGCATGCACTTCG
>CAZHPC010000029.1:0-30151 GCA_964534685.1 uncultured Opitutaceae bacterium
CCGGGATGGACATGGCCATCCTGAACGCGGGCATGCTCGGCGTGTACGAGGAGATACCGAAGGACCTGCTCGAGCGGGTCGAGGATGTCATCCTCAACCGGCGGCCCGACGCGACCGAGCGCCTCGTCGCCTTCGCGGACCAGCTCAAGGCCGCGCACGGCGGGGACTCGAAGATCGAGACAAAGGAGGACCTTGCGTGGCGCGACGCGCCCGTGGAGGGGCGCCTCTCACACGCCCTCGTCAAGGGGATCGACGCCTTCATCGAGCAGGACACGGAGGAGGCGCGCGCCAACACCGCCAGGTACCCGCGGCCGCTCAACATCATCGAGGGGCCGCTCATGGACGGCATGCGCGTCGTCGGCGACCTCTTCGGCGCGGGCAAGATGTTCCTTCCCCAGGTGGTCAAGTCGGCCCGGGTTATGAAGAAGTCCGTCGCCTACCTCACCCCGTTCATGGAGGAGGAGAAAAGGAGGCTCGTCGAGGGCGGCGGCGTCGCGCGCACGCAGGGCCGCATCGTGATGGCCACCGTCAAGGGCGACGTGCACGACATCGGAAAGAACATCGTCGGGGTCGTCCTCGCCTGCAACAACTACGAGGTCGTCGACCTCGGCGTCATGGTTCCCTGCGAGAAGATCCTCGCCGCCGCGGCCGAGAGGAAGGCCGACGCCATCGGGCTTTCCGGCCTCATCACGCCCTCGCTGGACGAGATGGTCCACGTCGCGAAGGAGATGAGGCGCACCGGCTGCACCGTGCCCCTCCTGATCGGCGGCGCCACGACCAGCACCGCGCACACGGCCGTGAGGATTGCGCCCGAGTATGCGCCGGGCGTCGTCCACGTCCTCGATGCCTCGAGGGTCGTGAACGTCGTCAGCTCCCTGCTCTCCCCGGAGAACAAGGCCGCCTTTCTGGCCGATGTCGGCTCGAGGCAGCAGAAGCAGAGGGAGGAGTTCGCGGCAAGGCGGGCGCGAAAGCCATTGCTGCCGCTGTCCGCGGCGCGGGAGCGCCGGCAGAAATTCGACTGGGCCGGCGCCGACATACCGCGCCCGGACTTCCTCGGGACGAGGGCGTTCGCCGGCGTGCCGCTCGCCGAGATCGTCCCCTTTGTCGACTGGGGGCCCTTCTTCAGCGCCTGGGAGCTCCACGGCCGGTTCCCCGACATCCTGAAGGACCCGGTTGTCGGGCCCGAGGCCTCCAAGCTCCTCGAGGACGCCAAGAGGCTCCTTGCGAGGATCGTGGCGGAGAAGCGCTTCACGGCGAACGCGGTCATCGGATTCTGGCCGTGCAACGGCGTCGGCGACGACGTCGAGGTCTATGACGGCGAGGGCCGCGGCAAGGTGGCGGCGACCTTTCACATGCTTCGCCAGCAGCAGGAGAAGCCGGACGGCCAGTTCAACCACTGCCTCGCGGACTATGTGGCCCCCAGGGACAGCGGCCGGCTGGACTATATCGGCGGCTTCGCCGTCACGGCCGGGCACGGCGTTGACAGCTTTGCTGCGCAGTTCAGGGCGGCCTCGGACGACTACAGCGCGATCATGAGCCAGGCTCTGGGGGACCGCCTGGCGGAGGCGATGGCCGAGATGTTCCACAAGAAGGCCCGCGAGGCGTGCGGCTTTGGGAGGGCCGAAAACCTCGGCATCGGGGACCTCATCCGCGAGCGCTACCGCGGCATAAGGCCGGCCCCCGGGTATCCCGCGTGCCCCGACCACACGGAGAAGCCCGTCCTGTTCCGGCTGCTGGGCGCAGAGTCCGCAACCGGCATCAGCCTGACGGAGAGCTGCGCCATGAGCCCCGCCAGCAGCGTGAGCGGCTGGTATCTGAATCATCCGGATTCCAAGTACTTCGGCGTCGGAAAGCTCGGCCGCGACCAGGTGGACGACTATGCCAGGCGCAAGGGCTGGACCCTCGCCGAGGCCGAGAGGTGGCTGGGGCCGTACCTGGACTACGATGCTGGCTAAGGCGGCCCCGGAACTTTAGCTTGCGGCGTGCGTCTCACTGACTGGATGCCACCTCCGCCCGCCATCCTGCGCATCGCGCGAGCCGCCCTCGGGCTCTCCGTGCTCGCCCTTTCAGCCTGGGCGCATGCGGCCGAGGCGAGCTTCAGCGACGGCCTCTCCCCGGAGGAGAGGGCCGCGAGCGGGATCGCGAGGCTCACGCTATCCCAGGCGTCGGCCCTGGACGCGCTCGTGTCACGCGACGTGACCCTGGCGAGGCAGGGCGGCGTGACGGCGTTCTCGTCCGCGTTCTCCGCCCGCCATTCCCCGCAGGAGCGCGCGGCCGCGGGAATGGACCGCCTTACGGGCGCGGAGCGCGCGTCCCTCGACACGCTGGCCGCCAGGGCGATCGCGATGGGCCCGCCCCCGACCCTTTCGTTCACCTATGCCCCGCCGCCGAAGCCGGCTCCTCCCCAGGCCGAGACCGTGGTGTCGGACGTCTCGCGCGTGCAGGTGCACGGCGACGTCTCCCTGACCGTGGGAGGCGGATCCCGCGGCAGGAGCTTCTACGGGACGTCGGCGGACCTGTTCGTCACCGACCCCACGGGGAGTTTCACCGTGGGGGTCGGCTTCGAGGAGTTCCGGGGCCGGGGGCTTCTCAGCCTCTGCGGTCCGAACGGCCCCTACGGGCCGGCCTATGGCGGGCCGCCCTACCTCGGCTGGTAGGCTCCTAGGGGCCCTTACTTCTCGGCGGCAAAGGCCGCAAAGCTGTGTGGCAGCACGGGGACGTGAAAATACGACTTGGGGGCCTCCTCGGCCGCCGCGCGCCGCCGGAAGAAGAACGTGGGGGGCTCAGGGGTGTAGGATGAGATAAGCTCGCCGGTGACCAGGTTCCGGAGCTTCGTGAACTGGCCCTGAACGGTGACCCTGACCTCGGTCTTGCCGGGAAGGAACGACTCGACGACGAAGGTGCCGTTGTCGTAGGCGAAGAGCGAGACCTGGCTCGGCCCGTCTATCCGGACAAAGAAGTCCCTCATGACGACATCCTTGATGGCGCTCGTGACGCCGGCCGGCAGGGCGTAGAGGTTGCGGAAGTTGTCCGGGATGGTCCAGACGTAGAGGACGCCCTTGCTGTATTTGTCCATGAGCAGGATCGGGTAGCCGTTGCCGTTCTCGATTCCGCCCACGAGCGCCCAGGCGTCATTCGTGAGGAAGCGCACCTCGGGGAAGAGTATCCCGGCCCTGTGGTCGTCGGCTCCAAGGTCCGTTCGGTTGCCGGGGCCCCAGCCGAACACGTAGTCGCGGGCGAGCACCTTGTTGTCGGTGACCTCCGTCTCGCAGATGCCCTCGATCCCCTTGCCCTTGAGCGCGCGCAGAAGGCCGGAGGTGAGGACCACCGACTTGCCGTCCTGGAGCTGCCTCTTGATCTTCGCGACGATGTCCGGGTCGAACTTCGCGGACTCGGTCAGGAGCACGAGCTTCGCGTCCACCGGGAACTCGGGATACAGGTCGATCGGGATACCGATCATCCCGATGTAGTTGTGGAGGAAGTCCTCCCCGGTCGACTGGTAGGGCTTGTAGCTCTTGATGCCGATCGGATTGCCGAGCTTCCCGACGACGGCGTCGGCCTGGCGCAGCGCGACGCCGGCCACCGTGGCCCAGGAGGGCGTGGCGGGCGCGCCGTCGCCCATGGCGTGATAGGATCCGGCCACCGCGTTGAAATCGAGGCCCGTCGGAAGGTTCTCCCATTCCTTCCTGTCGCCCGCGTCGGCCTTCATGGCGATGTTGGCCCACATGAAGAGGGTGATTTCGCGGGCCTTCGCGAACATCGTGTCCCAGAGCTGCTCGGCGTAGCGGTCGGCGTACAGGGCGCCGTAGGTGTCCACCCACCCCCCGCCATTGCCGCCCGGCTTGATGTTCTCGAAGTAGCGCATGATCTGGTAGCTCTCGTACTGCTGGAGGTACTGGTCCGTTATGGTCGGGTCGCGGGTCTCCGTGCCGGTGTAGATGCCGTCGAACATCTTGGGCTCCTTGTCCAGGTCGAAGCCCAGGCCCTGGAAGTGCTCGTACCAGTTCGGAAACTTTATCACGACCTTGATCTTGGGGTTCACGTCCTTGGCGGCCTTCAGGACGAGGTTCGCCCCGGCCTCGTCCATGAGGCCCAGGCGGAAGTCGGTCCATGACCGGTCGCCCTTGGCGGCGATGTCGGAATCGGTCTTCGAGTTGACGAAGAAGAAGTCGTCCAGGATGAACTCGTCGAAATGGCGGGCGGCCAGCTCCGACGTCTTCTTGACGAAGGCGCGGTCGGCGGGGTCCGTGTAGCAGAACGAATGGAACTGGTCCGACTCGGCGCCCGTGAAGGCGGTGCCGGCCGCCACCTGGACGCCGCGGCTGACGAAGAACTGCTTGACGTCCTCGAGGAGCTTGTCGGTCGCCAGGATCCCGTCTCGCTGGACCTCGATGTAGACCTTGTCGACCTTCACCTGGCTGCTGATGACGTCCCACTGCGACTGCAGGACCTTCGTGTCGGCAAAGGTGTTCACAACCCTCACCGGGATGTAGATGGCCACGCCGAAGTTTTGGTAGTTGCCGGCGCGGGCGCCCGAGAGCGCGGCTGCGCATGCGAGGATGCAGAGGAGTTTCTTCATGGGTCGGGGGACCTCATGTCTAATTCCATGACCGGCGCTTCTCAAGCTGGTTTCCAAAAAAAACGGGCAACGTTCGTTTGCCTTCCGGCCGGGGAGTCTGGCAGCGTGTCGCCCGATGCCCCTGAGGTACCTGCTGCTCTTTCTCGGCGTGTGCGCATGCTCGACCTCCGCGATATTCATCAGGATGAGCGCGACCGACCCGCTCGTCCTGACGGCGCTCCGCCTGGTGTTCGCCTCGGTCCTCCTGGCTCCCGTCCTCCTCATGGAACTGCGCCGGCACAAGGGCGCCTTCACGCGGGAGCACCTGCGCCGCACGCGCGTCCCGGCCCTCGTCCTCGCGTTCCACCTGATCCTTTGGACCCTCGGAGCGAGGATGACCGCCGTCGCCCAGGCGACCCTTATCGTGAACCTGGTGCCGATCGCCCTGCCCTTCTTCCTGCTCTGGCTCGCCAGGGAGCGCATCAACCTGGCGGAGGTCGCCGGGACCGTTCTCGCGGTACTCGGGCTCGCGACCCTGTCGGTGAAGGACGCCCTGACGGGTGGTGGCAGCCCGGCGGGCGACGCGGTGTGCCTCGCCTCGATGCTGCTGTTTGCGCTCTACCTGGCCCTCGGCCGCCGGAACAGGGATTTCCCCTCGATCTGGCTGTACGTGATTCCGGTCTACGGCCAGGCGGCCCTCGTCTGCCTCCTGGTGGCCCTGCCCCGGATGCGGACGTTCGACGTCGGTTCGGCCCGCGAATGGGCGCTGATGGTCGGCCTGGCGGCGATCCCGACCGTGTGCGGCCACTCCCTGCTGAACGCCGCGATGCGCGGGATCAGGGGCCAGATCGTCAGCCTGTGCAACGTGAGCCAGTTCGTGTTCGCGGGCGTCATGGGCTACCTGCTCTTTGGCGAGGTCCCCCGCGCCCTTTTCTACGCGGCCAGCGCGATCGTTGTCGCGGGAGTCGCCATCGTCGTCTTCGCGACGCCTCCGGAGGCCGGCGACCCGGCCTAGCGGGCCCCCGAGGCCGCCTTCGCGAAGGCGAGGACAAGGGGCGGAACCTCGCCCCTGAGCGCCGCGCGCTCGGGCTGGAACAGGACTCCCGCAAAGAACGGGTGGGAAGGGACCTCGGCCCCCCGGATCTCGCCGGAATCGTCCCATGCGGTGAACCTGAGCCCGGCCGACTCCAGGGCGGGCCTGAACTCGGGGTTGAACCCATAGTTGCAGCGGTAGCCCTCCGTCGCGCTCGCGCCGCCGTATGCGGCGCCGATGAGGCTGCCCTTGCCGAAATGGACCGCGCCCGTCGCCTCGACGAGCGAGCAGCTCAGCCGCGTCACGACGAGCGGACGGCCGCCGGGACTGTTCTCCGCATGATCGGCGTTCGTGATTCCCGCCACGTTCCTTGCGATCTCGACGATCGCGTGCTGGAATCCGCCGCAGGTTCCCAGGAAGGGCCTTCCGGTCTCGCGCGCCCAGCGGATGGCGCCGAGCGCCCCCTCGGTGTTCTCGTAGGGGCTCGCGGGGACGACCCATACGGCGGAGAACCCTGTGAGGTCGCGCGACGCTACGCCGATCGCCTTGGTCGCCACCCATTCCCAGGCGACGTCCGCCCCCGAGATGCCGCGAGCCAGCTCGAGGGCCCTCGGAATGGCGCGGTGGGCCGTGACCTGGTCGGAGTAGTCCCCTACCAGGGCGATCATCCTGCGGCTCATTGGTCTTTTCCCGCCGGGGCTGCTGGAGGAGCCCCCGCCGCCCCGAGCAGGGCCGCGCCGAAAGCGGCCATGAAGGCGCAGACCGCGACAAACCAGTCGCCGTGCTCGACGTAGAAGCTGTTGCGGCCGACCCACCGCTGGTCGCGCGTCACGTTCGCGAGCGAGATGCCGCGGTAATAGATGCTCCCGTTCTCGTCCTGCATGACCTTGCGGATGCCCCCGAACTCGTCGATCCAGCCGCTCCAGCCTGCGTTGCCGCAGCGGAGCACAGGCCGCCGGGTCTCGATGGCGCGCAGCACGGAGTGCGCCGCGTGCTGGTAGGCGGCCGCGCCCTCGCCGTACCATGCGTCGTTGGTGACGACCACGAGCGCATCGGCGCCGGAGAGGACCTCCTCGCGCGAGAGCGCAGGAAAGAGGTCCTCGTAGCAGATCAGCACGCCGAAAGCCGCAGCCCCCCGGTCCATGGGAACGACCAGCGGGACGGCATCATTTCCCGGCGTGAAGTCGTCGCCAAGCGGGACAAACTTCCCCACCCAGCCGAAGACCGGCCGCAGCGGAATGTATTCGCCAAACTGGACCAGCCTGCGCTTCGCGTAATAGGACGTCTGCACCCCGAGCTGCGGATCCACGACAAAGGCCGCGTTGAAGTATTCCTCGCGGCCGGGGCCCGCCGACTCGATTGCGTCCGCCCCGATCAGCATGGGCGCCTTCGCGCGCGCCGACAGCTGCTCCACGAATCTGCGCATCGAGGGGTCGCCCCCCTTCAGGGGGTATGGCGTGGTCGATTCCGGCCAGAGGATGAGGTCGGGATGCAGCCTGCCGGCCTCGAGCGTCTCCGCCTTGAGCGTCGCAATGATGTCGGGCTCCTTCGCCGGATCCCATTTCACCATCGCCGGGACGTCCGGCTGGACGAATGCGACATTGGCAAACGGCACGGAGAACTTCGAGGCGTTGGTGCTCTCCTGGACGTGGATGGAAAGGCACACGAGGAGCAGGAACATCGCGAGCAGGAACTCCTGGCTTCTCCGGCGCAGCCCCGTCTCGCCCTCTCGCAGGAGGCGGTTCGCGTAGGCCGAGAACCCGATGTTCACCGCGACCAGGACAAACGACACCCCGTAGGCCCCGGTGTAGGCGGCCACCTGGAGCACGCTCCTCATCTTTTCCCACTGGGTGGCCGCGAGCGGCATCCAGGGGAAGCCGCCGAACAGCCAGGTGCGCGACCACTCGATCAGCACCCAGACGCCGGCCAGCCCGAGCATCGCCACCAGCCGGACCAGCGTCGGCCGGCCGACCATCCTCGGCATCGTCCACCAGGCGGCGAGGTACCACACGCCCGTCCACGCCCCCACCAGCGGCCCGAGGATGAAGAGCCCGACCCAGGTGACCGGGTGCAGCCAGCTGAGATTGATGGTCCAGGCAACGGCCTGCGCCGCGAGGATCGTCCAGCAGTAGGTCTTCAGCCGGGGACGCAGGTAGGCCCAGAAGATCCCCGGGACAAGGCAGGCATACGCGACCTCGGGCTCATGAAACGGCGGAAACGCCAGGACCAGCAGGAGCGCCGTCAGCAGCCCCACCACCGCAGGCGCAGCCCAATCGGAGTGCCGCTCCCAGAACGTCGGGACGGGTTGGTAGGGATCCGGGCTCAAGGACGTCTCCTCAGGCTCCGTGGCAGTGCTTGAACTTCTTCCCGCTGCCGCACGGGCAGGGGTCGTTGCGCCCCACCTTCGGGGTGTCCCGGCGTATGGTCACCTTGGGCAGCTGGATCTCGCGTTCCGGCGGGCCCGCATCCGGCGCGACCTTGCCGTTGGCGGGCGCAGGGGGCGCCTGCGGGGTCTCCGGGCCCTCCGTGCGCGCGCTCCGCGCGAGGATCGCCAGCATGTTCTCGAACGCCGAGAGGTTCGAGGCGCTCCGGAAGAGTCCCGTGCAGATCTGCAAGCGCACGTTCGTCATCAGCTCCTCGAAGAAATGGTACGCCTCGCTCTTGTATTCGACAAGGGGGTCCTTCTGGCCGTAGCTTCGCAGGCCTATCGAGCGGCGGAGCTCCTCCATCTCCGTCAGGTGCTCCTGCCAGTGGTGGTCGATCGCGTTGATGACGACATACCGCTCAAGGGCGCCGAGCGCCTCCGGTATCTCCGCAGACTCCTTGAGGGTGTAGGCTTTCTTGATCCGGTCGAGGACCAGCGTCTTGATCGCACCGAGGTCGTCGCCCTTGAGGTCGTCAACCCTGAGCCCGATCGGAAAATGCATGTTGGTCCACCCGACGAAGCTCTCGACGGCCGCTGAGTTGGAGCCGCCCTTCTCTCCGAACCCGGCGACCTGGAGGCGGCTCACGACCTCCTCCTCGACCTGCTCGAAGATGATGTCCTTGGAGCGCGCGGCGTGGATGGCCGCGTTGCGGATCCCGTAGACAACCTCGCGCTGCTGGTTCAGCACGTCGTCGTACTGGAGCAGCCGCTTGCGGATCGCGTAATTCTGCTGCTCGACCTTCTTCTGCGCCGACTCGATCGAGCGGTTGAGCAGGGGGTGCTCGAGCTCCTCCCCCTCCTGCATCGAGCCCTCCATCAGGCGCGACGCCAGGTTGCCCTGGAGGAAGAGTCGCATGAGGTCGTCCTCGAGGGACAGGAAGAACTTTGTCAGCCCGGGGTCGCCCTGGCGCGAGCAGCGGCCGCGAAGCTGCCGGTCGATCCTGCGGGACTCGTGGCGCTCGGTGCCTATGACGTAGAGGCCGCCCTGCTCGCGCACGCCCTCGCCCAGTTTGATGTCGGTGCCGCGGCCGGCCATGTTGGTCGCGATGGTGACCGCGCTGCGAAGGCCCGCCCTGCTCACGATCTCGGCCTCCTGCTGGTGGAACTTGGCGTTGAGCACGGTGTGGATGATGCCGGCGCGCTTGAGCATCCGGGAGAGGACCTCCGAGGCCTCGACGCTCGTCGTGCCGACAAGGACGGGCTGGCCCCTCTTGTTCGCCGCCTCGATCTCTCGCAGGACCGCGGTGTACTTGTCGCGGCGCGCCTTGAAGATCACGTCGTTCTTGTCGATGCGGATGCAGGGCTTGTTGGTGGGGATCACCTGCACCGCCAGCCGGTAGATGTCGTTGAACTCCGTGGCCTCGGTCTCCGCCGTGCCCGTCATGCCCGCGAGCTTCTCGTACATCCTGAAGTAGTTCTGGATCGTGATCGTCGCGTACGTGCGCGTCTCGCGCTCGATCGTGACCCCCTCCTTGGCCTCGACCGCCTGGTGCAGGCCGTCCGACCAGCGCCGCCCCGTCATGACGCGGCCTGTGTTCTCGTCCACGATCATGACCTTCCCGTCCTGCACGACGTACTCGACGTCGCGCTCATAGAGGGAATACGCCCTCAGCAGCTGCGAGATCGCGTGGATCTCCTCGGAGACCGTCGCGTAGTGCTGGTGCGCGGCGAGCTTGAGCTCCTCGCGCTTCTCCGGCGAGATCGACGTGTCCCTCTCCAGGTCCGAGAACTCGGTCGCCAGGTCCGGCATCATGAACGCGTCGGGGTTGTCGGGGCGCAGGTTCTTCCTGCCGATCTCGGTCAGGTCGGCCTGGTGCTGGCGCTCGTCGATCACGAAGAGGAGGTGCTCCTTCAGGCGGTACATCTCGTCCTTGTTCAGGTCCGAGTTGAGCTCCGTCTCGACGCGGTCCAGCAGCTTGCGCCACTCGGGATTCTCCATCAGGCGCAGCAGCAGCTTGTTCTTCGGGCTCCCCATCTTGACCTGCACCAGCTTGCGGATCGCCTGGTCGCGCAAGTCCGCACGCTCGCGGTCATCCTCGGCGCGGCCGAGGTTTTCGAGGGTCTCCTTCGCCTCCCCCACCAGGCGGTTGCAGAGCCGGGTCTGGTCGGCGACCAGGCGGTCGACGCCGGGGGTGAGCCGGGTGAACGGCTGCTCGCGCTCGATCGGCGCGGGCCCGGAGATGATGAGAGGCGTGCGCGCCTCGTCCACGAGGATCGAGTCGATCTCGTCCACGATGCAGTACCAGTGGTCCCGCTGCACCTGGTCCTCCTTTCGCGTGGCCATGCCGTTGTCGCGAAGGTAATCGAAACCGAACTCGCTTGCGGTACCGTACGTGATGTTGCGGCCGTACATCTCCCGGCGTAGGTCGGGGGACATGCTCTGCTGGATGCATCCGACGCTGACGCCGAGGAAGCTGTAAAGCTGGCCCATCCACTCCGAGTCGCGCCGGGCGAGGTAGTCGTTGACCGTGACGAGCTGGGCGTTGCGCCCGTTGAGCGAATTGAGGTAGAGGGGAAGAGTCGCGACGAGGGTCTTGCCCTCGCCCGTCGCCATCTCCGAGATCCGGCCCTGGTGGAGCGCGATTCCGCCGATCAGCTGGACGTCAAAATGCACCATGTCCCAGGCAAGGTCGTGCTCGCAGACGAGGGCCGTCGTCCCCACCAGGCGCCGGGCGGCATTCTTAACGACCGCGAAGGCTTCGGGGAGGATCTGGTCGAGCGTCTCGCCGGCCTGTACCCGCGCCCTGAATTCCTCGGTTTTTGCGCGCAGCTGCTCGTCGGAAAGCGAGGTATAGGCACTGTCCAACTCGTTTATCTTCACAACGATAGGACGCGCCTTCTCGAGGAACTTCTTGTAGTGCCTCCCGACAAAGGGTTTGAGCAGATACGACAGCATTAAGGGATAGACAATAGACCGCCGGCCCGCGTAGGCAAACGACAAAATGCCCCGTTGGCCGCAAGCGCGGTCAGAGGCGCTTCTTAAAGTATGCGACTGTGCGCTTTAGGCCGTCCCCGAGTGGCACAGCGGGCTCCCATTTGAGCAGGCGCTTCGCCAGGGAGATGTCGGGCATGCGCTGCTTCGGGTCGTCCGCGGGAAGCCGCCTGTGGACGATCTTCGAGCGGCCCCCGACAATCCTGAGGACCTGCTCGGCGAGCTCGAGCATCGTGAACTCCGCGGGGTTGCCCAGGTTGATGGGCCCCGGCGTCTCCGTCTGCCGCATGACCCGAACGAATCCCTCGATGAGGTCGTCGACATAGCAGAATGAGCGTGTCTGGCTTCCGTCGCCGTAGACCGTGATGTCCTCTCCCTTCAGGGCCTGCACGATGAAGTTTGATACGACGCGCCCGTCCGACTCGTGCATGCGCGGCCCGTAGGTGTTGAAGATCCGCACGACCCGGATATCGACCTTGTTCTCCCGGTGATAGTCGAAGAAGAGCGTCTCGGCGCAGCGCTTCCCCTCGTCATAGCACGACCTCCTGCCGATCGGGTTGACGTTCCCCCAGTAGTCTTCGGGCTGCGGGTGAACCTGCGGATCACCGTACACCTCGGAGGTCGAGGCCTGGAAAACGCGCGCCTTCAGGCGTTTCGCGAGGCCGAGGCAGTTGATCGAGCCCATCACCGAGGTCTTGATGGTCTTGATCGGATTGTACTGGTAGGCAGGGGGCGAGGCGGGGCATGCCAGGTTATAGATCTGATCCACCTCAAACTTGAACGGATCGATCACGTCGTGGCGGACGAGCTCAAAGTTCGGGTTGGAGCAGAGGGAGGCGATGTTCTGCTTGCTGCCCGTAAAGAAATTATCCAGGCAGACGACCTCTCCGCCGTCCGCGAGGAGCCTTTCGCAGAGGTGGGAGCCCAAGAACCCGGCGCCCCCCGTGACAAGAATGCGCATACCTCGGCAATGAGCCCTAATTCAGGCTGGTTGGCGAGCGCTTTAGGGTACCCGTAGAGGAACGGCCCTCCGCCGCCGCGGGCTCTACTTCGCCTCCTCGTAGCGCCTGATCCAGCCCTCGTGCCAGGGCCCGAAGTCGCCCGCCTCGATGTGGGCGCGGGCCTGCTCCATCAGGTTGAGGAAGAAATGGAGGTTGTGGATCGTCAGGAGCGTACCCCCCAGCATCTCCCCCGCCATGAAGAGGTGCCGCAGGTAGGCTCTGGAAAAGTTGCGGCACGTGTAGTTGTCGAGGCCCTCCACGACGGGCCGGCCGTCGTCCCGGAACCTCTCGTTCCTGAGATTGATCGGCCCGTCCGGCGTGAACGCGAGGCCGTTGCGGGCGACACGGGTCGGCAGGACGCAGTCGAACATGTCGATGCCGAGCGACACCATCCTGAGGATCTGCGGGGGGGTGCCGAGCCCCATGGTGTAGCGGGGCTTGTCTTCGGGAAGGTACGGCGTGGTTGCGCGCACCTGCTTCAGCATCTCCGGCTCGGGCTCCCCCACGCTGACCCCGCCGATCGCGTAGCCCGAGAAATCGAGCGCGGAGAGCGCCTCGGCAGCCTCGCGCCTGAGGTCGTCGTAGGAGGATCCCTGCGCGATGGCGAAGACGTGGCGGCCCGAGGCAAGGAACCCGCTCTCAGCGGCGATCTCCCTGCAGCGGCGCGCCCAGCGCAGGCTCCGCTCGCACGCGAGGGCGCAGGCGTCCCTGTCGACAGGCCATGGCGGGCACTCGTCCAGGACCATGGCGATGTCGGAACCGAGGTTCGACTGGATGTCCATGACCTCCTTCGGGCCCAGGAAGAGCGCGGCCCCGTCCAGGTGGGACTGGAACGACACGCCGTCGTCGCCGATTTTCCTAAGCTTCGACAGGCTGAACACCTGGAAGCCGCCGCTGTCGGTGAGGATGGGACCGTCCCAGCCCATGAAGCGGTGCAGGCCTCCCAGATCACGGATGAGCTCGCTTCCCGGCCTCAGGTTCAGATGGTAGGTGTTCCCGAGAATGATCTGGGAGCCGATCTCCCTGAGATGGACCGGCGTGACGGCCTTTACCGTCCCCTGCGTGCCCACCGGCATGAAGACAGGTGTCTCGACCTCTCCATGGAGCGTGGTGAGCCGTCCGCGGCGGGCGCCGGTGGTTGGGTCTTTGTGGAGCAATTGAAAGTGACTTGCCATAGGCTGGCATAGACCCTACCCGCACCCTTGACCCTGTTGTCAATCACGGGTCAATTACAGGAAAGTGCTTCTCGTCATCGATAACTTCGATTCCTTCACCTACAACCTCGTCCAATACTTCGGTCAGTTGGGCGTGGAACAGAGGGTATTCAGGAACAATGAGATCACGCCGAAGGAGGCCCTGGCCCTCAATCCGGACCGCGTGCTGCTCTCGCCCGGGCCGTGTTCACCCCTTGAGGCGGGGGTGACGCTCGAGATTATCAAGGCCTTCGCCGGGAGGAAGCCGATCTTCGGGGTCTGCCTCGGGCACCAGGCCGTCGGCCATTTTTTCGGTGGCCATGTGGTCCGCGCGGACAGGCTCATGCACGGCAAGACCTCGCCGATCTCTCACCGCAACACTGACTTGTTCAGGGGCCTGCCCCAGGGCTTCGCGGCAACGCGCTATCATTCGCTCCTGGTGGAGCGCGCGACGTTCCCGACGGAGCTTGAGATCACGGCCGAAACCGCTGAAGGCGAGGTCATGGGCCTGCGCCACAGGTCCCTTCCCATCTGGGGAGTCCAGTTCCATCCCGAGTCGATCGCGACCGTGGGCGGAATGAAGATCCTCGAGAATTTCCTAGAGCTCAACTGACCCCGATTTACCCCCATGCGCTGCCCCAAGTGCACTTCGATTGAGGACAAGGTGATCGACTCCCGCATCAGCAAGGAGGGCAACACCATCCGCAGGCGCCGCGAGTGCCTGGAATGCGGCCACAGGTTCACGACGACCGAGACCCTTGTCCTCGACGGGATGGTGGTCATCAAGAGGGACGGCCGGCGCGAGGAGTTTGACAGGGAGAAGCTTGTCCACGCCGTGCGCGCGGCGTGCCACAAGCGCCCCGTCGACCTCGAGCAGATCACAATGCTCGTCGAGGACGTCATCGACGCGATCGAGGCGAGGTTCGAGAACGAGATCCCGTCACAGGCGATCGGCGAGGGCGTCATGCAGCGGCTGCGCACGGTCGACCAGGTCGCCTACGTGCGCTACGCCAGCGTCTACAAGGAATTCCGCGACGTCTCCGAGTTCATGAGCGAGATCAGCTCGCTCGGTAAAACGAAGAAATGACGATGGACCGCGACGAGCTTCGTCGCCTTCACTACATAAACGCGCTCTTCGCGCATGTGACCGGCAAGGACCTCTTCCTCGCGAACCAGATAAAGTCCGCGATCGCCTTCACGCTCGCCGAGCTCGAGGCCCAGACGGCAGCGGACCCGACGCTCGCGTCCACCTACTCGGAGGCTTTCAACGCCGCCGCCGCGCGCCTGCTCGAGAAGCTCCACTCGCGGCTGCCGCGCCACGGCTTCTTCCACTGGGACGCCTCAAAGACGCTCCAGTCCGGGACTCCCCTCTTCGCGCGTGCCGAGGTGATGGCGGGCCTGCGGACACTGGCGCCCTTCCGCGAGGCGACCCTCCTGATCACGAACCTGCGCCCCGCCGTCCTGCCTCCGGAGCGGCGCGAGACGCCGCGCCGCCGCAGGGAATACGACGAGCTTCTCAGCTTCCTGCGCGAGCTGACGGCAGCCCGCTCGCCCTCGGGCTCCGACCTCACGCTCCTGTTCTTGTGACACGCACCCAAACGGACAGACTCCCAGCAGAAAGGCCCCCCATGACCAAGACGCTCTTCCAGAGGATCATAGACCGCGAGATTCCAGCGAAGATAGAGTACGAGGACGAGCGCTGCATCGCGATCCATGACATCCAGCCCCAGGCCCCCGTGCACCTGCTGATCATCCCGAAAAAGCCGATCCCGCGCCTAGCCGAGGCCGTCCCGGAGGACGAAGCGGTCCTCGGCCACCTGCTGGTCGTCGCGGGCGAGATCGCCGGAAAGCTGAAGCTCGAGAGGGGATTCCGCCTTGTCGTCAACAGCGGCCCCGACGCCAGCGAAAGCGTTCCCCACGTGCACGTGCACCTGCTCGCGAAGCGCCAGATGGGGTGGCCGCCGGGCTGAGTTCCGCCAGCGCGGTCCAAGGCGCCGCCTATCCGGTTGCGCCGCCGTCCGGCGGCTCCCTTTCTGGGGCGGTGCTGCCTGCGACAGGCGCTGGGCGCAGGCCGCCCAGGTATTGGAGCTCGTGCAGCACATCCTCCACCTTCGTCAGGAGCGTCGCACCGTCCCTTATGAGCTGGTTGGGACCCGCGCTTGTCGGCAAATCGATGCGCCCCGGCACCGCAAAGACCAGCCGGCCCTGCTCGCCCGCGAACTTCGCGGTGGACATCGCCCCGCCCCACATGTCGCTCTCAACAACCACCACGGCCTCGCAGAGGCCGGCAATGACGCGGCTACGCATCGCAAAGGAGTCCCTGTCCAAGGAGCGCCCGAACGGGAACTCGGACAGGATCGCGCCGGTTTCCGCAATCCGCCGGTAAAGGCCAAGATTCTCCGGCGGGTGGATGATGTCTATGCCGGTGCCCACGACCGCGGCGGTCCTGCCGCCGGTGGAGAGCGCGCCCTCGTGCGCCGAGGTGTCGATCCCGCGCGCCAGCCCGCTGACGACGCAGAACCCCCGCTGCGCGAGCTCGGCGCCCAGGCGCTTCGCGACGCTCTGCCCGTAGACCGTCGCCCGCCGGCTTCCCACAATGGCCACGCAAGCGCTGTCGAAGGCGTAACCGCCCTTCCGATACAATCCGATCGGGGGGTCGTGGATCTCGCCAAGGAGCCGCGGATAGCCTTGGTCCCCGGGGCACAGGAAGGTCACGCCGCTGCGCTCCATCCTGTCCTCCTCCTTTACCGGGTCGAAATGGGCCCGCCAGTCGCGGATCGCGGCAATCGCGGCCGGGCGCGCCCCGAGAACCGCCTCAAGCCTCCGTCGGTCGGCCGACAGCGCCACGCGGGGGTCGCCGCCAAACGCACCCAGGAGATGGTTGAGTCCAATCGGGCCGATTCCCGGCAGTGCGTTGAGGGCCAGGTAAGCCTGCTTCTCGGTCAGCTCGCTTGGCATGCCGCCTACTCTCGCAGGGCCGGTGCCAGGAAGTCGAGCAGCTGGAGGGTCCGCACGGCTGCCTGCCCGTGTGCGCGGGCAAGGCGGTCCGCGGCCATCCCGTGCCACATCGCGGCCCTGCAGGCCGCCGCCAGGGGATGGTCCGGCGCCTGGGCAAGGAGGCCGCCGGCGAGGCCCGCGAGAAGGTCCCCGCTTCCGCCCCGCGAAAGGACAGGTCCTCCGGCAAGGCAGTAGTAGACCGCCCCGCCCGCGGATACCCGGGTAACGGGTCCCTTCGCAATCACGGCACCCCGGACGGCCGCGCAGAGCCCCCTGAGCTCCGCCCCTTCGGAGATGCGCTCGAGCTCGCCCGCATGGGGAGTCAGGATCCTCGGCGCCGCGCCCGTCCTCACGATGTCGGCCTGCAGGGCGTCGGCGTCGATCACGAGCGGCACGGTCGAGGCTCTCGCGACACCCATCGCGAGTGAAAGCGTCTCAGGCTCCCGGCCGAGCCCCGGGCCTATGACGAGCGCCGTCGCGCGACCGGCGCCGCTCAGGACCTCCGCAAGCCCGCCAAGCGCCAGGGCGCCGGAGGGGGTCTCCGGAAGCCCGACCCACATGGCCTCGGGGGCGCGCGCGGCAAATGCCGCCGCAAGGCGCTCGGGCACAAACACGGTGACCAGCCCGACGCCGCTCCGCAGCGCCGAGAGGGCCGCCATAAGGACGGCCCCGGGGTAGCTCCTGGAACCCCCGACGATCGCAAGATGTCCCTGCGTCCTCTTGTCGGAAGAGGCGGGCCTGAGCCCCGCAAGCGCCTCCAGGACCGACGGCAGGATCACCCGGTCTCCTTCGGAGGAGGCATTCGCCCCGCCGTCCTCGGCGCCGAAGAAACCGAGGTCAAGATAGCGCGGGCGACCAGCGTTCGCGCAGGCGATGAGCGGCGCCTTGACCGAGCCCGTGGCGTAGGTGAAGTCAGCCCGGAATGCCCCCGGCTCGGAAAGGCCGCTGGGAAGGTCGACAGAGGCCCTGAACCTAATCTTGCACCCGTCCGCGGCGGCGACCGCGGAGAGCGCCTCGGCAGGCAGCGGCGGCCTGTACTGGTAGCCGAAGAGCCCGTCCAGGCACAGGTCGTACGCCGGGGACAGGCCGTTGGCATCGACGGACCGCACACGCCCGCGGCACACCTCGGACAGGTCCCGCCACGCGCGCGCGGCGAGCGGCCTGAGCGTCCTCGTGCCAAAAGCAAACACGACATCCGCGTCGGATCCGGGAAACTGCTCGAGCACCTCCCGCGCCGCGATCAGGGCGTCGCCCCCATTGTTGCCCTTGCCGGCAAGGACCAGCAGCCGGCCGGCCTCCGGAAAGCCCCCGATTTCCCAGAAGTCACGGAGAGCGGCGTTTGCGATCGAGCGGCCGGCGTGCTGCATCGCGCCCCATTCGCCGCGCTCGTCCCCCCCAAAGAGCCGGGCCTCGAGCGCACGGGCCTCGTCAAGGGAGACGACCGGGTGGCTGGGAATGGTCTGGATCGGCATGGCAGGCCCTATTTCCCATCGTCCGGCAATGTCGCCTGCGACGGAGCCAGCGACTGGCGCATTCCCTCGCCGATGGCCTTCCATTTCTCCTTGCCGACCTCGCCAAGCCATTCCTGCCGCTGGCGCGCGGTCTCGGTGTACTGCAGCGGGGAATCCTCCGGGATCCCGTGCGTGAGGACCGGCCGGGTCAGGCTCGTGATGGACCGGAAATAGTCGGCGTCGCCGACCTTGGCCACCTCGTAGCAGTCGGAGAAACTCTTCGTGTCCGAATTCCAGAGCGCGACCTCAGTCGTGCCGTCGCTCCAGACCGCGTACTTTTCCCAGGCGGCAAAGACGGCCTCGATCGTGGTGATCCTGGGCGCCTCGGGCGCCTTTGCGGGCTTCGGGGCCTCCTCGGCCGCGGCGGGACGCGGAACGGGCTCGACCGCCGCGCGCCTCGGCAGTGCAAGGACGAAGAGCGCGCCGAGCACGAAGCCGAGCGTCACCCAGGAGGGAATCTGCGACGGCTTCTTGGGGGCCGGTTCCGATGGCGTGTCTTCGTCCATCTGGCGATCCTTCCGGTCCTACGCCCGGACGAGCGCCGCTATGGCGATCGCGACCAAATCCGTGTGCGAGAGGGTGAGGATGACACCGGTCGCCCCGGCATCCTTGAGGAGTCCCTCGCCCTTCTCGTCGAGGCGGACAAGGGGCTGGTGCCGAGGCCCATGATACACCGAAACGGAGCGCCAGCCGAGCTCCGAGCCGATCCCGGTCGTGAAGCACTTGGACACGGCCTCCTTCGCCGCAAACCGGGCGGCAAAATGCTTGTGCGGGTACGCCATCCTTGAGCAGTACTCGCGTTCCTCGTCCGTGAACACGCGCGCGAGGAACCGCTCCCCCTGGCGCTCGAGGATGCCGCGGATCCTGTCCACCTCGATCACGTCCGCGCCGAGGCTGATCAGGATCCCGCCAGGGGGCATTTCCAGGTTCACGGGTTCATCCGCGCCTTCATTTCGCGCACGGCCTCCTCGATTCCGGTGAACAGGGAGCGGCTCAGGATGCTGTGTCCGATGTTCAGCTCATGCAGGTGGGGGACCGTCCGGACCTCGGCGATGTTCACGTAGTTGATCCCGTGCCCCGCGTTGACCTTGAGCCCCAGCTGATGGGCCTGCACCGCGCCGAGCCTGAGGCGCTGGAACTCGGCGGCCCTGCGATCCGTGCCGCAGGCGTTCGCGTAAGCGCCGGTGTGCAGTTCAACCACGGGCGCGCCCACCTTTGCGGACCTCTCGATCTGCCGCTCGTCGGGGTCGATGAAGAGGCTGGCCTCAATGCCCGCCGCGGTCATCGCCGCGACACAGGCCCTTATCTTCTCGGCGCCGCCGGCGACGTCGAGACCACCCTCGGTCGTGACCTCGGCCCTGTTCTCAGGAACGACGCAGACGGCCTGCGGCCGCAGCTTCAGGGCGAAGTCGATCATCGCCTGCGTGCACGCCATCTCGAGATTCAGCCTCGTGGACACCGCCTCCCGCAGGCGCCAGACGTCCCTGTCCTGGATGTGCCTGCGGTCCTCCCTCAGATGGACGGTGATCCCGTCGGCACCCGACCGTTCGGCGCGCTCGGCGAGCGAGACGGGGTCCGGCTCAACGGCTCCGCCCGGTGCGCCGCCGGCATCCCTGTAACGGGCCTGCCGCAGGGTCGCGCAGTGGTCGATGTTCACCCCGAGGAGAATCACCCCCGCATCCAAGCAAAGTTAGGCCCCCCGGCCAATCTTCAAAAAGAGCCTAAATGTCCGTCCTTTTCCGATAGACGACCTGGGTCTTGAAAGGGAGGTAGCCCAACGACGGATAGAACGCGTGGCTTTCAACCCGCTTCGCATTGCTGCGCACAACAATCGTTTCCGCCGATATCTCTTTTGCCCACGTCTCAGCCAGCGACACGAGGCACCGGCCGACGCCGCGCCGGCGCATCGTCTCCGAAACGATGAGGCCGACGATCTCGACCCTCAGGCCCGATTCCACGGCGAGGCTGCTGTGGGCCTGAAGCCAGCCGCACAGGGAACCTCCCCGGGTCTCGGCCACCACAACGCGCTGGTCGTCGCGCCCGAGTATCCTGCGGAGCCTCTCCCTCACGGTCTTCACCTCGGCGGGGTATCCGAGCTCCCTCGACAGGCGCGCGACGGACGCCGCGTCCCCAAGCTTGGCTGCGCGCACCTTGAAGTTCATGCATCATCCGGCCGCCCGGGACCTCGCGAAAGATTGAGTCTGCGCTGTGCGGGTAGCGTTCAGACCCGCTGGTCCATCGGGACATAATCCCTCTTGACGGGGCCGACGAAAATCTGCCTCGGCCGATAGATCCGGCCCTTGGGATTCGAGGCAACCTCGCGCCAGTTCGCGATCCAGCCCGGCGTGCGTCCGATCGCAAACATTACCGTGAACATGCTCGTCGGGATTCCGAGCGCCCTCATGATAATCCCGCTGTAGAAATCGACGTTCGGGTAAAGCTTGCGCGACAGGAAATAGTCGTCCTTGAGGGCGGCCTGCTCGAGATTGCGCGCGATGTCGAGCAACGGGTCATTGATCCCGAGCTTCTTCAGCACGTTCTCGCAGGCCTTCCCGATGATCTTCGCGCGCGGGTCGAAGTTCCTGTACACCGCGTGGCCGAAGCCCATGAGCCGGTTGGCCTTAGTCCCCATCTTGGCGGCGGCAATGAAGCGCGTGCCGTCGTCGCCCTCGTCATGGATCGCCTGGAGCATCTGCACCACACCCACGTTCGCGCCTCCGTGGAGCGGCCCTGACAGAGCGCAGATTCCCGCAGAAAGCGATGTGAAGAGATTGGCCGCGCTAGAGCCGACCGTCCGGACCGTCGAGGTTGAACAGTTCTGCTCGTGGTCCGTGTGCAGCAGGAGCACCAGATTGAGCGCCCGCGCAACCTCGGGCTCCGCGATGTATTCGGTGTACGGGTCCGAGAACATCATGTGCAGGAAGTTGTCGCAGAAGGGCAGCTCCTGCTTGGGAAACACGTACGGCAGGCCCTTCTGGTAGCGGTAGATCATCGCTCCGAAGGTCCTGATCTTCGATATCGCGATCGCCGCGGCCAGGTCGAAGTTGACGAGATCCTTCTCAAAGTTGTTTGTCGCCAGCTGCGGGTAATGGGCGGCAAGCGCGGCCACGATCGAGGACAGCATCGCCATCGGGGGAGCGCTGGTCGGGAACCCCTCGAAGATCTTCTGCATCTGCGTCTCTATCGCCGCGTTCTGCCGGAGCTTCATCCCAAACTCCTTGCGCTTCGTCCTGTTCGGAAGCTCGCCGTAGATCACGAGGTAGGCCGTCTCGACGAAGTCGCTGGAATTTGCCAGCTGCTCGATCGGGATTCCGCGATGCCTCAGGATCCCGTTCTCCCCGTCGAGGTACGTGATGGAGCTCTCGCACGATCCGGTGTTGCCGTAGCCCTGGTCGTAGCAGATGAATCCCGTGTCCGTCCGCAGCTTGCGGGTGTCGATCGCCTTCTCTCCCTCGGTACCCACCATTACTGCGAGCGGATATTCCTTTTCGTCGATCTTTAGTGAGGCGGTGTGGGGCATGACCAGACGAGCGAAGCTAGAATCGAGCCGCTTGCAAAGAAAAGTTCAGCCCAGCCCGATGAAGTCAGCCGGCTTATTGCTCGATAAGCGGCGCTGTGGCTGCCGCCGCGAAATTCCGATAGATCTGCAACCCTTTCGCCTGGCTCTTCTCCGGATGAAACTGGGTCGCAAACAAGCGTCCGCGCCCGATTGCAGCCACGAATGTGCCGCCATAGTCGCATTCGGCGAGGATGAGGCTGCGGTCCTCCGGGACGCAGTGGTAGCTGTGGACGAAATAGAATGATTCGCCCTCGTCCGCCAGTCCCTCGTGAAGCGGGCTTGAGGGCTGCGTGAAGCGCACGGTGTTCCAGCCCATGTGGGGCACCTTCAGGGGCGGAGCCACCTTAAAGCGGACCACCCTTCCGGCGACCACTCCGAGACCCTTCACGCCGCCCTCCTCGGATTCGTCAAAGAGCGCCTGCATCCCCAGGCAGACGCCCAGGAACGGCCGATCCAGCCTTATCCATTCCCGGACCGTGGCATCAAGGCCGGAGGAACGAAGGGAGAGCACGCAGTCGCGCAGTGCGCCCACCCCGGGAAGCACGAGCCCATCCGCTCCAGCCCCGTCAACCTCGCTCGGAGAGCGCACGACGACGGGCGGCGCGCCTACCGCCTCCAGCGCCTTGGTGACGCTGCGCAGGTTGCAGATGCCAGTGTCGATGACGGCGATGGGCACACTCATCGAGAGTGGGTCAAAGGCTGCCCTTGGTGGATGGCAGCAGGTTCGCCGCTCTTGGCTCTATCTGGGTGGCGGCGTCGACCGCCTTTCCAAGGCCCTTGAAGACGGCCTCGGCAATGTGGTGGGGCTCCTCGCCGTAAAGCAGTTCGACATGCAGGTTCGCGCCAAGCGCGTTGCTGAACGCGCGGCAGAATTCCTTCACAAGGACTAGGTTGAAATCCCTCACGAACATCGACTTCGCCTCGACCCTGTATTCGAGGTGCGGACGTCCGCCCACGTCGACGACGACCCGGGCAAGCGACTCGTCCATGGGGAGGATGAAAAAGCCGTACCGCCGTATGCCCAGCTTCTCGCCCAGCGCCTTCTTGAAGGCCTGACCGAGAACCAGTCCGACGTCCTCCACCGTGTGGTGGTAGTCGACGTCCACGTCTCCCTTCGCCTTTATCGTCACGTCAAAGAGCCCGTGCTTGGCGAACAGGCTCAGCATGTGGTCGAAGAACGCGACTCCCGTGCTGATCTTCGATTCGCCGGTGCCGTCGATCGCGAGCACGATCGATATGTCAGTCTCGGCCGTCTTTCGGGAGACGGTCGCTACGCGTTTGGAGGTGCCTTTAGCCATGCGTCGAGGGTGTCATCGAGGACGAGCATCTCGTCATCGGAGCCGACGGTGATCCGCAGACACGAGGCGGTCAAGGCGTCGCTCGGAAAGTGGCGCACCAACACCTTGCGCGAGAAAAGGAAGTCGTAGGCCGCCTTGGCGACGCCGAGGCCGGTGCGGCCCTTGCTGTCTCGCGGCTCGGTGCAGATGAAGTTCGTCTCAGATGGGAAGGTGAACCACCCCCTTTCCGTTCTCCAACTTACTGAGTAATAGTCTCTTGTGGTCTTAATCTTCTCGACGACACCCCTGTAATAGTCTGGATCACCCAAGGCAGCCAGTGCGGCGGCTTGGGAAAGCCGGCTCACGTTGTAGCTGTCGCGCACCTTGTCGATGAGGCCGATGACTTCGATGTCGGCCAGTGCGTAGCCTATCCTGATTCCGGCAAGGGCGTAAGCTTTGGACAGCGTCCTCACGACAACAAGGTTCGGATGCCTGTCGAGAAGCGCCACGGCGTTCTCCCGGGCGAAGGGGGCATAGGCCTCGTCGACGACGACGATACCTCCGAAGCCGTCGAGGATCTTCTCAATATCGGTGTTTGGGAACCCCACGCCCGTCGGCGCATTGGGCGAAGTGAGGAAGAACACCCGCGCCCCAGAGGCGGCGATCGCGTCGACCGGCAGGCGCATGCTCCGGTCCAGTTGCACCGAGGTGGAACTCCCGTCCTGAATGCCGACCAGCACCGGGTATAGCGAATATCCCGGAAGCGTCAGCGCCGCCGTTGCCTCAGGCCCGCAGAAGCAGCGAACGAGAAGGTTCAAAATGTCGTCCGATCCGTTGCCGATGCAGACTCTCGCCGGGTCCAGACCGTGCATGCGCGCGACCGCGGCCCTGAGCGGCCCGCTCCTGGGATCGGGATAGAGCCTGAGCGCCGCACCATCGGCGCCCAACTCACGTTTGATGGCCTCGACCACCTTAGGGCTCGGCGGATACGGGCATTCATTCGTATTGAGCTTCACCCAGCCGGGCTCCGCGGGTTGAATCCCCGGCGTGTAGGCGTGAAGCTTCGCCACGTGGGCAAGCGCAAGCCGCCCGGAGGGTGTCCCCGTCATCTTGAACGCGCCCGCCCGAGGCGTATTGAGGCCGAGCGGCCGTGCGCGTCCAGACGCTCCATTGCGGACAGCGCCTCCACGGTACGGCTGGCCCTGCGCACGCTCGCCACATCGTAACGGAGGATGCTTGTGCGCCGCAGAAAATCGGCCACGCGCAGGCCGCTGGAGAATCGGCCCGCCCCTCCGGTCGGGAGCACATGGCTCGGACCTGCCGCAAAATCGCCCAGCACCGTTGGCGTCGAGTTGCCGATCATGATCGCGCCCGCGGTCGTCACCGCCTTCACAAGGCGTGCGGCCGCGCTGTCCCGAACCAGGAGCTCGAGATGCTCGGGTGCCACCCGGTTGGCGACCTCGGCGGCCTCGTCGAGACCCGGCACTTCAATCGCGAGGAAGCCATCGTCCAGGACCCTGCGGGTCTTCTCCGAGCGCGCAAGGCCGGGCAGCTGCTTCCTGATTTCTGCGGCCACGCCCTCGACGACCCCGGGCGACATTGCGACCAGGTAGATCTTCTCCCGGCCCGAGCCGTGTTCCGCCTGCGCGAGCAGGTCGGCCGCGGCGAAATCGAGCCTGGCGCTCCCGTCCGCAACCACCATCACCTCGCTCGGGCCGGGAAGCAGGTCGACGCCGACCCGGCCGAACACCTGCCGTTTCGCCTCGCACACAAATGCGTTCCCTGGCCCGAAGATCTTGTCCACCGGGAGGATGCTCGCCGTACCGTAGGCCATCGCCCCGATTGCTTGGACGCCCCCGATTCGGTAGACCTCGCTGACTCCAGCAAGGTCGAGCGCGGCGAGGAGGTCCAGCGCGACCCGCCCGCCTGCGCCCGAGGGCGTGAAGGCGGCGATCTCCTTGCAGCCTGCAATCCTTGCGAGCGTTGCCGTCATCAGGACAGTCGAAACAAGCGGCACTTGTCCTCCCGGCACATAGATGCCGACCCGCCGGATGGGATCGAACTTCTCCCCAACCCAGGCCCCGTGGCGGTTCCTGGCAGACCAATCCGCGGGAAGAGCCTTCCGGTTGAAGTCTCGCACCGCGGCATGCGCGGCGTGAAGGGCCCGTCGGCGGTCGGGGGCCAGCCTCTTCGAGGCAGCCGCGATTTCACGGGCGCTGACCCTGAAATCGCGCGGTCTCAGCCTCGCCCCGTCGAACTTGAGTGCGTAGTGCGCAACGGCGGCGTCACCCCGCACGCGGATGTCGGCGAGAATCGCGGCAACCGAGCCTGAGACCCCCTTGGACACGGCAGCGCCGCGGCAGAATACGGCCAGGTCGGAGTCGAATCGCTTCGACGCGAATGAGATCGTCCGCACGGCCTACTTCCCCGGGGCGCTGGCCGCGGCCGGAGCGGCCTTGGTCTGTAGGATGCTGGGCGCCTCGAACAAATCAGCGTTCAGGGGCTCGTTGAGCACAATGCGGTCAAACGTGGCCGTGGAGATCAGATCCTTGCCCGAGGCGGTCTTTGTGACGCTCACAATCTTCTTTGGAAAACGCACCCCGTCCACTCGGATTTCGCCGCTCTCGCGGAAGCTCTCTGCGGCGCGGACGGTGAGCACGAGGCGACCCGTGTCCCGGTCAAAATAGCGCTCAAAGGTCGTGCCGGACCCGTGGTTGAAGTCCACGCGCTCGCACTCGATGCCGTCGATGGTGGCGGGCCCCTTGTCCTCGACGGAGCCTCCTGCGGGCGCCTGGTAGTAATAAAGGTTTTCCCATGTGTTCGCCCTGAGCGACTTGATGACGCTGGGCTGCAGCCAGGTCAGGCGAAACCTCTTGGGATCCGCAATGTCCTGGAGCAGATCCCACGCGTCGTAGCCGTCAAGAACCGTGGTCAGGCTCGTCTTGTCATCGCGGACCACGAGGCGCTGCTTCATGGGCTTCGCAAAGATCATGTCGAGGGACGTGTGCGTAGGCCCCTTGTCGGCGTGGTCGGGATCCAGGCGCTCAAGGGACCCAACGAAGTGCAGGGACTTGATGCCATCCAGTGTCGATTGCGGGCCAAGGTATGCGCGCGCAAGCGCAACCACGGCGGGCTCGGCACGCGCCGCGGCGGGCACCAGGAGTGCCATCAGGCAGGCAAGGAGGCTGGCGGGCGCCTTGGGCATACCGTCATTGACAGCCAAATCTGTCGCGAGGTCGAAGAAAATTCACTCCCACTCTATCGTGGCCGGAGGCTTTGAGCTCACGTCAAAAACGACGCGGGAAACCCCCCTGACCTCGTTGGTGATCCGGCCCGAGATCTTCTGAAGCAGGTCGTAGGGAAGCCGGGTCCAGTCGGCCGTCATCGCGTCCGTGCTCTCGACGATGCGAAGCGCGATGACATAGGCGTAGTTGCGCTCGTCCCCCACCACGCCGACCGACTTCACGGGCAGGAAGACACAAAACGACTGCCAGACCTTCCAATACCATCCGCTGGACATCATCTCCTCCTGAAGGATGGCGTCGGCCGAGCGAAGGATCTCAAGATTGCTCGCCGTGATCGGGCCAATCACCCGGACGCCGAGGCCCGGCCCGGGAAACGGCTGGCGCCAGACGACCTCGCGCGGGAGGCCAAGAGCGCTCCCCACCCGACGGACCTCATCCTTGAAGAGCTCCCTAAGCGGCTCAAGCAGCTTCAGCTTCATGCGAGCCGGCAGACCACCGACGTTGTGGTGGCTCTTGATGAGGGCGGCCGGATTGTCGCCTATCGCCACGCTCTCGATGATGTCGGGATAAAGCGTTCCCTGGGCGAGAAAGTCGGCGTGCCCAATCTTCTTCAGGGATTTCTCGAACACCTCAATGAAGGTCTTGCCGATGATCTTGCGCTTCTTCTCGGGCTCCTCGACCCCCTTGAGCATGCGCAGGAACAGAGCCGACGCGTCGACAACCCTCAGGTCTATCTTGAAATGCCTCTTGTACAGCGACTCGACTGTTTCGCGCTCGTCCTTACGGAGGAGCCCGTTGTCAACAAACACGCACGTGAGCTGGCGGCCTATCGCCCTGTGGATCAGCGCGGCGGCCACCGATGAGTCGACGCCCCCGGAAAGACCGAGAATGACCCGGGAGCCGCCCACGGCGGAGCGGATCTCCTGCACCGCGTACTCGATGAAGTCCTTCGTCGTCCAGTCCTGCCTTGCGCGGCAGACGCCGGCCAGGAAGTTAAGGAGAACCTCTATGCCCCGCTCGGTGTGAAAGACTTCGGGGTGGAACTGAATCCCGTAGAAGCCCTTCCGGTAGTTTTCGATGACTGCGAAGGGCGAGTTCTCTGTCCTACCAATGGCAGTGAATCCGGGCGGCAGCCTCATCAGCTTGTCGCCATGCGAATTCCAGACGCGGAGCTTGCCGGGCAGTCCCGCGAAAAGCCTTCCGCGCCGGTGCACCGAGAGGGTCCCGTGACCGTATTCGCGCCGCTCACCTCTCGCGACCTTGCCGCCCAGCATGTGACCCATGAGCTGGAGGCCGTAGCATATGCCCAGGACCGGCACCCCGATCTCAAAGATCTTCGGGTCCGGAATCGGGGCGTTCGCCGAAAAGACCGAACTCGGCCCTCCGGAGAGGACGATCCCGATCACGCCGTCGGCGCGCAGCGTCTCCGCCGGCGTCGAGAAGTGGTAGATCTTCGAGTAGACTTGGCACTCGCGGATCCGCCTTGCGATCACTTGCGTGTATTGCGATCCGAAATCGAGTACTGCGATGGTCTGCGGCATTTGCGGTTTGAAAAGAGGAGAAGAAGAATGCCGCCGGGCGGCCAATCGCAAGTTAGAATCTCAGCCTCGCGTTCTCGTGCCCGCACCGCGGGCACTTGCACAGCTCGGTTCCCTCCAGAGCTGTGTAAAGCCGGTCGCACCTTATGCAGTGGAACGTCGTCCTGCGCCTCTCCCGGTCGAACCGAATGTGGTCCCGCCGGTCGTTGAACAGCCAAAGTCCTAGGAAGACAACGGCGACGAACACGCAATAGATGACGGCGGCGGTGGGAAGCTCGAACATCAGGGCGGTAGCAAAACAAAAAACGCGCCGAAGGTAAACTTCGACGCGTTCAAATGGCCGGGATCTCCAGGCGGGGCCTCAGCTTTTCGCCTCGCCCTCGGCCGCGGCCTTCTCGGTAGCCGGGGCGGCTTCCGCAGCCGGGGTGGATTCCGCGGCGGGCGCGGCTTCTGCGGAGGGAGCCGCAGCCTTTGGCTTGCGGCGGCCCTTGGAGGAGGACCTCTTGCCCTTCGATTTCTTGTATCCGGTGTCGTCCGCCTTTACGAACTCGATCAGCGCCATCTCCGCCGCGTCGCCCAGGCGCTGCGGCCCGAGTTTGTAGATGCGGGTGTACCCGCCGGCGCGGTCGACGAATTCCTTGTACTTCTCGTTGAAGAGAAGCGTCACGGCGTCCTCGTCACGGATGTCGCGCAGAACGAGGCGGCGCAGGTGGACGGCGTCCTTCTTCTCGGACTTTCCGGCGGCGTGCTTCGCCTTGGTGATCAGCTTCTCGATGAACGGGCGCAGCACCCTGGCCTTCGTCAGCGTCGTCTGGATCCTGCCATGCGTGATGAGCGCGGCGGCCAGGTTGGACAGCATCGACTCGCGGTGCTCGCGCGTGACGCCGAGTGAGGCGTGGTGTTTTTGATGGCGCATGGATCAGGCTTCCTTCTTCGCATCCAGTAGGCGTTCGTCAAACTTCATGCCAAGGGAGAGGCCCAGGGCCTCGAGCTTTTCCTTGATCTCGTTCAACGACTTCTTGCCGAAATTGCGGTACTTGAGCATCTCCTGCTCGGTCTTCATGGCGAGTTCGCCCACCGTGGTGATGTTCGCGTTGTTGAGGCAGTTTGCGGCGCGGACCGACAGCTCGATCTCGTTGACCGACATGTTCAGGAGCTTGCGGAGCTTGTTCTGCTCCTCGCTGACCTCGCTCTGCTGGCTCTCGAACTCATAGGCCTCCTCGCTGACGCGGTCGAACACGTCAAGGTGGTGGTTGAGGATCGAGGCGGCCTGTTTGAGCGCGTCGTCCGGCGTGATGCGGCCGTCCGTCCAGATCTCGAGGATCAGCTTGTCGTAGTCCGTGATCTGGCCGACGCGGGTGTTCTCCACCGCGTACTTCACGAGCTTGACGGGCGAGAATAGCGAGTCGATGGGAATGACCCCGATCGGCTGCTCTTCCTTCTTGTTCTGCTCGCCGGGGCAGTAGCCGCGGCCGGTCTTGATCTCGATCTCGGCCTCGAAGGTGCGCTTGGTGTCGAGCGTGCAGATGACCTGGTCAGGGTTGACAATTTGGATGTTCGCGTCGGCCTGGATGTCGGCGGCCGTAACGGCGCCCGCCTTCGTCACCTTGATCGCCAGCGAAATGGTTTCGCGCTTGTGCGACACGATGAGGATCTTCTTCAGGTTGAGCACAATCTCGGTGACGTCCTCGACGACGCCATCGATGCTCTGGAACTCGTGGTTCACCCCGTCGATCTTGATGGAGGAAATGGCCGCCCCCTCGATCGAGCTGAGAAGGACGCGACGCAGCGAGTTGCCCACGGTGTGGCCGTAGCCCGCTTCAAAGGGCTCAGCGATGAATTTGGCGTAGGTCGGCGTTGCACCGTCCTCGACCTTGGTCAGTTTGGAGGGGAGTTCGAATTTTCCGAGGCGTTTTGGCATGGCGTGAACTCTTTGTTGAGTTGGGAGTGGTTGTTGTGAAATGCGGTTTAGAAGCGCGAGTAGAACTCGACGATCAGCTGCTCGTTAATGTTCTGGTCCATCTCGTCGCGTTTGGGCAGGCGCACGACGCCGGCCTTGAACTGCTCAGCGTTGAGCGAAAGCCAACCCGGAACTGTGCGGATTCGGTTCTCCTCCAGGTTGCGCGTCGCCATCTGGCGCGAGGCGGGTGCGTTGCGCACGTCGATCTCGTCGCCTGACTGCACGTTGTAGCTGGCGATGTCCACCTTGCGCCCGTTCACCCGGATGTGGCCGTGGTTGACGAACTGGCGGGCCGCCGCGCGACTCTTCGCAAAGCCTAGAAGGTAGATGACGCTGTCGAGGCGGGTCTCGAGGAGCTGCAGGAAGCGTTCGCCGGTGACGCCGCGCTCGCGCTTGGCGATCTCGAACATGCGGCGGAACTGCCTTTCGAGGAGTCCATACGTGTAGCGGAGCTTCTGCTTCTCGTTGAGGCCGACGGCGTATTCGGAAGCCTTTCTGCGTGACTTGGGGCCGTGTTGTCCGGGCGGATAGTTCCGGCGCTCAAGAGCCTTGCCGGAGCCTATCAGAAGCTGGCCGAAGCGCCGGCTGATGCGGGTGGAGGGTCCGATGTAACGAGCCATTGTCTTAAGATGAAGAGGGTTGGGACTATGAGGGATGCCTCAGACGCGGCGGCGCTTGCGCGGCCTGCATCCGTTGTGCGGAATGGGGGTCACGTCGACGATGGACGTGATCTCAAGGCCGATCGCCTGGAGCGCCCTGATGGCGCTGTCCCGGCCGAGCCCGGGGCCGGACACGCGTATCACGACGTCCTTGAGACCGTGGGACATCGCGTTTCGAGCGGCGTCCTGGGCGACGATCTGCGCGGCATAGGCCGTGGACTTGCGCGAGCCGCGGAAGTTGCACTTGCCCGCGCTCGACCACG
>CAZHPC010000030.1:0-28940 GCA_964534685.1 uncultured Opitutaceae bacterium
GCGTCGTCTTTCCCGTGCTCGTCTTGATGAAGTCGCCCGGCCGCAGGACGCCCATTGCGAGGAAGGAGGCCATCCGGATGTTGTCGAAGGTCTCAAGCTCGCTCACCTCAAGGATGACCTTGAGGGCCGCGGAGCCGCAGGCCTCGACGACCCCGGCGATCTCGTCCTGCACCCTCGCGTACTCCCCGGAAAGGAACGCGCCCCGGTTGATGACCATGTCGACCTCGTCGGCGCCGTCCGCCACCGCGCCCCGCACCTCGGCCAGCCGCGTCCTGTAGTGCGTCTGCCCCGAAGGAAAGGCCGTCGCGACGGACGCCACCTTGACCCCGGAGCCGCCGACCAGGGCCTTCGCGTGGCGCACCATCGCCGGGTAGATGCAGACGGCCGCGACCGTCGGGATGTCGGGGTCGTCGTGGGGGCGGAGCGCCTTCCTGCAAAGGGACTCGATCTTGCCGGGGGTGTCCTTGCCCTCGAGCGTCGTCAGGTCGGTCATCGACACGGCCGTCTTGAGGCCCCAGACCTTCGCCGACTTTTTTATGCTGCGGGTCGCGAACGTTGCGACCCTCTCCTCCACCCCCACCTGGTCCACGGAGCCGACCTCGTCGAGGAGGCGCGAATGGGCCGTGTGGGAGGCAAGGGGCATTGCCGGACAATTGCTTCGAAACCCCTGCAAAACAATTGAAAAACGGCGCGGACGGCGGCCATCCTACCCCCGTGATCACCCGGGCGGAACTCCAGCTGCTAAGATCGCTAAAGGACAAGAGGCACCGCGAAGAGGTGGGCCTGTTCGCCGTTGAGGGGGAGAAGATCGTCTCCGAGCTGATCGCCGCCGGCCACCCGTTCGAGAAGATCTACGCAACGGGTGCTTGGGGGGGCGAGAGGACCCATGAGATCACCGAAGGGGAGATGGCGAGGGCGAGCCATTTCCCAACGCCCTCGCCCGTCCTTGCAGTCGGCCGCATCCGGCGTGCGGAGCTTTCCCCGGGCGAGCTCGACCACGGCCTCACGCTCGTCCTGGATGGCGTGCAGGACCCCGGTAACGTCGGCACGATCCTACGGATCGCGGACTGGTTCGGGATGGACCGCGTCGTGCTTTCCCCGGGCTGCGCCGACCTCCATTCGCAGAAGGTGATCCAGGCCAGCATGGGATCCTTCGCCCGCGTGCGGGCGGTCGTCGCGGCGCTCGGGACGGCCCTGGCCGGTGTCCGCGCCCCCGTCATCGGCTGCGCGCTCGATGGCCGCGACATCCACACCCTTCCCGCACTGGCCGACGCGGTGATCGTGATCGGAAGCGAGGGCCGGGGGCTCTCCGAGGAGGCGGCGGGCCGCCTCGCCTACACGGTCACCATCCCCCGCAGGGGCTCGGCCGATTCGCTGAACGCGGCGGTCGCGGCCGCAATCGTGTGCGACAACATCCGCCGCGGCGCGGGCTAGGCCCCATGCGTGACAAGACACCGGTCGCGGCGCGCGTAGACGCGGCTTCACTTGCCGCGGAGATCGGGGAGGAGCTTTCCCGGCACGCGTCCGCCCCCGTCCCGGAACTGCGCCGGATGCGGCGCAGCTTCTCGAGGCGCCTAAGGGACGCGCCTGCTCGGGCGGTCATCGGGGCGGCCCTCAGGCTGTCGCGGGTGCCTCGGCGCGGGTGCCGATTCGTCGCCTATGAGCTCATTCAGAACCACCCCGGAGCCGCCTCCCTCCTCGACGCGCGCCGCCTAGAGCGGCTCGGCCGCGGCATGGCGTCCTGGGATGCGGTGGACTGCTTCTCGGTCTTCCTCTCGGGTCCGGCATGGCGGCGGCGCACGGTCCCCGACGGCGCCATCCTGTCGTGGGCCAGGTCCGCGGACCGCTGGTGGAGGCGCGCCGCGCTTGTGAGCACGGTGCCGCTCAACAGCAGGGCCCACGGCGGCGGGGGCGACGTTCGGCGGACGCTCCGCATTTGCCGCATTCTCGAGGCCGACAGGGACCCGATGGTCACCAAGGCCCTTTCGTGGGCCCTGCGGGAGCTCGCGAAGAGGGACCCCGGGGCGGTCCGCGGATTCCTCGCCGAGCGCTCGGGAGCCCTCGCGGCCCTCGTGCGCCGCGAGGTGCGCAACAAGCTGGAGACGGGGGTGAAGAACCCCGAGAAACGCCGCTCGGCCCGCTGAGCCGCGGGGCTATTTCTCGCTCTTGGCGGCGCTCCGGCTCCGGCCCCCGCCGCCGCCGAGCATCAGGACGGCGCCGGCGATCACGCCAACCGCAAACATGCCGAAATAGATCTTCCACGCGTCCGTCGTGAGCTTCTTCTCCAGGAGGATCGGGAAATTGAAGTCCGCCGGCTGCTTGTTGTAGGCGCCGATGTACAGGAACACGAAAAGCGTCGCGAGGAACACGATCAGCTTGATGAGGATTTTGAAGCTCATGGGTATTAGGGTGGCTCAGGCTTTCGTTGCGGTCAATTCGTCGAACGCGGCCCCCAGGACCATCCCCAGGCGGTTGGGCAGCGGTGCGTGGAAGTCCGGGAATCCCGGCATGTTCTCGACCCCGACCACGGTCGGCTTGTCGTGGCCGGCGGCTATCTCCCTCTCAACGTGCGAGACGACAGCCGAGAAGAAATCGCGCATAACGAGGAGGTCGTCGCGCCTGCCCGTGACGCCGAATTTCGAGCTGCCGTGCCCAAAGACGTAGATGGCGTCGGCCGGGTAGCTCACGACCGACTCCTCAAGCGACTTGATCCAGCCGCGGATGCTCGCCCCTCCCGGCCTGTCCACGAAGGGGTAGAGCCGGTTGAACACAAGGTCGCCCATGTGGACGACATTGGCTTTCTCGAAGATGACGACCGCGTCGCCCCCCGTGTGCGCCGGGCCCCTGAACTCGGCCGTCACGATCTCGCTGCCGATTTCCCGGCGCCACACGTCGGGGAACGTGGTGTCGGCGTAGACCTGGCTTGCCACCGAGGCGGCGGTGTCGACCTTCGTCCCCTGCTGCTCGGCCCGCTTCGCCGCCTCAAACTGGAGTTTCGGCACGTTGGCCTGCGCGACCAGCTCCCTCGAAGCCGCCTTGAAGACCACGTTGCCGGCCGTGTGGTCCATGTGGTGGTGGGTGTTGATCGTGGCGTCGATTGTCCGGCCCCCGATGCCCGGGATCCCCCTGAGGCAGATGAGGGCGGTGTCCGGGAACTGCGTGTCCACGACCGCAAGCGCGTCCTTCGAAGAGAGCCAGCCGATCGTGCCCCCCCGGCCCGTGAAGATCCCGACGTCACGCCTGAGCGCCTCGAACCGGGTCGCCGAGAGCGGGCCCGCGGCCGCCTGCGCCAGGACCCTCCTCGCCAGCGAGGCGCCCGCCGAAAGGGCAAGCGAAAGGCGCATGAATTCGCGGCGGTTCATTTTGGGGGCCATCGCGGCTCAAGTCCCTAGGGCATGAACGCCCGCCATTCAACATCCGTGTTAACGGGGGCGGCAGGCCTGTAACAAACGGCGCCGACCCCGGTTCATAGGGGAGTACCCGACGTGCCGACCATGCCACCGCTTCCCCATGACGCCCGCCCCCGAAATCCTTGTGCCAACGCTTCCTTCGGGGAATAAATGGCGCCAACCTCCAGCCGTGGAAACCGAAGCCCCTCTATCCGACCATGAGCTCATGATCGCCGTGCGCGACGGCGACCTGGACTGCATGGGGGAGCTTTTCGAGCGGCATCACGGCCCCCTCTTCGGCTACCTCACCAAGCTGACCGGCAACAGGACGGCGGCGGAGGACATCTCCCAGATCGTCTTCCAGCGGATGCTCAAGTACCGCCACACGTACCGCGACGAGGGCAAGTTCACCTCCTGGATGTACCACCTCGCGCGGCGGTGCGCATCGGACCACTACCGCAAGGCGTCGGCGGCCCCGATAGCGGTCGACCCCTCCGACCTCGCGGCCCACGCCGACGAGGCCCGCAGTGCCGACGAGTCGGCCGCCTCCCGCGACGACCACGTCCTCCTGCAGCGCGCGCTCAGCCGGCTGGACCGGGACGACCGCGAGGTGCTCCTGCTCTCGCGCCTTCAGGAGCTCTCCTTCGCCGAGGTGGCCCGGATCCTAGAATGCTCGGTCGGCGCCGCCCGGGTGCGCGCCCACAGGGCGCTCCGGACTCTGCGCGACCACTACTTCAAGATGCAAAAGGAGCCGCTCACATGAACTGCCAAACCTGCCGCGAACACATGATAGAGCTCGCCGACGCCAAACTCGACGCCGAGACCGCCGCGGCCGCCCGGGGCCACATCGACGCCTGCGAGGCCTGCCGCAGCGAATTCGAGACGTTCAGCCTCACGCTCGCTTCGCTCGACGCCGTCCCCTCCGACCCCCCGACGCACCGGATGCGCGCCCAGGTGATGGGGCCCATCGAGGCTGAAAAGCTCACCCAGAGGAACCAGGCCGCCTGGGCGTCGTCCATCCGCTCCGCCGCGGCCTCGCGCCGCCGTCGCGTGCCGTGGGTCCAGTTTGTCCTTCAGGCGGCCGGCCTGTGCACGCTCGTCGCCCTGGGCTTCATCCTCGGCGAGCGCACTGCGACCCAGCGCCAGATCGCAGACCTTCGCGCCAGGGTCGACACCGTGGGCCAGTTGGTCGAGCAGTCCGTCCTTCAGAAGCGCTCGACCGGGGACCGGCTGGAGACCGTCCTTACGGCCGCCACCACCAGCAAGCCCGACGAGCGCGTCATCGACGGTCTGATCAACTCGATGGCGTTCGACCCGAGCGTGAACGTGAGGCTCAACGCCCTTAGCGCCCTCTACGCGCACGCGGACCAGGAGGTCGTGCGCGCCGGCGTCCTCGCCTGCCTCCCCCGCGAGACCAACCCGCTGGTCCAGGTCTCGATGATCGACTTTCTCGTGGCGACGAAGGCCCGCGAGGCCTCGCCGGAACTGCGCAGGCTGGCGAGCGACGAGAAGGCGAACGCCGACGTCCGCGACTCGGCGCGCCGCGCAATAGACCTGCTTTAACAAAATCCAAAGGAAGCACTTAAACATATGAAAACCACCCGAGCCTATTTCCCGCTCATCCTCGTGACCGCCCTGGCAATGGTTCCGCTGCACGGCGCATTTGGCGAGGAGACGACCAGTGAGGTCGTTTTCTCGGACCCCTCCAAGCCGGGCACCCTCAAGATCCGCGTCTGGCACGGCGACGTGTCCATCCATGGAGCGGACGTGAAAAACCTCTCCGTCAAGTCGGACAGCGCGCCCGCCAGCCCCACCCCCCGCAAGGACGGCATGCGGGTCCTCTCGTCCTCTTCCGGATTCGTGCTTTCCGAGAAGGACAACGTGGCCACGCTCGAGTACGGCTCGGACGGCTGGACGGGAGGCTCCGCGAACTTCGAGATCACGGTGCCCCGCACGACCTCGATCATCGTGGCCAATTCGGCCCGCGGCGACTTCGAGTGCTCGGACGTGTCCGGCGACGTCGACGTGAGGACGATGAGCGGGGACGTGAAGCTCGACGAGATCTCGGGCGGGGCCCTTGTCGAGACCATGAACGGCGAAATCGACGTGAAGGTCCGGTCGCTCGCCGCCTCGAGGCCCCTGTCGTTCACCTCGATGCACGGACAAATCACGATCCGGCTTCCTCAGGACTCGAAGGCCGACCTGCGCTTCCGCACGCACCGGGGCGTCATCCTCACCAATTTCGACGACAAGGTGCTCGTCACAAAGACCGAGGTCTTCCACGGGAAGTCGCACGGCGCCTCCAAGCCCGACAAGGACAAGGTGAACGCCAAGGTCGACGTCAATGTGAACGTCGATACAGGGACCGGCTCGGACACGGTCCACATCGCGGTGCCCCCGAAGCCCCCCAAGCCCGCAAAGTCCGACGAGTCCTCGGACGAGTCGGACGGGGACTGGCACGCCGAGGTGAGGGACTCGATCCGCATGGCCGCGGACGAGGCCGCAATGGCGGCCAAGGAGGCGGCCGAGGCCGTCCACGAGGGCCTGGCCGAGTTCAATGCCCAATTCAACGGGGGCAATTTCACCGCGCTGCCCCCGATGACGGGCGGCAAGGTGGTCTCCGGCACCCTCAACGGCGGCGGCGTAGGGATCCAGGCGGCCACCCTTAGCGGAGACATCATCCTAAAGAAGACGGATTAGGCCTCTCCCGGCCCCAAAGGCCCCGGTTCCTTTAGCCGGGGTCCACCCGTTTATGACGGGCTTGAGGATCGCGTAACCCGCTGATATTATGTGTCAAACGTGTTACTTTTTACATTTCAGGCAGTATTTACTTGAGGACTTGGAACAACAATAGCTCTGTACCGTCGAAGTCACCGACTTCACTTTGCTTTCAAGGAACTCCCAAAGGTTCTTTGATCTGAGTCCCGACCGGCCCCTTCCGGCGGGATAACGAGGCTTTCGGCTGGCGTTTCGGTGCGGGTTGCCCGCCAGCCGCGGCTTCTGGCTTGGGTGGTCCCCAAAACTAAACCTTTGGCCGTGGATGCCTTGCGGTGTTCCACGGTCAAAACGCCCCTGACTTTGCGGGTGCGTCCGCACCGGCGATGACGGGGTGCTTAACCATAAGCCAGAAACCAACCCTCCGCCCCGCGCGGAGTTTGAAAGAAAGCCATGAAAAACAACAACAAGCTCGCACTCCTGCTCAGCCTGGGGGCGCTCCTGCCCTTCGCCGCCTCGGCGAAGACGCTCGAGCAATCCTACATCGAGTCGTGCCGCAAGGGTGCCGATATTCCCGTGCCGATCGCCGTGGTCTCACCCGACGTCAGCGCGTATGATATCGGCCAGACGGTCCAGGTGGAGTTCGTCGTGGACACGACGGGCCACACCTCGGGGATCGCCATCAAGTCCTCCTCGGACCGCGAATTCGCGGAAGCCGTGGTGGATGCGGTGAAGCAGTGGCGGTTCACGCCTGCGCAGCGCAACGGCGCCCCGGTAGCGACGAAGGTCGTCCTCCCGGTCCGCGTGGTTGCCGCTCCGAAGGCGGACGTCTTCGTGGCGTCGAACTGATCCAGGACAGCGCATAACTAGGAAACAACAAAGGGCGCCCTCGCTTGCGGGGGCGCCCTTTTTAATTCCGTGCTCCCGGATCCTCGCCAATCCTTGCCGGCCGTTAGGGCCATTGGTGGAAGCACTTCCGGGAGGACCGAAAACCAGCCTTGCCGGCCGGGCACCGCCCGTGTGTGCTCGCTCGTTTTTCCCAAGAGAAAGCGCCTCATGCCGAAACGCCACCCACCCACCCTTTCAGCCATCGTCCAATGGTTCGACGCCGACTACGCCCCGACGGGGTCCGAAGCCGTCCGCAGCGAGCCCGACCGGGTCGACTGGGTCCGCTGCATCCCGTTCATCATCCTGCACCTCGGGTGCCTGGGCGTCATCTGGACCGGCGCGAGCTGGTTCGCCGTGTGGGCCGCCGCCATCCTCTACTTCGCGCGGATGGCCGCCGTGACCGGCGTCTACCACCGCTATTTCTCACACAAGACCTACGCCACGTCCCGGCCCATGCAGTTCATCCTCGCGCTCTGCGGCGGCACGACCGTCCAGCGCGGGCCGCTTTGGTGGGCGTACCACCACCGCCACCACCACCAGCATTCCGACGAGGCCGAGGACGCGCACTCTCCGCACGTCCACGGATTCTGGTGGTCGCACATCGGCTGGATCACGAGCCGCCGCAATTTTCCCACCGACTATTCGAAGGTCCGCGACCTCGACCGCTATCCCGAGCTCGTGTTCCTGAACCGCTTCGACGCGATTGTGCCCGTCGCGTTCGCGCTTTCGCTCTGGGGCCTGGGCAGCGTCCTGCACGCCGTTGCCCCCGGGCTCCACACCAGCGGGTGGCAGATGCTCGTTTGGGGCTTCTTCATCAGCACGACCGCGCTCTTTCACGGGACCTCCTGCATCAACTCGATGGCCCACCTGATGGGACGGCGCCGCTACCAGACCGGCGATGATTCGCGCAACAGCTTCATCCTGGCGATCGTCACGCTCGGCGAGGGCTGGCACAACAACCACCACCGCTACCAGAGCGCGACCCGGAACGGGTTCTTCTGGTGGGAGATCGACATCACCTACTACCTGCTGAGGTGCCTCTCGTGGACCGGCCTCATCTGGGGCCTCAAGTCCGTTCCGGACTCCGTCCTCGAGGAGGGCGAACAGTCCGACCACCGGGAATCCGTCGCCGCGGCCACGCGGGCGCTGCACGCGCACGCGGAGCACTCCTCGCTGAAGAGGATCGTACCCGCGGCCGCCGCCATCGCGGTCGCGACCGTGAACACGGCGAACCCGGTGCCGCCAAGGCGGGCCGACGGACACGCGATCAACCGCGACGCGGCCAGCCTCTCGCAGGGAGCGCAGCGGGATCACGGCCCATAACGCTTGAGCGGAACTGGAGATTAGCGTATCGTTGGCGTTTTGTGAACGAACCCCTTCAGCAAGAATGTGCCGCGCCTGCCCGCACGCGGTGGCAGCGCAACGTGATCGATCCGATCGCGGCGCAGCTCACCCAGGGAATAACCCCTGAGAAGATCGCCCTGACGCTCGCGGTCGGCAGCGCGCTGGCGCTGTTTCCGATACTGGGGACCACCACGCTGCTCTGCCTGCTCGCGGGTGTCTTGCTGCGGCTGAACCAGCCGATCATTCAGATGGTGAACGCGCTCTGCACGCCTCTCCACCTTCCCGTGATCTATTTCCTGGTCAGGCTGGGAGGCTGGATGTTCTCAGTGCCTTCGACGCACATGGGCCTCCGGATGATGAACCACATGCTCTGGGAGGACCCGAGGGACTTTCTCGAAAAGTTCGGGATGACGGCGATCCACGCCATCGTGGCCTGGGCCGTCATTTTCCCCTTCTGGGTCGCGGTCACCTACCTACTCGCGCTGCCGGTGCTCCGCGAGGTTCTCCGACGCCGCGTGGTCATCGTGCCGCCGGCCAACGGGTCCCCTCCCCCGGTGCATCCCGTCCCCTGAGCCCGCGCGCGCGCCTCGGCGGACCCCTGCGAACTTCCTCAGGTACTTGAGCGCCACCCCGAGGTCCCTCGGGACCGGGGCCGTGATTTCGAGGGGTTCCCTGCTTCCAGGGTGGACAAAGGCGACCGCGCTCGAGTGCAGGGCCAGCCGCGAGATGAGCGGCCTCTCCTCATCGCGCCCCTTGTACATGCGCTTCAGGTCAGAGAGCAGGAGCACCGACCCGGGGTCGCCGTAGAGCCCGTCGTTCAGGATGGGGGCCCCCGCGGACGCGAGATGCACCCGGATCTGGTGCAAGCGCCCGGTGAGGGGCCTGCATTCGAGGCAGGCGAACATCCCGAACGACTCGAGTATCCTGAATTCCGTGACACTCGGCCTCCCCCCGCCCTTTCGGAAGACGCGGACGCGGCCCGGGTCGCGCTCGTCCTCCCCCAGGGCGAGGTCGACAGAGAATTCGGACGGAAGCGCCCCATCCGCGCCGCGTACAGGCGCGCAGGCGCCGGCCACGCGCTCGAGCGGAGGGAGCGCCACCAGCGCCAGGTAGATCCTTCGCGCGGACTTCGACTGGAACTGCCCGCTAAGGATGTCGAGGGCGGGCTTCGTCTTCGCGCACAGGACCACCCCGCTCGCCTCCCTGTCCAGGCGGTGAACGCACGCCAGCGACTGCCCGCGGCTCGCGCGGGCGAGGCCCATGAGGGTCGCGCGGGACCTTTCCGACCGACCGGGGGCCACGGGCAGCCCGCTCGGCTTGTCGAAGGCCACCAGAAGATCGTCCTCAAAAAGAACCTCTGGAAGGGTCACGGGGATTCGCGGCGCCTGCACAGGCGAGAGCCAATCGAATCCCCGCGGCAACGCCAGCGTTTCGGAAGGGAAAAGATCGTGTTACGGGTCCAGTTTCGCGTTCCCGCCGGCCTGCGGCGCGGCACACATTCGGGAAATGCCCGCATCCAGGTTCCCGATCGCGCCCCCGGCGCCCGGTGTTCTCTCCCTCATCGCGCCGACGAACCCGCTGCGCGCGTTTCTTAGGATGACGGGTTACCGCCTCAGGCCGCCGCAGCCGGTGCCCCACGCGCCGGCGGTCACCCGCGCGGCGGACGCGGTCCTCGCCCGGCGGGAGGCCGACCCGAGGCAGGCCGCCGCCGTGCTCTGCGAGCGGCGGGCCGGGGACCGCCCGACGATCGTGCTCGGCGGTTTCGTCCCGGACTCCACCGAGCAGGTGTTCCTGCTCCGGGGCATGCTGCTTCGGTACGGCAGCGTCTACTACCTCAACTACCCGCGCCGCGGATTTTCGATCGCGATGCTCTGCGCGCAGATTGACGACCTGGTCGACGAACTCAGCCTCAGCGGGCAGCCGCCGGTGATCCTTTCCGTCAGCTTCGGCGGCGCCGTCCTGATAGAGTGGCTTCGCCGCCGCAGGGCTGCGCGTTGCGCGCCGCCGATCTCCGGCGCCGTCATCATCAGCCCGGTCGCCTGCTACGAGGACGTGGTCGATCCCTCCTCCCCAAGGCCAACGACGCTCCTCGGAAGGGCGCTCAAGCCGTTCGCCGACCCCGACGCCGATTCATCCATCACCGAGAGGGCCCGGTCGATTTTCATAAAGATGTTCGAGGCGGGAGCGAACAACAGGGCTGCGCTTGCCGGCCTCCTGAGCCCCTCGGAGCTGCGGCATCTGCGCGCGGCGGTCATCTCGGCGATCCACGGGATCGACGCGACGGGGGCGCGCGAGCGCGTCGCGGCCCTGGGCGGGCTCGGGCATCCGGCGTGCTGGGCCGCCACCGGCCTTCCGCTTTGCGTCGCCCCGACGCTCATCCTGTACGCGGAGAAGGAGGGCTCCGTCATAGCGGCGACCTCCCCCACCCGCAGGCAGCTCGAGTCGGACCGCGCGTCCCTATTCCCCACCTCGGAATGCCGCGTGGTCCGCGGAGGCCAGACGCCGGTCCAGCACGCCTCGCTCATCTTCCACCACTACCAGTTTCTGCCCCATATCGCCGCCTTCTATCGGCAGTCAAAACCCGGTAAGTTAGTGCTCGCCGCCTGAATTCGCTTGCCGCAGGAGGCCGCCGCTCGCTGCTTTGGTGCTGGTAGTGTGCTGGAATGCCCGTTGTCCCTAGAAGTCTACTCTCGTTCTGCGCAGGCCTCCTTTCGACCCGTGCAGGGATTCGATTGAAAAGGCGCCGCGACCCGGTGCCGCGGCAGCACGCCGTATTCAATCATTTGACGCCAAAGCTCGCGTGCGGATCGCTCTGGAAGGGCGCGGGCGTCGAGCCGGGTATGCCCTACGACGAGTTCCGTCGAAAGGTACCGCTCAGCACCTATGAGGACCTCGCCCCGCACATTGAGCTCATGAAGAAGGGGGAGGCCGACGTGCTCTGGCCGGGCCGGTGCCAGCTCTATTCCGTCTCGTCGGGAACGACCGCCGGACGCACGAAGTACATACCCGTGACCGAGGCGATGCTCGACCACTTCAGGCAGTGCGGCCTCGACTCGCTGCTGTGGTACACCACGCGGGTCGGGCACCCGGGAGTTTTCCGGGGCCGCCACCTCTTCCTCGGCGGATCCACCACGCTCGCCCCGATCGCCGAATCCGAGCCGTTCGAGGCCTACGCGGGGGACCTGAGCGGGATCGCGGCGCTGAACCTCCCCCGCTGGGTGGAGAGCCACTACTACGAGCCTGGGGCGGAGATCGCGCAGATGGCCGACTGGCCCGCGAAGATCGAGGCCATCACCGAGCGGACGGCGAATCTCGACATCTCGCTCCTTGCGGGAATCCCCAGCTGGATCCTGATCCTCGCCGACTCGCTGCGCTCGAGTATGACCCGTGGCAAGGCCCGGGTGGAGCACCTCCAAGCCATTTGGCCGAACTTCGAGTGCTTCGTCCACGGCGGCGTTCCGATAACCCCGTTCCACGACGAGCTGCGCTCGATCCTCGGCCCGGCCGTGAACTTCCACGAGGTTTATCCCGCCTCCGAGGGTTTCATCGCGGCCCAGGATGCCGACTCCACCGCGGGCCTGCGGCTGATGGCGGACGCCGGTATCTTCTACGAATTCCTCCCGATGTGGGAATTCGACGAGTCGCGCATCCCGACGCTCGGCGAGAAGGTCGTGCCGATCGAGGGGGTCAAGGCGGGCGTGGACTACGCGCTCGTGATGACAACCCCCGGAGGATTTGCGCGCTACCTCATCGGCGACGTCGTCCGGTTTGTGTCGACGAAGCCCGCCAGGCTGAACTATGTGGGCAGGACGAAGCTGCAGCTGAGCGCCTTCGGCGAGCACGTGATCGAGAAGGAGATCACCGACGCGCTCTTCGCCGTCTGCCGGCGCAACGGCTGGACCATAGTTAATTTCCACGTGGCCCCGATCTTCCTGGCTTCGACCACGAACAAGATCCGCGGGCGCCATGAATGGTGGGTCGAGTTGAAACCCGGCACCATCACGACCCCCACCGGGCCCATCATGGCGGTGGAGCTGGACGCGGAGCTGAAGCGGCTCAACGAGGACTATGATGCGAAGCGCAACGGGGGGGCGCTCGATGCCCCGTTTGTGCGGCTCGTGATGCCGGGGGTCTTCGAGCAGTGGATGCGCCACCACGGCAAATGGGGCGGCCAAAACAAAGTGCCGCGCTGCCGCAGCGACCGGATCATCGCCGACGAGCTGGGCCAGGCCCTGCAATTCGCAAAAGACTGACCAAATGGCACGCGGGATGCTTTGGTCATAGCACCTGCTGAACGCGGGGTTTTGGGTAGTATCGAACCGGCCCACAGGCCGGCCAGACTAATAGCGGGGCTGGCGTTAAGGGGTTATCGCCAGCCCCGCGCCCTTATCGGGCCGCGGGGGGCCTAAGGACCTCCAACACATCCCTTTCGAAATCCGCCAGGGGCTTCCTACCGAGCTTCTTGCTCCTGATGAGCCCGTCGCGGTCGATGATGAACGTGGTCGGATATCCGTCTATCGGGGAAAACGCGGACACGATGTCGTCATTGCCCATCACGACCGTGTAGTTGATTCCAAATTCCTTGATGAACTTCTTCACGGGTTCCGTTCCGTCCGTGTCCATCGAGATCCCCACGACGACGAGCCCGTCGGCGGCGTACTTCTTCTGGAGCGTTATGTATCCCGGGATCTCGGTCCGGCAGGGCGGACACCAGGTCGCCCAGAAATCGAGGACCACGACCTTCCCCTTGAACTGGTCCGACGTCACCGTCTTCCCCTCCACGTCCTTCAGTTTCCACGCGGGAGCGGGCGTGGGAAGGCCCGGCCCGGCCACTGCGAGCCCAAACGGCGAAAACGACAGCACGACCGCCGCGGCAACGCGAAAAAGACCGGATTTCATCGGTTAGAATGCGGCCATGAAGGCCGCCGAAACCGTGGCACAGGGCGCGGCCCTTCGCAAATCAGGGATGGACGTCGGGAAGGTCGAGCTCGAGCGTGTCGATGAACTTTTTCATGGCCGGCGTGAGGACGCGGCCCTTGCGGTGGAGTATCGCGAGCGGCCTCGTGAATTCCCCGCCCTTCAGCTTGAGCACGGCAAGTGTCCCCTGCTTTGCCTCCTGCAGCACCGTCGCCTGCGGGACGATAGCGATCCCGTGGTCGATCTCGACCGCGCGTTTCACGGTCTCGATGTTGTCGAACTCCATGACCGTCTCGATTTCGAGTTTGTTGTCGCGGAAGATCTGGTCGACGGCCTTGCGGGTCGGGATGTCCGGGTCGAACCCGATGAACTTCTGGCCGGCCAACTCGGGCACCGTCACCTCGCCGCGCTTTGCCAGCGGGTGCTGGGGATGGCAGATGACGATGAGGTAGTCGTTCCTGAATGGGATATTCTCGATCTGGCGGACCTTCGCGGGAAAGGCCACGAGCCCGAAGTCCACGCAATTGTGCAGGATGTCCTCGTAGACCAGGTTCGAGCGGCGGTACTCGACGCGCACGTTGACCGAGGGGAAATCATGGAGGAACTTCTTGATGTAGGGCGGGAGCTCGTGGAGGCCGATGGAATAGATGGTTGAAATGCGGATCGTTCCGCTGACGACCTTCTTCATCTCCTGGAGCTCAGAGAGAAGGGTCTCGTAGGCGTGGAGCACGTCCTTCGCCGACTCATAGACCCTCTGGCCCTCGCGGGTTAAATGAAATTGTTTCTGGCTGCGGTCCACGAGTAGCGCCTTGAAATGCCTCTCCATCGCCCGGGCCTGCTGACTCACCGCCGATTGGGTGATGCTGTTCAATTTCGCCGATTTGGAGAAACTCTTTGTCTCGACCAGGTCAGCGAAGATCTTAAAATTCTCGATTTGCATGATTAGCCCAGGTTGTTGATTTGAGAGTATAAGGTGGTACCCTCGGGCAGGCCAAGCATAAGTTTCTCTAAACTAAAGGAATGTTGCCACACTTCGAGGAATTCAAACAGCGAGCGGATGCCGTCCGGTCAAGGATAGCTCGGGCGTGCGCGATGGCGCACCGGGACGCCGGTGAAGTTGAACTTCTCGCGGTCACAAAATCGCATCCAGCGGGAGCGGTGGAGCTTGCGGCTCGCTACGGACTGCGGGCCGTGGGCGAGAACCGCGTCCAGGAGGGAGTCGACAAGCGGGCGCAGACATCGGCCGCCATCGCCTGGGAGCTGATCGGGCACCTTCAGTCCAACAAGGCGCGTCTGGCGGTCCGGCATTTCGACAGGATCCAGAGCGTGGACAGCGCGAAGCTTCTCGATGTTCTGGACCGGATCGCCGCCGAGACGGGCAAGACCCAGGCCGTTCTGCTTCAGGTCAACGCCGGACTTGATCCGGCGAAGTCAGGCGTCGAGCCGGACGAGGCGCCGCGGCTTCTCGACGCGGCGCTTGCGCACGCGCACATCCGCGTCGACGGCCTGATGACCATCGCGCCGCTTTCCGAAGATCCCGATGTCGCGCGGCGAACCTTCGCGAACCTGCGGGCGATCCGCGACCGCCTCGCTGCCGCGACGGGCGCCCGCCTCGCCGAGCTCTCGATGGGAATGAGCGGCGATCTTGAGGCCGCCGTTGCCGAGGGAAGCACGATCGTGCGCGTCGGGACCGCGCTTTTTGGCGCGCGCGAGTGACTTGTCGAGCGGAAATTGCATCAATTCTTTTCTTCAGGTGTTGCCACGCGCTTCCAAAACGGATTCCTATTTCGGGCGTGGAAACGGACGCACTGCCTGATGCTGAAAGAGAGGCTCTGTTGAGCCTCCTTGACGATCCGAGTCCCACCGTCCGCAGAGCGCTGCTCGTCAAATTCGCCGCACGCGGCGCCGCGGCGGCGAGCCTCCTGCAGGATGTCGCGCACAGCTCGAACCGCGTGCTCGCGCGCCACGCCGCGTGGTTCATAGACGAGCTGAAGCTCACGGATCCCGTGAGCGAGTTCCGCACCTTCATCCGCTCCCTGAACTACGAGCTCGAGACGGGCACGCTCCTGCTGGCGCGCACCGTGACGCCGCACCTCGACGTCGCCGAGTGCCGCGCCGAGATCGACGAGATGGCGGCCCGATGCCGCGAGCTGATCTCGGAGCCCTCCACGAACCGCGAGAAGTGCCGCGTGATCAACCGCGTGCTCTTCCATGAATGGGGGTTCCGGGGCAACGTCGAGCAGTACACCGATCCCCTGAACAGCTTCATCGACAAGGTGCTCATGCGCAGGAAGGGCATCCCCCTCTCGCTCAGCGTCCTTTACCTGCTCGTGGGTGAGCGCCTGGGCCTGCCGCTGGAGCCGGTCGGCCTGCCCGGTCATTTCGTCGTGGGGTGCTACGCCGACGAGGCTCCCTTCTTCATCGATCCCTTTGACCAGGGCCTGTTCAGGGACGCGGACGAGGTGTTTGCTTTGCTTCGCTCCAACCACATCGCCCCGAAGCCCTCGGACCTGGCGCCCACAACGGTTCGGGAAGTGCTCTGCCGCAGCTGCCGCGCCCTGGCAAACCACTACTCCGCGGCAAGCGACCTTGCCCGCGCGCAGATCTTCTCGGAATTCGCCGACGAGTTCGAGGCGACGCACGAGCGGTACCTGCAGTCCTGAATCCCGCCTTCACTCTGTCAGACTTGGAAAGCTGGCCGCAAACCGGCACCGGCCTTGCCGTGATCGGTCATCCGATCGGCCATTCGCTCAGCCCCCAGATGCACAACGCGGCCCTGGCCGGACTCGCGCGTGAGGACTCGCGCTTCGCCGCCTGGCGTTACGACGCGTTCGACGTGGAGCCGGACCGACTTCGGACTGCGCTCGACCTCATGCGGGAGCGCAAGTTCCGCGGCGTCAACCTGACGGTCCCGCACAAGGTCCTGGCGGTCGGCATGGTCGCCAGCCTCGATCCGGGCGCCCTGGAGGCGGGCGCGGTGAACACGCTCCTGAGCGACGGCCAGGGCTGGCGCGGGTACAACACGGACGGCTACGGCATCGCCACCGGCGTCCGCGAGGAACTCGGGATCGACCTGCACGGCACCTCCGTCGTGCTCCTCGGCGCGGGCGGTGCGGCGCGCGGCGTCGCCGTCGAGTGCCTCCGGGCGGGATGCGCGGGCCTTTGGATTGCAAACCGCACGCGCCCGAACCTTGACTCCCTGATTGCGCACCTTGCGCCGCTTGCGCGCGGGATCGCGGTTCAGGGCATCGACGCGGGCCGCCCCGAGGGCATACCGGCGGGCGCGCTCATCATCAACGCGACGAGCGCGGGGCTCCGGCCTGCCGATCCCGCGCCGGCAGACCTCGCCGCGTTCCGCGGCGTGGGGGCGGTCTATGACATGATCTACAACCCGCCGCTTACCCGCCTTCTCGCGCAGGCGCGCGGGCTTGGCATTCCGTGCGCCAACGGGCTCGGCATGCTGGTGCACCAGGGCGCCATGGCGCTCGAGATCTGGACCGGAGTCCCCTCCTCGCGGACCGCCCCGGTCATGAGGGCGGCAGCGGCGAAGGCTCTTGGCTACTGACGATTCCGATACAGACTGGTCCCCCATGATCCGCCCCCTTGCCGATGTGGCAGCCATGCACCCCTGGTTCTTCCCGGCCGTGGTGTTCGTCTTTGGGGCGTGCATCGGGAGCTTCCTGAACGTCGTGATCTACCGGGTGCCGGCGGGACGATCGATCGTGCGGCCGGGCTCGGCCTGCGCGTGCGGGGCACCGATCGCGTGGTATGACAACATCCCCATCTTCTCATGGCTGATCCTGCGGGGCCGCGCGCGCTGCTGCGGCCGGCCGTTCTCCGCCCGGTATCCGTTCGTGGAGCTCCTCACCGGGGCGATGTTCCTCGCCTGCTGGATGCGCCTGCCGCCTGCCGCCGCGGTTTGCGGCTGCGTGTTTCTCGGCTCCCTCATCTGCGGGACGTTCATCGACCTCGACCACATGATCATACCGGACGCCTTCTCGATCGGCCTCGCCGTCGAGGGACTGATCCTGTCGGTGCTCGTTCCCTCGCTGCATGGCCAGCACGGCGACTTCTACATCATCGACGGGCTGCGGTCGGGTTCCATCGCGCTGGTGGGCCTGGTGGCGGGTTCGGGCGTCGTGCTTTGGATCGCCCTCGTCGCGGAGGCCCTGCTCAAGAAGGAGGCCATGGGCTTTGGCGATGTGAAATTCGTCGGCGCAATCGGGGCGTTCTGCGGCTGGCACGGCGCCATCTTCTCGATCTTCGGGGGCGCGGCCGTGGGAACGCTTTGGATAGGGACTGCGCTCCTCTGGCAGAAAATCGGCGGCAAGCCGGGCGCGGGTGCGCCGCGCGCGGAGTCCCCCGACGGGCAGCCTGCGGACATAGGCCTCGGGGTTCATGTCCCCTTCGGCCCGATGCTCGCGATCGCGGGGGCCCTCTATTTCCTCTTCCTGCGGGGCCGGGTCGACGCCTGGTTCGACCAGCTTACCGGCCTTTTGTGATGAGGGTCGCCCCGTCGCCCGTGCGCGCGTGGATGACCTCAAGCCTCGAGCCGAACTTGGCGAGGTAGGAATCCGAGATCCGCTTGACGCCCGCTTCCCCGAACGCGTCGGTCGTGAGCGCCATCACGGCGCCGCCGAAGCCGCCGCCGGTGAGGCGCGCGCCGTACACGCCCTTCTCCGCCTCGAGGCCGTCGACCAGAAAATCCAGCTCGGGCGTGCTGTTCTCGAACCACGTGCGCGAGCTGCGGTGCGACGCAACGAGAAGCTTGCCGACCGTGGCGAGATCCCCCGCCCGAAGCGCCGTTACCGCCTGCTCCACGCGCGCGATCTCGTCGATCACGTGCCGCGCCCTCTTGAATGCGGTGCGGGACAGCTTGGTCTCCGCCGCCTCGAGCATGGCGGGCGTCGCGTCGACCAAGCTCGCCACACCGATGACGCGCGCCGCCTCCATGCATTCCTGGTGCCGGGCGGCGTAAAGGCCGTCGATGAGCGCGTGCTTCGAGTGGGTGTTGAAGATCCAGAAGTTGCAACCGGCGGGAAGGGGCACCGTCTCAAAGCGCGGCCCCCGGCAGTCTATGTAGACGAGGCTGTCGGCGCGGCCGTAGCCCGATACCCCCTGGTCCAGGACCCCGCAGGGGACCCCCACGAACTCGTTCTCCGCGCGGCGCCCGAGGGCGACGAGGGTTGCAAGCGGGACGCTGGTGCCGGCGGCCTCCAGGAACGCGAGGCACGATGACAGCTCGATCGCCGCGCTGCTGCTCAGCCCGGCGCCCGGCGGCACATTTGAGACCGCCAGGTAGTCGAAGCCTGCCGGAACCGCGATTCCCGAGGCGCGCATAGACACCAGGACGCCGAGCGGGTAGTTGACCCACGCCTGCGCGCCGACGATCCGGTCCATCGCCGTTGCCGGCAGCTCCACGAGCCCGGGGTGCGTGTCGCTCGCGAACCTGCGGATCCCGTCCGTCCGGCGGGCGAGAGCAATCCACACGCTCCGGTCGATCGCCGCCCCAAGCACGGATCCCCCGTTGTAGTCGGTGTGGTTGCCGATGAATTCAATCCGGCCAGGTGCGCGGGCGATGATTTCGGGCTCGCGCGAAAAGACGGCCCTGAACGTGTTGATCAGCTTCTCAGTCATCGCTCAGCGCAGCCCCCGAAGACTTGAGCCCGCTTTGAAGCGCACGAGCTTCATTGCCGGAATCTTCATTGGCTGGCGCGTGTGCGGGTTGAACCCCTTCCTGGCGGTCCGCTGCGCGATCGAGAACGTGCCAAATCCGACGAGGTGAACCTCTGCGTCGCGCCGTAGCCCCCTCCTGATCGCCTGGAGCACCGTGTCGGCGGCGCGCTCGGCCGCGGCCCTCGAGGTGCCGTCACCAAGCAGTTTGTGCACCTCATTAACCAATTCGGCCTTGTTCATGGGTTCGTGGCCTTGCGAGGCAACGCCTTCGAATCGCGGCGGTCAAATGCAATCATGCGTGGCCCGTCCGCCGTCACCGGTGGCGGACGACCTCCACCGACGGAACGGCGCCCTGCGCGGCGGCCAGCGAGCCCTCGGCGGACGCAGCCTCCACGGTGAGCAGGGCCAGCCCCACGTAGCCGTCGGCGTCGGCCACGGCGGACCGCAGTTCGCCCTCCTTCTTGTCGCCGCGCCAGAGGCCTGCGGGGAGCGAAGGCGGGGCGCCGCTTCCCCTCACGCGGACCAGCGTCCTCCTCGCCCGCCCCCTGGACCTTATCCGGGCCACCACCTCCTGCCCAAGGTAGCATCCTTTTGAATACGATATCGCCTGCGCATCCAGGCCGCCCTCGTTTGGAAGGTCGGCGGGTCCGATGTCGACGGGCACGGACGGGATTCCGGACTCGATCCGCAGCCGCTCGATGTCGAAGGCTCCCAGGACACGCGCCCCCGAAAGCGCCGCAGCCGAAGTCGAAGCGTCGGCTTGGCGAAAGAGCCATTCCCAACATTCGCCCGGGGCCCTCCGCCCGGGAAAGGACATTCCGGGCCGGGGTTCCCCGGCCAGCCAGTCCCCCGTTCCGGCGCCGATCAGTGAGACGCCGTTCCATCCGTCGGTCTCGTCCGCCAGCTCGACCTCGTCGGCGATGATGTGGTCCCCGAGATGACGGGCGACGACGGCCGCCGGGGACGACAGGCTCGCGATCCAGAACTCGTTGGCGTTCTGCCCCCGGATGACGTGGCTGTCGGCGATGACGCGGCCTTTACGGTCCAGCCATAACCCGTATGCGGCACGGCATGGCTCGACATTGCTTAAGTCGTTGGTGAACTGGCCCTGAAGGAAAGTGGCGGCATCGCTTCCTGTCGCACGGAGGAGGCAAGCCGGGCGGTAGTGAAAAATGGCCGTGGAATCGGAAATAATCATTAAATATAACAGATTAACCATAAATCTCTTAGGAATCAATCGCAGTATTTTTTCATGCCGCTTCTTGACGATTTCCGCAATGCGGTTACGTATTGGCACAGTAACTTTTCCACTTCTCCCGCCTAGCGGGAGTTTTGGGGTAAACAAGAAAGCAAAGGCGGGCCGTCTAGGGGTAGGCGGCCCGCCACTTTTTTTGCCCAAATTCATGGGACGGCCGGTTATCGGCATCAAAATCCCTTGCGGCCCGCCCCGATGAGCGCTTCTTCACGGGACCCCATGCAAAGAACCTCGGACATCAACGTCGTCGAGACACGTAGGCTCCCCTCGCCGTCGGAGCTCCTGGCCGCGACGCCCAAAAGCGAGGCGCAGGCGGAATTCGTGACACGGTCGCGCCAGGACATCCACAGGCTCATTTTCACGGACGACCGCCGCCTGCTCATGATCGTGGGCCCCTGTTCCATTCACGACGTGGGCTCGGGCCGTGAATACGCCGGGCGGCTTTCAGCGCTCGCGCGCGAGGTTGCCGACCGCGTCATGATCGTCATGCGGGTGTATTTCGAGAAGCCGAGGACGACCGTGGGCTGGAAGGGGCTCATCATGGACCCGAGGCTGGACGGGACCAACGACATCGCCGCCGGGCTGCGGATCGCGCGCGGATTCCTGCGCGACGTCCTCGACCTTGGGCTTCCCACCGCGACTGAGCTTCTGGATCCGATCACGCCGCAGTACATAGCAGACCTGGTGTGCTGGTCGGCCATAGGAGCGCGGACCGCCGAGTCCCAGACGCACCGCCAGATGGCTTCGGGTCTGTCCATGCCCATGGGTATCAAGAACGGGACGGACGGGTCGGTGCAGACCGCGATCAACGCCATTCGCGCCGCATCCCAGCCCCAGACATTCCTCGGGATCAATCTCGACGGGGCCGCGTCGGCCGTGGTGACCGCGGGCAACCCCAACTGCCACATCGTTCTCAGGGGCGGGTCCGCCGGCCCGAACTACTCGTCCGAGCACATAGCGAAGACCGAGCGGCAGCTCGAGAAAGCGGGACTGATCAAGTCGATCCTGGTCGACTGCTCCCACGACAACTCGGCGAAGAAGCCTGAACGGCAGCCGGAGGTTATGCGCGCGCTCCTCTCCCAGATAAGGGCCGGCAACACCTCGATCATGGGCGCGATGATCGAGAGCAACCTCATGTCCGGCAGCCAGCCGTTCCCCCAGCCCGTCGAAAAACTGAAGAGAGGCGTCTCGATCACGGACGGGTGCATCGACTGGCCCACGACCGAGTCCCTCGTCCGGGAGGTCCATACCGCCCTGTCCGACCGCTTTTCGCGGTAGGTGGTCAGGCTGAAAGCGGGAAGCGGACGGGCACGCCGTCGCGGGTCGCACGGTAGATTGCGGTGAAAAGTTCCACCGTGCGCCGTCCGTCCGCCGCGGTCACCGCCGGTGGGCGTCCGGAGAGCACGGCCCTCAGAAAATCCCCAACCTGGGCGCGGTGGTAGTACTCCATGGGATCAACGTCGCCCGGCACCCCGGCGTCCTGCCTCCTCCACCCCTCGAGCATCGTCTCCTCGTCCGGTATGGTCCAGATGTCGTTGTAGGCGGAACCGGCGATTCTGGTGCTGCCTGCGGTGAACATGGCTCCCCCGTCCGTCTGCACCCCGACCGATGCCCCGTTGGAGCCGTGGACTGACACTCGGGCGTTGAGGCCCTGGTTCTGGCTGTTGCTGACCACGATGCTGCCGAGCGCTCCGCCCTTGAACCGAACCACGGCGACAGCCGTGTCGTCCACCTCGATATACGGATGGTTCAGGTTGGCCCAGTAACCGAATACCTCCTCGACCTCGCCCATGTACCAGAGCAGGAGATCGAGCTGGTGCGGGGACTGGTTGACGAGGACGCCGCCGCCCTCGCGCTCCCAGGTGCCCCTCCATGGGTCGCTGCGGTAATAGGCCTCGTCGCGCCACCCGAATATGGTAGCCGTGCCAAGGACCGGCCTGCCCAAGCGGCCCGCGTCCAAGGCTAGGCGGATCCTCTGGCAGGCGGGATAGAAGCGTCGCTGCGAAACGACGCCGATGACCACCCCTGCATCCTGGGCTGCCGCGATCATCGCGTCGCAGTCCGCCAGCGTGGACGCCAGCGGCTTCTCCACGAGCACATGAACTCCGGCACGCGCGGCCGAAATCGCGGGCGCCGCGTGGTTTGGGTGGGGCGTGCACACACAGAGCGCCTGCGCGCCCGCCCGCTCAACCATCTCTCCGACGTCCTGGAACGACGGCACATGGTATTTATCGGCGAAGGCCTGCAAGCTTTCGGACGGCCTTCCGCATACACCAACGAATTCCGATTCCGGAAGTGAGCAATGCGCCATGGCGTGGAGGTGGGCCACCTTGCCGGCGCCCACGAGAGCGGTTCTAAGTTTTCCCATAAATGTGTGGTCTTGGCGAACCCGTCGCCGCGTCAAGCGGGTCGGGATTCGCGTGCTGGCGCACCTGCGGGTTTGCAACAAAATGACCACAAAAGACATCGTACTGCAATAAGCCACCAAGCCGGCGTGGCACCCGGCCTTGCTCAAAGATTTACTTCGTGCGCTCCCACGCAGAAACACTACATTTTAGCTTCCCATGAAATCACCCATTCGCGTGGCCGTTACCGGCGCAGCTGGTCAGATCGGCTACTCCCTCCTTTTCAGGATCGCATCGGGATCGATGTTTGGCGCCGACCAGCCCGTCATCCTTCACCTAATCGAGATAGAGCCGGCGCTGCCAGCCCTCGGCGGTGTGGTCATGGAGCTCCAGGATTGCGCCTTCCCCCTTCTCAAGGGCGTGGTACCGACCGCGTCGCTCGACGAGGGGTTCAAGGGTGTGGACTGGGCCCTCCTCGTGGGCTCGGTTCCCCGCAAGGCCGGCATGGAGCGAAAGGACCTGCTGGGGATCAACGGGAAGATCTTCACGGGCCAAGGGCGCGCCATCGCCAAGAACGCATCGCCCGGCGTCAAGATCCTCGTCGTCGGAAATCCCTGCAACACCAACTGCATGATCGCGATGAACAACGCCCCCTCGGTCCCCAAGGACCGCTGGTTCGCGATGACCATGCTCGACCAGAACCGGGCGGTGGCCCAGCTCGCCCAGAAGTCCGGCAAGGAAACCCCCGAGGTCTCGAACCTTGCGATCTGGGGCAACCACAGCTCGACGATGTATCCCGACTTCTACAACGCGAGGATCGGCGGACGCCCCGCCATCGACGTGATCCGCGACGAGGGGTGGTTCAAGGACACGTTCCTGCCGACGGTGCAGCAGCGCGGCGCGGCCATCATCAAGGCACGCGGCCTGAGCTCGGCCGCCTCGGCGGCGAACGCCGTCGTCGACACCGTCCGCAACCTCACAAGCCCGACCCGCGAGGGAAACTGGTTCAGCGTCGCCGTGTGCTCGGACGGCTCGTACGGCGTTGAGAGCGGGCTCATGTTCTCCTTCCCGATCCGCAGCGACGGCACGAAGTGGCAGATCGTGCAGGGCGTGAAGCTGACCGACTTCTCAAAGTCCAAGATAACCGCGACCGAGAACGAGCTGAAGGAGGAGAAGGCGCTCGTTTCGGAGCTGCTTCCGAAGTAGGCCGGGCCGAGCGCCCGTCCGGTCACGGAAGCCGGGCGCGAAGGACCTTGCGGGTCTGTGCCGATCGGTAGGCCTTGAGCGCCCGGGACACCGCGGCGTTGCCGTGGGCGATGATCGCCGCGGCGAACAGGGCCGCGTTGACGGCCCCCGGCTTCCCGATCGCGAAGGTAGCGACAGGGATTCCCCCGGGCATCTGCACTATCGAGAACAGCGAATCCAGGCCCTTGAGCGACTGGCTCTCGATTGGCACCCCGAGGACGGGCACGGTCGTGAGCGCGGCGGTCATGCCCGCCACGTGGGCCGCGCCGCCGGCGCCGAGGATCAGCGCCCTGAATCCGCGCCTCTCGGCGCGGGAGGCGAACTCGATCATCAGCTTGGGCGTGCGGTGCGCGCTTATGACGCGCTTCTCATAGGGGATGCCCAGGGTCTCTAGGGTCTCGGCGGCATGGCGCATGGTCTCCCAGTCGGAAGTGCTGCCCATGAGCACCCCGACGAGCGGGGTGCGTGTGGAACGGGATTTCTTGGAGGTGCTGCGTTTGGAAGGCATTGCGAGGGCACATACCTTGCAACGCCTGGCGGGGGGATTTCAACCGCCTTCTGTCAGACCAGGGAAACGCCCTTGGGCAGGCGGACGACCACGGTCCCGGCGATCTTGTCGTGCCATCCCTGCTTCTCCAGGTCGAACCCGATCCAGATGAAGCCAAGGCCGATGCAGATCAGCGACAGGAAGCAGGCAAGGGCCCGGACGATCACGGTCACCCATTCCATGGACTGGCCGTCCAGCCGGACCACCTTGAGGCCAAAGATGATGCCGCCGATGGTGGAGCCCCTGAGCTTCCACAGGATCGCCCCGTAGATCGCAAGGACCGGAAGGAAGAACCCGCTCATCCGCGTGAAGATCCCGATCAGGATGACGTCGATGAGGAGCGCGACCATCCGAACCCAGAATCCCGCCCTCGGAAGCGCCGCCTCCGACACCTTGGCGACCGATGCCGCCACGACCGGCGGGACCGGCTCGACAACTGGCGGTGCGACCGGCGGCTGCGGGGACGCCGTTGACGCCTCCTGGGGCACCAGGGCTGCCGCGACAGCCGGCACCGGCGTTAAGGGAGCTGCGGGAGCTGCAGGTGTAACCGCTGCCGGCGCGGCCTTGGACGACGAGAAAAGCGTGGTCAGGGCGCAGGAATAGCCCACGAATGCCACCAGCATCCAGAGCGCGAGGCCGATGATTGGGACCAGGTAGAGAACAAAGGCCAACACGGCTCCGAGGAGCACCGCAAGCGACGGATGCACCTGCTTGCCTGCGATCGCATGCCCGACAAAGGCGTAGACCGCAGCCTTGCCGAAGATCACGCTCGCCACGATCCCCAGAGGAAGGACGACCAGTGCGACGGGGATTCCGACGATCGTGACGCAGAGGAGGATGAAAAGCACCGGCAGTCCGATAAGGGTGAGAAATCCTGTGAGGAACGTGATCCCTGGGCGCTGGGCGAGCGTGTCGCCGCACTTCTTGATGCCGCCCGGGAAGAGGAGGGCGAGCAGCGCATAGAGCGCGACCAGGCCGAGGCTGAAGAACCATAGGAAGTGAAGGTGCGGGCCGAACGCGAGGGGCCGCCCCAGCTTCAGTCCATGGTGCCACCACGACGACGCTCCCGAGTCCGCGCCGATGTCGATCCCGGTGGCCTGCTGGACCGTGTTGCCGCCGATGATGGCGCCGGGAGCCTTTTCGACCAATCCCGCGACGGCGACGGCGTTGCCGTCGACCTTCGCGTTCGGCCCGAGTTTCAGTGTCCCGGCGACGACCACGGCGTTGCCGTGCACGGTGCCATTGACGGTGTTGGACCCGAGCACTGATACCGAGTTGCCATTGACGGTGCCGTCTACGGTGACGGGCCCCATGATGGCGACCGCGTTGCCCGGGACCGTCTCGTTCGGCCCGACATAGGTCGAACCGTTCACGGACACCCGGTTGTTCTGGTCGTCATCGAAGTCATTTCGGATGATCGAGCGGACTGCGGGCGCGGCAGGCGCCGCCGGCGCCGCGGCGGCTGCTCCGCCCGTCGCGGGCGCAGGAGCGGCCGCGGGGGCGACCGTTGCGGCAGGAGCCGCGGTAGAGACGGGGGCGGCGGGTGCGCTTGCACCGATCTCGTGGAGCGCGGGCTCGGGGGTCGGCGCAGCGTTGTCCTGGGGCTTGACGGGGTCGGCCGCGAATGCGACCGGCGCAAGGGGGATGAGCGCAGTGAGCAGACATCCCGCAATGAGCGCCTTGAACGTGAGTTTCATGGAATTATTGGGGTTCAGGGGGTATGGCGCGCAAATGAGAGCGCGCGGTAGGTGGCGGCGCCGATGGCGGCCAGTGCGGCGTAGGAGACGGCGACCGTGGCGATGATGCCGTAGAGCCAGAGGGGCGGGATTGCCGCTATCAGCATCCGCACGTTGGCGCTGAGCTTGGCCGCCATGTCGCGGGCGAAGACGAGCCATGCAATCGAGTTCGAGAAGCCGCCGGCGAGCTCGTGCGCGCCGCGGCTCTGCCCGGCATAGATGAGGCCGGTGACCACGACCGCCGCGGCGATGGCCGACCCCGCGAAGAAGCTGATGCGGACGGCGGAGGGCCAGTGGGCGAACGACTTCCTCCACCACGGCAGCGCGGCGCGCCGGCTCAGCTCCGCCAGGACGCGCCCCTCCAGGCTCGCGGGCGCCTTGCGGTCGGGAAGCCCGCGAAGGACTCGGTGGATCGCGGTCTCGAGCTTATCGGATTCGTTGGTGTTCATTTTGAAATTCAACCTGCCAGAGCTTCCAGGGAACCGCCGTGGGTGAGGATCTTCGCAAGGGCCGCCCGGGCGCGCAGGATGTCGGTCTTCACCTTGGCAAGCGATACGCCGAGGCGCTTGGCGATCTCGTCGTAGGGGACGTCCTCGAAATGATAAAGGACGAGCGGGACGCGCTGGTGGTCGGGAAGCTTTGAAAGCGCCTCCTCGACGATGGCGCGCCGCTCGTCCGAATCGATGCCCTCGAAAAAGGTGTCGGGTGCCGCAAAATCGACCGCGGGCTGGTCGTCGCCCTCCGAGCCGGACCCGCCCCCGAACTCCGAGAAGAACTTCCAGCGCTTGCGGTAGCGCTGAAGGTGGTTGATCGAGAGGTTGGTGGCCACGGTCTTGAGCCAGCCGCCCGCGGAGGGGCTCGTGGAGAGCATCTCGAAATGCTCGTAGGCCTTGATGAAGACCTCCTGCGCAATGTCCTCCGCCTGGGCGTCGTTTCTTACGAGCCGCGCCGAGGTGGAGAAGACCATGTCTTGGTATTTGCGCATGAAGGTCGTGAAGTCTTCCGGCGTGGTTAGCCCCGAGGGTTGGGATTGCACTGGAGGTTCATCGTTCATTTCCAAAACACCCTTGGGACCCTGAAAGTCGCACAAATCCAGATAACAAAAAAGCCCGCACTTACGCGCGGGCTCTATTTTCAGGTCCTGGAAGGCTTATAACACATAACCCTCTTCCCCATGCTCGGTTACGTCGAGACCCTGGCGTTCGACCTCCGTGGTCGGCCGCAGGCCCAAAGTCGCCTTTATCGCAAATCCGATGACCGTGCTGGCCACAACGGCGAGGATAAGGGTCACCCCGATGGCCATGAGCTGCTCGCGCCACTGGCCGCCCTTGGCGACCAGATCTGCCAGCCCGTTCGCCTTGGCAGCCGCGTTTCCGCTGGCCAGGTTCGGGTTCACTGAGGCCGTGGCGAAGATGCCCGTCAGGAGCGCCCCGATCGTGCCGCCCACGGCGTGGACGCCGAATGTGTCGAGCGCGTCGTCATAGCCGAAGACCTTCTTCAGCTTGACGCAGAAGATGAAGGGAATGGATCCCGCGCAGAGCCCGATGACGACGGCTCCCGTGGCGTTCACGAAGCCCGTGGCGGGCGTGATGACGACAAGCCCGGCCACGGCGCCCGAGCAGAAGCCGAGGACCGAGGCCTGCTTCTTCGTGAAGTATTCCAGGGCGCCCCACGTGAACGACCCGACCGCCGTCGCAAGCGTCGTCGTCATGAAGGCGTTGGCGGCGATCGAGTCGGCGCCGAGGGCCGAGCCCGCGTTGAAGCCGTACCATCCCACCCAGAGCATCCCGGTGCCGACCATGCAGAGGACCGTGCTGTGCGGCTGCATCATCTCGCGGCCGAAGCCGATCCGCGGCCCGAGGATGAGGCACAGGATGAGGGCCGACCAGCCCGACGACATGTGGACCACGGTGCCCCCGGCGAAGTCGATCGCACCGATGCGCGCCGCGGCGTTGCCGGTCCCGTTCATCAAGCCGTCGACGCCCCAGACCATGTGGGCGAGGGGAAAGTAGACCAAGAACATCCAGGCGGTCACGAACAGGAGCACCGAGGTGAACTTGATGCGCTCGGCGATCGCACCCACGATCAGCGCCGGGGTTATGATCGCGAACATGAGCTGGTACATCGCGAAGACGTTGTGCGACACCCACGCCCCGTAGTCCAGGTTGGGGGCCGAATCGACGCCCCGCAGGAAGGCGTACTTGAGGCCGCCGATGTAGGGCGTCCCCGGGGCGAACACCAGGCTGTAGCCCACCATCCACCAGATGATGGAGACGAGCCCCGCGATCCCAAGGCACTGCGCCAGGACCGAAAGCACGTTCTTGCGCCGCACGAGGCCGCCGTAGAAGAGCGCGAGCCCGGGCAGCGTCATGAAGAGGACCAGCGCCGAGCTGGTCATCATCCACGCGTTGTGGCCCGGGCCCGGGCCCGCAACCTTTGAAACGACGTTTGGCGTGCGCGAACCGTTGTTCACATAGGCCTCGAGGTCCGCTACCCGCTGCTCCAGTGTGGGTTCAGCCGCCTTGGGATCGGCGCCGAGCACTCGTGGCGCGCCGGCGATGCAGGTGAAGGCGAGGGCCGCTAGCGTGACGCGCAGCCATTTTGATCGTGGGTTACGGTTGGTCATTGGGTTTTGAAACCTAGGCGGGTCGGCGTCTCGTGAACGCTTACCTGAGGGATTAGCACTCGTTCAATCAGTCTCATGAATCGCGGTTCCCTTGCAAACTCATAGCGCACGTCAGACAATTCTCATGGCCGACAACGGCCCTTCGAGCACAATGCCAACAGAACCCCAATTCCTTAAACCAGATGTGGCAATCGAGGCCTCGGTCCGTTCGATAGGCGAGGCGCTGTTCCGGTCCATGGACGCCCATCCGGCGCCCG
>CAZHPC010000031.1:0-27890 GCA_964534685.1 uncultured Opitutaceae bacterium
GGACGATCGCGCCGCGCATGAGCGCCGGGACGATGATCTCGCGCACGAGCTGGGCGCGCGAGGCGGCGAACAGCAGGAGCTCGGTTTCGGGGCACATCTCGTCGCCCTTTGAATTATGGACGATGATATTTCGGATCTGCTCGCCGATCTCGGTGCCGCCCGGCTCGCGCACCGTGATCACGTCGCGCTTCATCTTCTGAAGGCGCCAGGCCAGGCGCGCGATCTGCGAGGTCTTTCCGCTTCCCTCGGAGCCCTCGAATGAAATGAGTTTACCGGTGTGTTTTGACTTCAGAACCATTGGGCAAGGAGGTTGGGGAAAATCGAGCCCTTTGGCGAGGAAGCTTTGAAATCCATTGGACGAATCGCGAAAATCCTCCAACGCTCGGACCATGCCCGTGCATTTTGCCCCCCTCGTCGCGTCGGCCAACATAATCGAGGTGTTCCAGCACTGCGATCCGGTCGGCCAGGTCATCACCGGCGGCCTCGCCGTCTTCAGCGTGATCGCCTGGGCCGTCATGCTCGGCAAACGCAACGAGTTGAACACGCTGCGGCGCCTCAACCTCGCGTTTGAGCGGCACCTTCGCGACCAGAAGCACTTGCTCGAGCTTCCCGAGTCCCTTCGCGAGCGACGCGACATACCGTATGCCGATCTCTTCGGCGACGCCGTGGAGGCCTACTGGAAGGCGGCCTCGATAGGAAAGGAGAAGGGCATGGACACCCTGCGCTTCCGCCTTGAGCACGCGGAGAACGCCCTCCAGAGGGCCCTCGCGCGCCAGACGCTTCGCTACGAGGCGAACATGGTCTTCCTTGCGTCGATCGTGTCCGGGGCCCCATTCCTGGGCCTTCTTGGGACCGTCTGGGGCGTGATGACGGCGTTCAGCGCCGTCTCCGTCCAGCAGACCGCGAGCATCCAGACGCTCGCGCCCGGCGTCTCGGCCGCGCTCCTGACGACGATTTCCGGCCTGCTGGTGGCAATCCCCTCGCTGTTCGGCTACAACATGCTCTTCGCAAACACAAAGAGGCTCATCACGGAGCTGGAAAACTACGCGAGCTCGCTCGCCGACCGCATCGAGCTCGAGTCGGCGTGACCGGCCCACCGCAGCGCACCACCATGGCAAGGACCTTCAGGCGCCCCCGTTCGTCCCATCCCATCGCGGAGATGAACGTCACCAATCTGATCGACCTGGGATTCACGCTCCTGATCATCTTCATGATCGCCACGCCGCTGATCAACCAGGAGCAGACGATCCCGGTGACGCTGCCCTCGGAGTCGAAGAGCCAGCAGCAGAGGCCCGACAAGAGCACCCACTATGTGGCGATCTCGATCGACGCGAAGGGCAACACGTACCTGGACGAGCGGACGACGCCTGTGGGGCTCGCCGAGCTGAGGAGCCGCCTCAGGCTCTACGCCAGCGAGGGCAAGCCGCCGGTGGTGCGCATACGCGGGGATGCGCACGTCCCCTACGAGAAGATCGTCGCGCTCATGGACGAGCTGAAGCAGGCAAACCTTCTCAAGTTCACGTTCGACACCCAGAGCCTTTCGAAATGAGAGCGCAGTCCCCTGGCTCCTACGGCCTGTCCGTACTTCTCCACGGTGCGGTCGTGGTCCTCATTGGCTTCTTCAGCTACGCGGCGAGCAGCGTCGTGCAGGACTCCCCGAAGATCCTCGAGCTGGTCGCGGGGGCGGGGGACAACTACATGGCGACGGAGGCTCCGGCGCTCGGGAGCCCGGGCGGGATCAAGGTCCAGTCGCCCCCGGTCCTTCCGGCCGAGAAGCCCCAGCCCGCGCCGATCCAGGCGGCGCCGCCCGAGGCGCCGCCCAAGCCGGCCGCGACGGCCCCCTCGAAGCCCGTCGACCTCGTCAAGAGCCTCAACCGCGTCGAGACCAGGCGAAAGATCCGCCTGGAGAATCAGTACAAAAAGCAGGAGGAGGCAGCAGAGAAGAGGGAGGAGGCCCTGCGGAGGCAGGCCGCCAAGGCCGCGCACATCGACGCCGAGGGAATCCGGGAAGGCGTGATCGGGGGATCGACGGCAAACAAGGTCGGCGGCGCCGGCGGCAAGGCCCTCACCCGCGAGGAGGGCAACGAGCTCGACCTGTATTTCTCGCTGCTTAAGTCCCGGATCAAGGAGAACCACACGCCGCCCGAGGGTGTCAGCGACACGCTCGAGGCCCGCCTCGAATTCTTTGTAGCTGCGGACGGATCCCTGTCCCACTTCAGGATCGTCTCACCCTCGGGCAACCACGAGTTCGACCGATCGGTGATAGAGGCGTGCGAGCGCACGCGCTCGATAGGGCCCCGACCGGACGGGCGCAGCGAAATGGTCCAGATGACCTTCAAGATGCGCGAGGATGAGACGCCCTAGAAACCCAGCCGCCTAAGACCCCATTGCCGTGAACCGATACCCCCGCCCAAGCCTTTCGTTCCTCATGCTCGCGCTCGCCGCGGCCCCTCTGGCCGCGCAGACGCCGCCCTACAAGGACCCGACCCAGCCGATCGAGGCCCGGCTCGCGGACCTGCTCCGGCGAATGACCCTCGAGGAGAAGGTAGCCCAGCTCCAGGGGTTCCGCACCACCGACCCGCATGCGTTCGACGACCAGGGCAATTTCGTGGCGGGAACCGACGCCGCGGCGCTCGCGAACGGCGCCGGCACCGTCTGGGCCTGGACGGGCGCGGCCCCGGACCGCTTCGCCCACAACGCGCGTGAGCGCGTGCTGCGCATGAACTCGATCCAGAAGTACATGGCCGAGAAGACGCGCCTCGGCATCCCCGTCCTCTCGTTCTCCGAGGCCGTGCACGGCTACATGGCCGCGGGCGCGACCAGCTTTCCGGCCGCCATCGCCCTCGGCAGCACGTGGGACACCGCGCTTCTCGAGAGGGTCTTCACGGCCGCCGCCCAGGAGGCGAGCGCGCGCGGCGTCAGGCAGGTCCTCGCGCCCGTCCTTGACCTCGCCCGCGATCCCCGCTGGGGCCGCTTCGACGAATGCTACGGCGAGGATCCCTACCTGGTGTCCCGGATGGGGATGGCCGCGATCTTCGGGCTGCAGGGGCGCGAGGCGCTCATCGATTCCTCGCACGTCGCCGTGACGCTCAAGCACTTCGCCGGTCACGGGCAGCCCGAGGGAGGCCGCAACATCGCCCCGGTCAACTACTCGGACCGGGAGTTCAGGGAGAACCACCTCTACCCCTTCGAGATGGCCGTGAAGGTCGCCCACGCGCACTCGCTCATGGCCTCCTACAACGAATGGGACGGCGTCCCGAATCACGTCAACCACAAGCTCCTGACCGACATCCTGCGGACGGAGTGGGGGTTCAACGGCTTCGTGATGAGCGACGGGGGCGGCATCGACGTCGTCTACGAGGACCACCACGCGGCGGCGGGTCCCGCGGAGGCCGGCATCCTGAGCATCGATGCCGGCGTGGACTACGACCTCGGGGGAAAGGGCCGGTGCTTCTCGACCCTGGCCGCCGAGGAAAGGGCGGGGAAGGTGTCGATGGCCGCGATCGACCGCGCGGCGGCGGGCGTGCTCCGCGTGAAATTCCTCTGCGGTCTCTTCGACCATCCCTACACGGATCCCGACCTGGCTGCAAAGGTGACCAATACGGCCGAGCACAAGGCCCTGGCCCGCGAGGCGGCCGACGAGGCCATGGTCCTCCTCAAGAATGAGAACCACGTCCTTCCGCTCGACGCCTCCAAGATAAGGACCCTGGCCGTGATCGGGCCCAACGCGGCCGACGTCCACCTGGGCGGCTACTCCGCCGTCCCCATGGAGGGCGTGAGCGTCCTGCAGGGAATGAGGGACTTTGCCGGCAACTCGTTCAAGGTCCTCTACGCCGAGGGCTGCAAGCTGACGGTCAACCACGCCTCCGGCTGGCTCGTGAACGAAAACCCCGTGCTGAACGACGAGGCCGATGACAGCAGGCTCATCGAGGAGGCGGTGGACACGGCCCTGAAGAGCGACGCCGTCGTCCTGGTCCTCGGCGAGAACGAGCTGCTCCGGCGGGAGGCCTGGAGCGAGACCCACCTCGGCGACCGGGACACCCTCGACCTCGTGGGCCGCCAGCGCGAGCTTGCCGCGGCCGTCCTCGCAACCGGAAAGCCCGTGGCCGTGCTCCTGATCAACGGCGGGCCGCTCACCGTGAACTACCTGCAGGGGCACGCCCCGGCCATCATCGAGTGCTGGTACCTTGGGCAGGAGACGGGCCCGGCCGTCGCCGACGCGCTGTTCGGCAAGGTGAGCCCAAGCGGAAAACTCACGGTCACCTTCCCGCGCTCGGTCGGCGAGCTTCCCGACTACTACGACCACAAGCCCTCGCGCATGCGCAGCTACGTGCTCGCCGACTCGGCGCCGCTCTATCCCTTCGGCTTCGGGCTGAGCTACGCGAGCTTCGACTACAGGAACCTGCAGGTCTCGCCGGCAAAGCTCGGGCGCGGGGCCACCGCCGCGGTCAGGGTCGACGTCACGAACACCGGCGCCGTCAAGGCCGACGAGATCGTCCAGCTCTACGTTCACGCGGTGGTCAGCCTTCCGGTGCGCCCGGTCGAGGAATTGAAGGATTTCCAGCGGATAACCCTGAATCCCGGCGAAACGCGCACGGTGACGTTCGCGGTCGGCCCCGACAAGCTGGAGGCCTATGACCTTGCCATGCACCGGACGGTCCAGCCCGGGGATTTCGAGATCCTCGTCGGAAAATCCTCCTCGGATTTCCTGAAGGCCACGCTCCAGGTCGAGTAGGGTCACGACCGCGCGACGCCAATCCATTCGAATCTTCACCGCCGGGCGCCGCCACTGCGATAGCGACCCACTGGGCATCGAGGCATTCTCGATGCCCTACAAAAAATTTGGGCGAGGGAGCCCGGGCTTACCTAGCGGCGTTATCGGCCGCCCAACGTCGTCGGGCTGTTTCTCCGTCTTGCCGCGTATCCGATGCTCCTCGCCTCAACGGCAATGCCGTTAGCTACTTTTTCTTCTTTGCCTTCGACTTCGATTTCTTTTTCGAGGCGACTCTCTTCACTTTTTTCTTAGCCATGTGGATTTTCCTTCGCTTAGGGTTGTCTCGTCTCCGGAAGATTCATTCTTCCGGATCCGTTGCACATATTGTCGACCATGATGGCGGCATTGTAAACAACTGTCGTATCATCCTGCTCGAAAACTTTCCGGCCGCAATTGGCCGTTTGGCGCGAAATTCCGGGAGGCTATGGCGTATCCAGATACCCGATAACTCTCAGGCAGGCCATTTCGCCGCGGTTGTGGAGGCGATCGGCTCCCCGGGGATCGGGCGCTTTCGGTATTCGGAGTAGTCGGGCACGATCCGCTGGTAGGTCTTGTCCATGAGCGGCGACGAGATGATGAAATCGGCCGAGGAGCGGTCGCAGGCGATCGGTATGTTCCAGACCACCGCCATTCTCAGAAGCGCTTTCACGTCCGGGTCGTGGGGCTGGGGCTCGAGCGGGTCCCAGAAGAAGATCAGGAAATCGATATCGCCCTCCACGATCTTTGAGCCGATCTGCTGGTCGCCGCCGAGCGGCCCGCTCTCAAGGCGCTTGATGGGGAACTTGAGCTCCTTCTCAAGGACGGCGCCCGTCGTCCCCGTCGCATAGACCTTATGGTGCGCCAGCAGGTCGCGGTTGAACTTGGCCCACTCGATGAGGTCGCGCTTCTTGTTGTCGTGGGCAACGAGCGCGATCTTCTTATTCAACGCCATCTCAATTGTTTTGTATTTCATGTGTCGCGGGACTGTCCCGGGTCGAACTCGCGATAGACTAGGCGCGCATCAGGGGCTCATGCGAGCCCATAGGTCGGCGCCGGTTGCGTTTGACCGCGGGCCACATGGCTCTCGTCACGCCCGCGCCGCGGCTCCAAGCTGCCGGCGATGACCTTGATCGGCAGGCGCAACACGCTCTGGGTGGTTAGGCTGGCGACGCCGGGAGCGTACTTGGACGGGGGGGAGCGCGGGGAGATCCTGATGCCGGGCCGCTATGTGCCGAAGGGCACGCTTGTGGGGGAGTCGTTTGACGTGTTTGTCCACCGCGACTCCGAGGACCGCCTGGTCGCCACGACCGAGAGGCCGCGCGCGATGGTGGGCGAGTTTGCCGCGATGAGGGTCGTCAGCTCGAATCCCCACATCGGGGCCTTCCTTGACTGGGGACTGAGCAAGGACCTGCTGCTGCCGATCCGGGAGCAGAGCCGCCGCGTGAGGCCGGGAGAAACGGTGGTCGCCTACGTCTTCGTCGACGTGAAGACCGACCGCATCGTGGCGACAACGAGGCTCGGCCGGCACCTCAACGTCACCCCTCCCGACTACGAGGCGGGGCAGCCGGTCGACCTTCTGGTCACCGGCCGGACGACGCTTGGCTACAATGCCATCGTCTGCAGCGCGCACCTGGGGCTGCTTTACCACAACGAGCTTCCCGAGCCCCTGAAGGTCGGCCAAAGGCTGGACGGGTACGTCCGCACGGTGCGACCCGACGGGAAGATAGACCTGACACTGAATCCCGCGGGCTACGGACGCGTCGCCCCGCTCAAGGAGCAGGTCCTCGAGGCGCTTGCGACCGCAAAGGGCATCCTGCCCCTGTCGGACGGGAGCGCGCCGGCGGATATCCGGCGGGCCTTTGGCGTCAGCAAGAAGGCCTTCAAGCAGGCGATCGGGGCCCTCTACCGGGAACGCCGGATCGCGATCGAGGAGGGGTGCATCAGGCTGATCGGCTAGCGCAGGAAGGGACAATCCCTCGCGCAGCCCTTGCGGATCGGCTGAATCGTCGTTTGCTGGGGGTCCTATGAAACGAAACGCAACCGCCGTCTGGCACGGCAACCTGAAGACCGGAAAGGGCACGCTTTCCACCGACAGCACCGTCCTCAAGCAGACCCAGTATTCCTTCACGTCCCGCTTCGAATCGGGAGTCGGCACCAATCCCGAGGAGCTGATCGCCGCCGCGCACGCGGGCTGCTTCACGATGGCGCTTGCCGCGGCCCTCGAGAAGGCCGGACACGTCGCGGACACGCTCAGCACCTCGGCTGCCCTGACGCTCGAGAACAACCCGCAGACAAGCTGGACCATTTCCGCCATTCACCTCGCGACGACCGCAAAGGTCCCGGGCATCGATGCGGGGAAGTTCGCGGAGATCGCGGCCGGCGCGAAGGCAAACTGCCCGGTCTCGCGCGTTCTCAACGCCGCGATCACGCTCGACGCGAAGCTCGCCTGAGACGCCGCGCCCTCAGTTCGTCTCGACGAACTGCAGCGCGTGCAGCCGGGCGTAGATCCCGCCAAGCGCCAGCAGCTGCACGTGGGTGCCCTGCTCGGCAAGCCGGCCCTGGTCCATGACGAGGATCACGTCGGCCTTCTGCACCGTCGAGAGCCTGTGGGCTATGACGAAGGTCGTGCGCCCCTGCATGACCCGCTCCATCGCCTGCTGGATCAGGCGCTCGGAGGCGAGGTCGAGCGCGCTGGTGGCCTCGTCAAAGATGAGGATCCGGGGATTCTTGATGATGGCGCGCGCTATAGCGATGCGCTGGCGCTGGCCGCCTGACATCTGCGCCCCGCGCTCGCCGACGACGGTGCTGTAGCCGTCCGGCAGCTTGACGATGAACTCGTGCGCGTTGGCGATCGTCGCCGCCGCGATGATCTCCTCGCGCGACGCCTCCGGCTTCCCGTACTTGAGGTTGTCCTCGAGCGTCCCTGAGAAGAGCACGTTCTCCTGGAGCACGATTCCTATCTGGCGCCGGAATGAGTCGGCCGTTGCCTTGCGAAGATCGTAACCGTCGACGAGCACCTCTCCGCTCGCGGGGTCGTAGAAGCGGGCCAGCAGGTTGATGATCGTGCTCTTGCCGGAGCCGCTCGGCCCCACGATCGCGGCGACCTGGCCCGCCCGGACGCTGAAGGAGACGTCCCTGAGCGTGCGCGGCCCGCCGGGCCGCGAGGCCTCCACGTCGTAGTCGAAACTCACCCTCCTGAACTCAACATCGCCCTTGAGGAGGGGCAGGGGGGCCGCCCCGGGCAGATCCGTGACCTCGGGCTTCGTGTCAAGGAGCGCAAACACGTTCTCAAGCCCGGTTATCGCCCGCTGAAACACCGTGGCCAGGTCGACAAAGCGCACGATCGGCGGAAAGACGAAGGCGATGTAGGCGTTGAACGCCACGAGCGTCCCCACGCCCATCTCGCCCCTGACCACAAGGAATCCCCCGTAGCCGAGGACGATCAGGGCGCCCACCGAGCCCAGGAGGTCGGCGATGACCGCGAGCTTCGTGTTGCGCATGACGATGCGGGAGTAGTTGAAGAAGTCCGCGTTGATGCCGCTTGAAAAGGTCGTGATCTCCCCCTGCTCGCGGACAAATGACTTGATGACTCGCGCGCTCGAGACCTTCTCGTGGAGAAATCCCATCACGCGGTCCCAGTTCTGGCGGTGGGTCCTGCTCTCCTCGCGCATGCGCCTGCGGTTGTAGAGGTAGTTGAAGACGAAGAGGGGCATGACCGCGCAGGTCGCCGCGGCCAGGCGCCAGTCGACGTAGAAGAGGAATCCGACAACCGCAACGACCGTGACCGAGTCCGCGATCAGGTTGATCAGGAAGCCGTTCGTGAGGTTGTAGACCTCGCCCGTGTCCTGGCTGATCCGAGACACCGTCTGGCCGGTGTGCGTCCTGTCATAATAGCGCAGCGACAGCGTCTGGAGGTGGGCGAAGAGCTGGATCCGCAGGTCGCACACGAGCCTCATCGCGGCGTTCTGCAGGACTCGGTTGCGAATCATGGTGAGCCAGGCCCGCAGGAGAAAGAGCGCCGAGAAGAGCAGGAGGAGCCGCCCGAGAAGCCCAAGGTCCTTCTGGGGCAAGGCCTTGTCGATAATCAGCTTCAGAATCCACGGCGCCGGAAGCGTCAGCAGGGTTGCCGCCAGGATGAGGCCAACGCCGAGCGAGATCTTGGCGGCATGAGGCCTGCACAGCCCGAGAAACCTTCTAAACGGCGATCGATTCACCGGCCCGACTTAAGCTTTCCTCAGCCCGGCGCCAGATCAAACCGCTCGGTCCGCTCTGGCGGGCGACGCGAGATCGGAGCGCGGGGGCCTCACCAGAAACTCCGCCCTAGGCCCTCGCGTGACATCTCAGAGAAAATTCCCAAGTCTGCTGGAAATCGGCACCAGTCGTGCTACCCGTAAAGGCGTGAACCCGCCGTCCCCCGGAGCACCGACGCCCAAGGCGGCCTTCCGCCTGACCAAGATCATCTTCACCCTTGGCCCCGCCACGGAGGACGAGGCGATGCTCGAGAAGCTCATTCTGGCGGGGGCCGACGTCTGCCGGCTCAACATGGCCCATGCCGACGATGCATGGACGCGCACGATGATCCGCCGTGTCCGCGAGGTCTGCCGCAAGACGCAGCGCCACATTGCGCTGCTGATGGATGTCAAGGGCCCGGAGATAAGGACAGGCGACCTGCCCGAGCCGGTCGACTTGGTCGCGGGCGAGCTGATCGACTTGCTGCCCGCGCCGGGAGAGCCCGAGGACGGGGTGTTCGCGGTCAGTGTCAATTATCCCCTGATGGGCGGGGATGTCTCGCAGGGAACCCTCGTCCTTGTCGACAGCGGCCTGATAAGGCTGGAGGTGCTGAGCACGTCGGCGTCACGCGTGCGCTGCCGCGTCCTCGTGGGTGCAAAGCTCCAGAGCCGGCGGCACATAAACCTTCCCGGCGTGAAGGTCCGCCTGCCGGCCCTGACGGCAAAGGACCGCGCCGACATCGCCGTAGGCGTCGAGGAGCAGGTCGACTTCTTCGCGCTTTCGTTTGTTCGCGAGGCCGACGACATCGACATCCTCCGGCGGCTGCTCTCGGAGCTCAAGAGCGCGGCGCGCATCATCGCGAAGGTGGAGGACCAGTCGGGCATCACCAACCTCGACGAGATCATCGTGGCCTCCGATGCCGTGATGATCGCCCGCGGCGACCTTGGAATCGAGGTGCCCATGGAGACCCTGCCGCTGTTCCAGAAGCAGGCTGTCGAGGCCTGCATCCGGCACCGCAAGCCGGTCATCGTCGCGACCCACCTGCTCGAGTCCATGATCACGTCGCCGGTGCCCACGCGGGCGGAGGTGAGCGACATTGCGAGCGCCGTCTGGTCGACCGCGGACGCCATCATGCTTTCGGGCGAGACCACCACGGGCCTCTATCCGCTTGAATGCGTCCAGTTCATGAAGCGCGTCGCCGGGCGGATCGAGGAGAGCGAGGCCAAGGGCTACAACGCGGCGCTTCCGCTCAAGAACAACAAGGACCGCCTGCTGCGTTCCGCGGTCGTGCTCGCGCAGGAGCTTGGGGACTCGGGCATCGTTGTCTTCACGCGCAACGGCCTGCTGCCCCAGTCGCTGGCCGCCCTTCGCGCCAAGCGCTGCCCGATCTACGCGTTCACGGACGAGCCGCAGGTCTTCCGCCACATGCTTCTCATGTGGGGCGTCGAGCCGTTCCTCATGAGATTCGCCGCGGACCCGGAGGAGGTGATCTGCAGCGCTTTCGCCTACCTGCTCCGGAGGAACTGGGTCAAGCGGGGCGACTGGATGGTGGTGGTCACCAACGTTCTGGCCGGAAAGAAGACCATCGACACGATCCAGATGAGGCCGGTGGAATGATTTTCCGCCGCGTCACTTCGCGGCTTCCGGCTTCTTGGTCGCCGCTTCAACGAGCAGCTGGTGCCATTGGCCGATGTCAATGTGGTCCAGCGTGCCGCCGAGGTGGACCGGCTCGCTCAGCAGCGAGTAGCCGAGTTCGTCCTTGCGGGAGGAGAGAAGCCCCGCCTTGGAGAGGAGGTCGGCGGCGCGCCCGCGGGCGCCAAACTGCAGATCCGCGCTCAGCGGCTCCTTGAAAAGCGGCGCGCCCTTCACGTAGCCGACACTGCCGGTTCCCTTGATGTGCACGTCGCGGGCCGTCACCTCTATCCCGATGAGGCGCACGGTTCCATCGCTCCCGCGCACCGCATTCACCGTGACCTGGTCGCAGCCGATCTCGGAGACCTCGTTGATGAAGCTGAGGACCGCCTCGGCGTTCTTGCTCACGGGATTCTTGCCCGAATTCAACGATTCGCCCCTGTGCCCGAAAAAGGCGCCCACGGCGGAGCCCACGGTGTCCAGCGTGTCGGCCACGGGGGTCGAGGCCTCAGGAATTGACTCCGCCACGCTTGTCTTGAGGAGCCGGATGATCCCCGTGGTGCTCGTCATGCGGAATTCCGCCTCGGTGCGCGCCGCCAGGTCCCCGAGGTTCACCCCTGCTCCCGAGATCGCCCCGGCCATGGAGAAGCGCCCCTCGACGAGCGCCTCCTGGCCCGACTGCGGCGCCGGGAAGAGCGTCGCCGCGTCGACCTCGGCAGCCGACGCGGTGGTGGCCTTGATCCGGTAGGGGGTATCCGCGGCGGCATCGAAGGCGATCGCCCCCTCGACCTTCGTGAGGTAGTGGTGCGCGATACCGCCCCGGCCGCCCTCGAGGTGTATCGAACCGTGGTCGATGTCGAGCGTCCCGCCCACATCGCTGAACTCCTGGTCGCCCGTCCTCAACCCATCGAACGCAAACGAAACGCGCCCGGTCCAGCTTCCCCAGAACGGAGCCCTGTCGCGAGCGCCCGAGGGCCCCAGGACGCCGCCCAATGCGGCCAATGGCCCTCCCAGGAGCCGCAGCTGCTCGAGCGAGACGACTCCTCCGGTCAACGTGACGACGCCGCCAGCCGCGGGCGCCGCGCCGTCCCACGTCCCCTCCGCCGACACCTCCGTCGATTCAGTCCCTGTCGTGATCTTGACCGGGGCGAGGAATGCAAACGAGCCGTCGGGATCGAAATTGGCCTTCACGCTCGCCGTGGCTTTCCGGGACGCATCCCGTCCCGTCACAAGGACCTTGGCCTCCACCTCCGCGGAGTTCCCGAAGCTGGCTGAGAAGTCGCCCGAGGCCGTGCGGCCCCTGATCCAGGCAAGGGCCGGCGCGGCGTGGAGCGCGGCGACGGCCCCCACGTCGGCGCTCCACTTTCCCTTGATTGCGACCTGCCGGGAGTTTCCAGGCGCTCCCGACGCGTCGGCCTCGAGCGTCATCAGCCGCCGGCCCGAGGAATCGATGGTGAGGGGCGCCAGCTGCACTCCCCAATGCCGGCGGGTGAGCTCGACGGTCGGCGAAAGCGAAAGGTCGAGTCCCTGACCCAGCACTCCGGCGGGTCCCGACACGGAGACGCCGGACGCGGTGATGGGAGTCTTAGGCCGCAGCGCGAACCCGCCCTTTGACGGCCGGACGACCAGCTCGCCCGTCGCGTCGGCCCCCGTGAAGGTGTAACCCTCGGCCATGCCGGAGAGCCATGCCAAGGGAAACCCGGGGACGGAGACCTCCATCCAGTCGGCGAGGGGGCCGGCGAGGCTCAGTTCACCGGTTCGTTCATCGACGTCGAAGGGCTGGAGCGACTGCGCGACCGCGGCCGGCTTTTCTCTTCCCAGGGAAACCCTCAGGGAATCGAACCGGACCGAGTGTCCGCTTTGCGTCGCATCGAACCTGGCGTCGACCGAAGTCGTGCCCAGTCCGTCCAGGGGCCTCGCAAGCACGCCCAAGTGGGCCGCGATCCCGCCCAACGTTCCACGCGCATGAACGCGCGCGAAGGAGGAGTCCGTATCAAACTGCCCGGTTCCGCTGACCGAGAAGTTCGGAAGCGAGCGGTCCGGCGCGAAGGCGCCGAGGTCGGAGTCCCGGAGATCAATGCTCCACGTCCCTGAGAGGTGCCGCGCCTCCCCGGGGACGCTGGCCTTTATGGCCACGAGGCTTCGGCCGCCGCGGCCAATTTCGACGGAGTAGGTCTCACCTGCCGCGCCGCCACCGGCCACGGCGGCCTCCAGGGTGAGATTCTCAAGGACCGACCCGTTCTTGGCCGAGACGTCCGCCTTGATCCCGATGCTGCCCACGGTTCGCGGCGACTCCATCCGAACGGAAACGGTCCCATGGGCGGAGATGGAGCTCCAGGTCCAGCCCGTGTCCGCCATGTCGCAGATAGCGTCGAGCGCGAAGGTGCCGTCGCTGCCCGGGGAAAGGCCGCCGCCGGTCACGGTCACATGCACGGTCGCCGGCGTCTTTCCCGGTGCCGTCGGAACCAGGACGTCCCCCTCCAGGGCGACTCCGTCGAGGGTGCCCTCCATAGGCAGCCTCAATCGGCTCAGAATCCCGCGGAAGGCGCGTTCCGCCTCCTGCGCAGGCGCCAGTCCTGGGCGCGCAGGAGAGCCCGTTTGCGCTCCGGACTCCGGCACGGACCCCGCCGCAAGCCGGACGGCCGCCGGTTCGGCCCAGTGGCTCAGGTCGAGCGTCCAACCCTTCGCCACGATGCTGTGGACAAGGAGCTTTCGGCGCCAGAGCGCGGTCGTGATAGGAAGCTTGGCCTTCAGCGTGGGTACCGTGAGAACGGCGCCGGCGCACTCCAGCCGCAGGTCCTCCACGTCCGCCTCGCCGAATCCCGCGGAGATCGATGCCAGGGTACCCTTGAACCCCGGCTGCCTCGAGAGGGCGGACTGCGCAACCCATGTTTGCACCGCGGGCAGAAATGCCACGACGCAGAGGATGCAAAGGAATGCCGCGACCAAACCCAGGAAAGTGAGAAGAAGTCGGATGAATTTCACCAAGGGGACCGATCGTTGGACCGCATGCGCCAGTCAATGTGTCATCGTTGCGGGCCCGGGAAAAGGGATTCCGAGGCCGTGCGGCGCGTTTCCCGGTGCACAGGATCCGCGGGTTGAGCCAAGTTGCCGGAGATCCGGTCGGCATTGCATCGACATATTATATCCACCTCGTTATCTCACCGATTGTTGTGAAAGCAATGCACACAAATCCCGAGCCCCCATTAACCCATGTCAACGGCCGTGCGAAGCGCAAAATTGGCGCAGAATATACCAAGAACTGCCGAGTCGGACGCGGCCGCCAGGGCTAGAATTGCAGCGTGACTAACCAACCCTACACCGGCCTGTCTGCATGGGGGGAGTCTCCGATGCTGCACGGCGCCGCAGTTCTGGCCGATCCCCTCCTGAACAAGGGCACGGCATTCACCGAGCGCGAGCGCGACGCGCTCGGCCTTCGTCCGCTTCTCCCACCGCGGGTGTTCACGATGGAAGAGCAGGTCCAACGCACGCTGGCAGCCGTTCACCGCAAGCAGGACAACATCGAGAAGTACATCTATCTTACCAATCTCCAGAATCGCAACGAGGTGCTCTTCTATCGCCTCGTCATCGATTACATCGAGGAGATGGTCCCGCTGATCTATACGCCGACGGTCGGCGAGGCCTGCCTGCAATACGGCTCGATCTACCGGCGCCCGCGCGGCCTGTTCATAAGCCTCAGGGAGCGGGGCCGTATCTCGGAGATGCTGCGGCTCTGGCCGCACGACGGGGTTCGGCTGATTGTCGTCACCGACGGCGAAAGGATCCTCGGCCTCGGCGATCTCGGGGCTCTGGGGATGGGCATTCCGGTCGGGAAGCTTTCGCTCTACACCGCCTGCGCGGGTGTCCACCCGTACTACACCTTGCCCATCACGCTCGACGTGGGAACGGACAACGAGACCCTGCAGAAGGGCCCGTTCTACATCGGCATCAACGAGCACCGCGCAAGGGGCGCGGCCTACGACGACTTCATCGAGGAGTTTGTAACGGCGGTCAAAACGGTGTTCCCGAAGGCGCTCCTCCAGTGGGAGGACTTTGGAAACGCCAACGCGTTCCGGCTGCTCAACAAGTACCGCCGGCGGCTGCCATGCTTCAACGACGACATCCAGGGGACGGCATCCGTCGCCCTAGCAGGAATGCTCGGCGCCCTGAAGATCACGGGGGGAAGGCTTTCGGACCAGAGGATCCTCTTCCTGGGGGCCGGGGAGGCGGGCACGGGCATCGCGGACCTCTACACGGCGGCGGCGCGCGCCGAGGGGCTGAGCGAGGCCGCCGCGCGCGACCGGTGCTGGTTCGTGGATACGAAGGGTTTGGTCGTCAAGGGCCGGGGCGACACCCTTGCCGAGCACAAGGTGCCCTATGCCCATGATTTCCCGTTCATCCAGACCCTCGCGGAGGCCGTCAAGGTGCTCAGGCCGACCGCCCTGATCGGCGTTTCCGGCATGGCCTCCGGTTTCACGCGCGAGATCGTGGAGGCGATGACGGCGGTCAACGAGAAGCCGATCATCTTCGCATTGTCGAACCCCACCTCGAAGGCGGAGTGCACGGCCGAGCAGGCCTACACCTGGTCAAAGGGCCGGGTGATCTTCGCATGCGGCAGTCCGTTTGCCCCCGTGGAGTACCAGGGGCGCCGGTACGTGCCGGGGCAGGGCAACAATATCTACATCTTTCCGGGAGTGGGTCTCGGAGCCCTCGCAAGCGAGGCGTCCGAGGTCACCGACGAGATGTTCCTGGCCGCGGCCCAGACCCTTGCCGGCCTGGTGCAGCCCGAAGACCTGGCCGTGGGGAGAATCTATCCGCCATTGACCAAGATCCGCGACGTGTCTCTGCGCATAGCGGCCGCGGTGGCTGAGGTTGCACACCGCACGGGTCTCGCCCGCGCCCCCCGTCCCGGGGACGTGCTCGAGGACATCCGGGGCCGGATGTTCCACCCGGTCTACAGGGACTTCGTCTGAACCGGGTCCGCGGCGTCCGACGGAGGCGCCTTTTCCTTCAGGTAGCGCAGGATCCCCTGAGCGGCAAACCGCGCGTCGCGCACCGCGTGAACGACGAGACTCGGGCCCCGGACCGAGTCGCCGCCCGCGAAGACCCCGGGAATGCTCGTCATCTGGTTCTTGTCGGTCGCGAGCCCGCCCCACTTGTCCGTCCTTATCTGGGCAAAGTCGCTTCCCGGAGGGAAGGGCACGGGCTCAAAGCCGTAGGCCACGATGATGAGGTCCGCGGGCACGCTGAACTCGGAGCCGGGAACGGGACGGGGCTTCTTGCGGCCCGACGCGTCGGGCTCCCCGAGTTCCATCCGCACGCACCGGACGCTTTCGACGGCACCCGCGGCGCCCGCGGCAATCTCAATCGGGTTCGTGAGGAACTCAAAGCGGGCGCCCTCCTCGATGGCGTTCAGGAACTCCTTGCGGCTTCCCGGCATGTTCGCAAGGTCGCGCCGGTAAAGGCACACGGCCTCGCTCGCGCCCGAGCGAAGCGCCGTCCTCAGGCAGTCCATCGCCGTGTCCCCGCCGCCGAGGACGACGACGCGCCGGCCCTTCACGTCGATGGGCGGGATGTCCAGAAGGGGAGAATCGACGTTCTTCTGGATGAGGAAGGGGAGGGCGTCCGCGATGCCCGCGGCCTTGTCGCCGGGTATGTCCAGGGGCTTCGATTTCTGCGCGCCCACGCCAAGAAAGACCGCGTCAAAGCCCGAGAGCAGCGCGTCGAGGGACATGTCCCAGCCGACCCGGACGCCGAGCTTGAGCACGACGCCCCGCTTGCAGAGAAGGTCGATCCGGCGCTGGACAATCCGCTTGTCGAGCTTGAAGGCCGGTATGCCGTTCATCAGAAGGCCGCCGGGGAGCAGGTGGGACTCGAAGAGGGTGACCTCGGTGCCCGCCGCTGAGAGCTCGTCCGCGCAGGATATCCCGCCGGGGCCGGAGCCGACCACGGCGACCCGGAAGCCGTTCGGCGCCGGCTTCTCAATGTCCACGGCTCCGTGACTGAAGGCATAGTCGTTGATGAACCGCTCGACCGAGCCGATCGCCACCGGTTCGCCCCTCGCGTTGAGGATGCACGCTCCCTCGCAGAGCCGCTCCTGCGGGCACACCCGCGAGCAGATCTCGGGCATGTTGCTGGTCGACCGGGAGAGGGCCGCGGCCTCGAGAAACTGGCCCTCGGCGGCGAGCGCAAGCCATTCGGGAATGCGGTTCGAAAGCGGGCATCCCTTCATGCAGAGGGGATCGGGGCACTGGATGCAGCGCACGGCCTGCTCGCGGACCGCCTCCTCGTCAAAATCGGAATAGATCTCCTGGAAATCGAGGATCCGGTCCGGCGCGGAGCGCTTCGGAGGGCCGGCCCGCCGAATCATGGACCAGGCGTACTTCGAGTTGCAGGCTGGAGGGTCTTCCGGGGGCATGGATCGTGGCGTTCTAGACGACCAGAGCATGCGTGCAGGTGGGTTCCGCTGCTCGCCAGTTATTGCCTTTCCCCACGCATATATTGTCGGAATCCCCGGGGGAAAACGGCTCGGAAGACCGGGATTTGGAGCCCCCCGGACCGCGGCAACCCTTGGAGGAGCGCCCTTTGGCCCCTCTGGGGCCGGAGCGCAACTCCGGTTTCCCGGCGGCGGGCCGCCGGGCCGCCCGCGTGTTATCCGGACAAGAATTGCGCAGTGTCTCGCAAGATACGGCGAGGCAGCGGGACGCACATTCTCTAGAGTCTTCGGATGCCGACTCAGACGTCTGCATGCTTGTCCGGTGGCGCGCGGTCCCTCTTCCGCGGCGCCACTTTCTTGTGCGCCCTTCTCGCCGGGCCGGTCGCCCAGGCCGACACGCTGACGAACCAGTCTTGCCTCGACTGCCACGAAAAGACCCTCCCGGAGAAGAAGGACAAGGACACGGAGTCCAATCCGGCGATCGAGATCCTGCGGGCTGACGCGTTTTCGAAGTCCGTCCACGGCAAGCTCAAGTGCATCGACTGCCACGTCGGCATCACCGACATCCCGCACGACGACAAGCTGCCGCCGGCGCAGTGCGCCTCCTGCCACCAGAACGAGGCGAAGGCGTACGCCACGAGCATCCACGGGATGAGCCACGCGATGGGAGCCTCCGGTGCCGCCACCTGCGTTAGCTGCCACGGCGACCACGAGATGGTGCCGGTGAAGCACATCGACTCGCCGGTGTTCAAGCTGAACCTCCCGCAGACCTGCGCCAAGTGCCACAGCAACAAGAAGCTTACGGATGAATACCGGATGGGAAGCCCCAAGGCCCCCGTCGACTACGCCGACAGCATCCACGGGCAGGCGCTCCTGAAGATGGGGCTGATCGTGGCCCCGTCGTGCAACGACTGCCACGGCGTCCACGACATCAAGCGCAGCGTTGACCAGAGTTCGCACACCAACAAGGCCAACGTCGCGAACACGTGCGGCGCCTGCCACGTCGGCATAGAGGCGACCTACAGCCAGAGCGTCCACGGCATGCTCCTTGCGAAGGGGGACCGCCGCGCGCCCGTGTGCTCGGACTGCCACAGCGCGCACCAGATCGCGGCGCCCGCGACCATGGGCTTCAAGGCGCAGAGCGACGTCGTCTGCGGCAGCTGCCACCAGGACCGGCTCGCCCGCTACCGCGACACCTACCACGGCAAGGCGATGGCGCTCGGGCGGCCGAACGTGGCGTCCGACGTCGCGGCGTGCTACGACTGCCACGGGCACCACGACGTGTTCCCGGTGAGCGACCCGCGCTCGCGCCTCTCGAAGGAGCGGATCCTGGGGACGTGCCAGCAGTGCCACGAGGGCGTCACGGCCAAGTTCACGGAATACCGCCCGCACGCCGATCCCCTGGACTCGGTCAACTACCCGCTGCTGCACAAGGTGTACGTCTTCATGACGGCGCTCCTCATCGGCGTCTTCGCGTTCTTCGGGCTCCACACGCTCCTCTGGCTCGTCCGGTCGGTCTACCTCTACCTCCACGACTCCAAGACCTTCCGGGAGGCGAAGACCAAGATGATCGCCGACGACGAGCAGTTCACGCGCTTCACCCCGTTCGAGCGGGCCCTGCACCTGATGGTCGTGACGAGCTTCCTGCTCCTCGTGCTGACGGGAATGCCGCTGAAGTTCTACTACACGAACTGGGCAAAGGTGATCTTCAGCATCCTCGGCGGAGCGGAGGTGGCCCGCGCCCTGCACCATTTCGGAGCGATCATCACGTTCGCCTATTTCGGCCTTCACCTGGCAGCTCTCGTCAAGGGCCTTTGGACCAAGCGCGGCCTTCTGCGCAACCCGGAGACGGGCCGGCCCGAGTTCCGGCGGCTCTGGTCCGCGCTCTTCAGCCCCGACTCCATGATCCCGTCGCTGCAGGACCTCAGGGACTTCGTGGCGCACCAGAAGTGGTTCTTCGGCAAAGGGCCGAGGCCGCAGTTCGGCCGCTGGACCTACTGGGAGCGCTTCGACTACTTCGCCGTATTCTGGGGCGTCGCCATCATCGGCGCCTCGGGCCTCGTCATGTGGTTCCCGAAGTTCTTCACCGCCTTCCTGCCGGGCTGGGTGGTCAACATCGCCCTGATCATCCATTCCGACGAGGCCCTGCTCGCCGCCGGCTTCATCTTCACCTTCCACTTCTTCAACACGCATTTCCGCATTGAGAAGTTCCCGATGGACACCGTTATCTTCTCGGGCCGGATCTCGAAGACGGAGCTCCTGCACGAGAGGAAGACCTGGTACGACCGCCTGGTCGCCACCGGGCGCCTTGAGGGCACCCGCGTGAAGGACGAATGGGAGAGCAGGAAGAAGATGGCCCGGGGGATGGGATTCATGTTCTTCGGCCTGGGTCTCGTGCTTCTCGGGCTTATCGTTTACGCAATGGTGTCGCGCTTGTGGCATTGAGGGGGGCCCAAGCACGAAGGCCTGGCGCGGCGCGTGTCTTCGGCGTTCACAAGCCGTTGCCAGGCAAAGGCGCCGTCTTTCCTTGTTCATAGCCTCAACATCCCGTTACCTAACTCACGTGAAAGAACCGGCGTTTGAACAGATCGTTCGGTTACCGCTCATAAGGTACTACGAGGAGGCTTTCCGAAAGGCGACCGGAGTGCCGCTCGTCGTTGTTCCGCCAGGCGAATCCGCGAAACGCTGCAGTTTCGGGCAGAGCGAGAACGGCTTCTGCGCGCTGGTCGCCGGAACACCGGTCGGGTGCGAGGCGTGCCTTGAGGTCCAGGCTCGCGCGCGCAGGGGAGTCGCGAACCAGGGGAGGCCGAAACAGGTCAATTGCTTCGCCGGCCTCACGGACGTGGCCGTGCCTGTAGTCGTGCGAGGCCGCCATGTGGCCACGCTGATGAGCGGGCAGGTGTTTCGCCGGGAACCGACACAGCGCGACTTCGACATCGTGCTGAAAGTCTTGGCCGCCGGTAGGGACCACTCATGGGAGGCGACGCTGCGAAAGGCGTATTTCGGCACGCCGGTCGTCACCGCGGACAGATTCGAGGCAATCATCCAACTCCTGGGCGTGTTCGCCCAGTATCTCTCCGATCACATTGACCGCCAGGCGATGGAGCCCGCATCGAACGAGCCACCGGCGGTGGCCAACGCAAAGCGCTTTGTCCACGCGCGCGTGGATGAGCCAATCACGCTCGCGCAGGTCGTGGAGCACGTGCGGGTCAGCCGGTTCTATTTCTGCAAGCTCTTCAAGCGCGCGACCGGCATGACGCTCACCGAATACGTGACGCGCGTCCGCATAGAGAAGGCCAAGACTCTGCTCGTGGATCCGTCGCTGCGCATCTCTGAGGTCGTTTATGCCTCCGGTTTCGGGTCGATTCCCCGGTTCAACAGTGTCTTCAAGCGGCACATGGGCATGGCACCGACCGCATACCGGCTCGCCCTCCATTCCCAGCTGCACGGTTGAGCTGCCGCCGCTCCGCACGGGCGCGACGGCAAGATACGATAAGCAAACAGCAATCGGCAATTAGCCGAAGGAGGGGAGTTGTGATACTGTCAGGCGCATGCAGATCGCATCCGGGCAAGCGACCAGTCTGCCGTGGACCTCCGGCGGCGAATTGCACGCCCTGCCTTAGCTTCCACCCCTGCTCATCCCATGAAAATGAATCACCTTCTCGCTGTACTCGTGATAAGCGCGCCCTTGGCCGCGCTCATCGTCGCAGACGTCGCCCGCGCCGAAGAGGACGTTGCGGCGGTCAGCAAAGAGAAGCTGGCCCTTTTCGACAAGGGCCCCTCGTCGATCGACATCTCCTCTTACCCCGCAGGCCTCCAAAAGAACTATGCGGTGTTCCGTGAGAAATGCACGCTCTGCCACACCCTTGCGCGGCCGGTCAACTGTGAATTCGTCCTGCCGGCCGATTGGTCGCGCTACATCAAGCGCATGATGCACAAGCCAGGCTCCATGATCAGCACGAGCCAAGCGAAGAAGATCTATGAATTCCTGGCTTTCGACTCCTCGGTGCGCAAGAAGGCCCAGTTCGATGACAGGCTCGCAAAGGCCACGCCCGAAGAGAAGGCCGACACCGAGGCCAGGATTAAGGAAATCCTAGACGCCTACGCCCAGAAATAGGCGGCGCCAACCCGCGAGAGCCGATGCCCGCCACCTACCCGGTAGAGCTGCCTGATGTCGGGTACTTCGCCCGGCAGGTCCTATGTCGGGAGGGATGTCCGGTCCGGACGGATTCCGGAGCATACGTGCAGGCCATCGCGGAGGGCCGCTACGAGGACGCCTACATCATAGCGCGAGCGCCCAACCCCTTCGCCTCGATCTGTGGAAGGGTATGCGCCGCTCCCTGCGAGGCCAAGTGCCGACGCGGAGCGCTGGACGCTCCCGTGTCGATCCGGGCCCTGAAGCGTTTCGTATGCGAGCGCTACGGCGTCGAATCTGACGCGTTTGATCTCGGACGCGTGTATCCCCAATTGCGCAATCCGTTCCGCGAGCGCATGGGCGCCGGTCGGAAGGTCGCGGTCATAGGGGCGGGACCGGCCGGCCTGTCCTGCGCGCACGAGCTGGCACTGATGGGCTTTGCCCCGACCGTGTTCGAGGGCCAGAACCTGGCCGGCGGAATGCTGGTGCTGGGCGTCCCCGAGTACCGGCTGCCGCGCGAGATCGTCCGCGCCGAGATCGCCGCGATTGAGGCGCTGGGCGTGGAGATCCGCCTGAACTCGCGGCTCGGCAGAGATTTCGCATTCTCGGAGCTCAAGGACCAGGGCTATGAGGCGGTGTTTCTGGGGATAGGCGCCCACAAGAGCCGCGAAATGGCGATTGAGGGAGTCCAATATGACGGCGTGCTCCGTGCGATTGACTTCCTGCTCAACGTAAACCTCGGGTACAAGGTCTCGCTCGGTCGCAAGGTTGTCGTGATCGGCGGCGGCAATGTCGCGTTCGACGTCGCGCGCTCGGTTGTGCGGCAGTCGGAGATGGCCGCGGGGATGAGCGAGGCGGAGTTGCGCGTTGCCCTGAGAAAGGCTGCGGCAGCGCTCGAGGAGTTGACCGCAAAGGACGCCGAGGCGCCCGACGAGGTGCGGCTCGCTCTCGACGTGGCTCGCGAGGCGATCCGCAGCGGAGTCACGGAGGTTCACATGTACTGCCTCGAGAGCCTCGACGAGATCCCCGCGGCGCGCGAGGAGATCGAGGAGGCGGAGGACGAGGGCATCCATCTGCACACGCGATACGGCCCGCGGCGCATTCTCGGCCGGGACGGCAAGGTGACCGGCATAGAGCTGATCAAGGCCAGCCGGGTGTTCGACGAGAACCGGCGTTTCAATCCCCAGTTCATCGAGGGAAGCGAGGAGACGCTTGACGCCGACACCGTCGTGCTCGCGATCGGTCAGTCCCCGGATCTTTCGTGGATCCGCCCCGACGACAACCTTAAGGTCACGCCGCGCGGCACCTTGCAGACGGATCCGGGCACGATGGCCACATCGCGGCCCGATGTGTTCTGCGGCGGCGATGCGGCATTTGGGCCGCGAATCATCATCACGGCGGTCGCCGAAGGCAAGAAGGCGGCTCGCTCGATTGCCAAATTCCTTACCGGTACCGTGCCGGACGAGCCGCAGCAGGCGCGCATCACGGTCTATGACCGGGATCGCTACGGCATGACGCCCGGATACGAGAAGCTGGCCCGCCAAAAGCCGCCGACCCTCCCGATCGACAGGCGGGTTGGGATTGCGGAAGTGGAGCATATCTATCCGACGGCCGCCGCACGGCAGCAGGCGGATCGCTGCCTCAAATGCCATGTGGGCCCGGTGTTCAACGGCGACGAGTGCATCCTGTGCGGCGGGTGCGCGGACGTCTGCCCCGAGTATTGCCTGCGGCTCGTGGATGTGGCGCAGCTTAGGGGAAATGACGCGCTTCAGGCCGCTTTCATCGGGCGCTACGGACGAGTGCCGGGTCCCGGAGAACAGGGGGCCATCATTAAGGATGAAACCCGCTGCATTCGCTGCGGTCTCTGCGCCGTCCGCTGCCCCACGGGGGCGATCACGATGGAGCGCGTCGAACTGATCCCCGCGTAAGATGAACCCCGGCACGCCCACCGACAACGAGGTCACTCGCCGCGGCTTCTTCCAGCTTTCGATGGGCTGGATCGCGGCGTCATTTGCCGCCGCGGCGACTGCGATGGCCACCGTTCGTTTTCTGGTGCCGAACGTGGTGTTCGAGCCCGCGCAGCGATTCAAGGCCGGGGCACCGGGGGACTACCCCGACGGCTCCGTCACCTTCTTGGAGGACGAGCGGGTCTTCCTGGTTCGAAGGGGCAACACCTTCCGGTGCCTGTCCGCCGTGTGCACGCACCTTGGATGCACGGTTAACCGCTCCGAGAAGGGTTACCATTGCCCCTGCCATGGCAGCACGTTCAACCAGGACGGGAACGTCGAGAGCGGGCCGGCGCCTCGGGCTCTGACGTGGTTTCTCGTGACCCTCAGCAAGGACAACCGGCTGCTTGTGGACAAAAACCAAAGCGTCAACGCCGACAAATACTTGATCCTGTGAAAACACCGTCGCCCCTAGGGGCCTGGGCATGGTTCGCCAAGACGCGCGTCGGAAGGTCGATCTTCCGCGTCGGCCCGCCGCAGAGCAACTTGGAGCGCTCGCAGGTCATGGTTTCGAGCTTCCTGCTGCACGTGCAGCCGGCAAAGGTCAACCGGCACTCGCTGCGCGCCTCGTACTCGTTCGGCCTCGGCCTGATTTCGCTCTACCTGTTCTTCATCCTGACAGTCACGGGCGTGCTCCTGATGTTCTACTACGTGCCGAGCACGACACAGGCCTATGACCGGATGAAGGACCTTCAGTTTGTCGTCACAGCCGGTCTGGTCGTCCGCAACATGCACCGGTGGGCGGCACACCTGATGGTGGCGTTCGTCATGTTGCACTTGTGCCGCGTGTTCTACACGGGCGCCTACAAGCAGCCCCGTGAGTTCAACTGGGTGCTCGGTGTCGGTCTCTTCCTCATAACCCTGGGATTGAGCTTCACGGGATATCTGCTGCCCTGGGACCAGCTCGCGTTCTGGGCGATCACCGTGGGCACAAACATCGCCGGCTACGCGCCGGTCGTCGGCCCCGAGCTCAAATACCTCTTGCTGGGCGGCAACACGGTCGGGCAGGAGGCGCTGACCCGCTTCTACGCCCTGCACGTGATCGTCCTGCCGGCCATCGGCGGGCTGATGGTGGCTGTTCACGTCTGGAGGGTGCGCAAGGACGGGGGCCTGTCCCGGCCCGATGAGCCGGTTGAGAACATCCAATCGATACCGCTGGGCCAGTTGCCGACGAACAAGAGTTACGGCCTTATGGAGCTGGCGCGTGGCACGACACCGCAGGTCGGCCGGGACCCGGACGACGAGGTATTCTCCTGGCCCCATCTGATCTTTCGAGAGCTGCTCCTGTTTCTGATTGTTACCGCCGTGGTGGTGTTCCTGGCGGTCTTCTGGAACGCACCGCTTGAAGAGCTTGCCAACCCCATCCATCCACCCAACCCGGCGAAGGCTCCGTGGTATTTCCTGGGCCTGCAGGAGCTCGTAAGCTACTCGGCCTTCTGGGGCGGGGTCGTGGTGCCGGCGCTGCTGGTGACGGCATTGGCGCTGCTGCCCTATCTGGACCGGCGCCGCGAGGGCGTTGGGCGCTGGTTCGCCCGTGAGCGCACCGTCGCCAACACCATATTCAGCATCTGCCTCGCGACGGCTGTCGTGCTCACGATCGTCGGTACGCTGTTCCGCGGGCCTAACTGGTCGTGGGTCGTGCCGTGGAGAACGCCTCCGGCCATCACAGAGGACCACTGAGATGCAAAAGGAGTCGGTCCGAAAATTCTACGGCTGGTTCACCGCGCTCGGTCTTCTGGTCGGCCTTCTCGTAGGCCTCGGCTATTACCGGGACGAGTACCGCCCATGGAAGGATTACCAGCACCGCTTCATAAAGGAGGAGATCCGCAGGGCAACGACGCCGGAGCAGCGGATGCTGGCCCAGAGCACACCGGTTCAGGTGCGCCAGATACTCCTTCCCGAGCTCAACCGCGTCGACCGGTGCACGACGTGCCACCTCGCGGTGGAGGACCCCACCTACGGCGGCTACCCCCAGCCGCTGGCCTACCACCCGCTGCACGACGAGCACCCCTTTGACAAGTTCGGCTGCACGATCTGCCATCGCGGCCAGGGCCGGGCGACAACCGTGGAGGACGCCCATGGAAATGTGCCCCACTGGGATGCGCCGATGCTGCCCCTGAAGTATATCCAGGCATCCTGCGGTCAATGTCACGAGTCCTCAGACAACCCGGCCGCCCCTGAGCTTGCGCGGGGAGAACAGCTTTTTGAGACCGTGGGCTGCCGTGGCTGCCACAAGCTTGGCGGCGTCGGCGGAATCGTCGGGCCCGAGCTCGACAAAGTCGGTGCCCGACGCTCCCCGGACTGGCTCAAGCAGCACTTCGTGGAGCCTTCCGCAGTCACGCCGGGTTCCGGCATGCCTCCGCAGAAATTCTCGGAGCCTGACGTCGAGGCGATCGTCCTCTTCATGCTCAGCCAGACCGGGGCGGATCTGCCGGGATTCTATGCCTCGATGAAGGTAATCCCCAGCGCGGCGCAGGGGCAGCGCCTGTTCCAGCAGAAGGGCTGCATCGGCTGCCATTCCCTGGGAGGGCAGGGCGGGAAGGTCGGACCGCCGTTGGACGACGTGGGCCTGCGCCGCAAGCCTGAGTGGATTGTTCAGCATTTCCGCGATCCGCAGGCCGTGAGCCCTGGCTCGGTGATGCCGCGCTTCGGCTTTACGGACTCCGAGGCCCGGGCTTTGACCGATTTCCTGCTGCACCAGCGTGAGCAGAAGGCGGTCCTAAGCATACCCGCTCTGATGGGGCCGGTCGATCGCGGCCGCGAGGTCTTCAGGAAATACGGCTGCGCGGGCTGCCATGGGCCGGCGGGCAAGGGTGGGGTGCCCAACCCGAATGCAAAGACCGCACAACTAGTGCCGGCGCTGACCTACGTTGCCGACGGATACACAAACGCGGAGCTGAAGAAACTAATCGTCAACGGACAGCGCGAGATCGTGGCGCTCGATCCGCACCGGCCGCCACCCCCCCTCTACATGCCCGCTTGGGGCAGCACGATAAAGGAAGCCGAGGTCGACGACCTTATTGCGTATCTCTTCAGCCTGAAGCCCAAGAACGAGGACGCCGGATTCTAGGCGCTGAGCAAACCCTGCAGATCTTCTTTTCAGACAATCCCCACCCCCAGGCACGCCACGGCTACCACATTCAAGATCAAGAGAAGGCCCCTTATGAGAATTGAATTGCGAGACTCAAATCACCCCTGCGCCACAGTTGAGCGGCCATCCCTTCGCCGATCCTTGCCGTGGGCGGATGCGTTCACCGTCGGCGGCCTGATGCTGGCGACCCTGCTGGCGGCTCCGTCGACCGCCCGCGCCCTGCCGAGCTTCGCGCGGCAGATGAACATGCAGTGCATCGATTGCCACACCGAGTTCCCCGTGCTCAACCAGTTTGGCCGGCAGTTCAAGTTGACAGGCTACACGCTCAGCGCCGACCCGTCCCAGTCCAATCTCCCGCCGATTGCCGTCATGCTGCAGCCGTCATTCACAAACACACAGGCTCCCCAGGCCGGCGGCGCCGCACCCGGATTTGGGAACAACAACAACTTCGCAGTCACGCAGCTAAGCGTGTTTTACGCCGGACGCCTGTTCGGTCCCTATGCCGAAGACATCTTCGGCAAGGACGTCGGGGCATTCGCCAACAAGTTCGGCATCTTCAACCAGACAACCTACGACGGCATCGCCAAGGCGTGGCATTGGGACAACACGGAATTACGCTTTGCCGACACCGGCACCGTCCACGACCAAAGCCTCATCTACGGCGTGTACGCAAACAACAACCCGACCATGCAGGACCCGTGGAACTCCACGCCGGCCTGGGGCTATCCCTTCTCGGGCTCCGGACTGGCCCCGGCCCCCGATGGCGGCACGTTGATTGATGGCGGCCTCTCCCAGCAGGTCGCCGGGGTCGGCGTGTACACAATGTTAGCCGACACCTTCTATTTTGACGTGGGAGCCTACCGCACGATTGGCGCCAGCCTCCAGAATACGCTCGGCATCGATCCTTCGGGCGAGACACAGATCGCGGGACTGGCGCCCTACTGGCGTTTCGCAATGGATAAGATGGTCGGCGACGGCCGCTGGGAGATTGGCACGTTCGGGCTCGCGGCCGATACGTATCCGGGCCGCGTTCAGAGCGCGGGCAAAGACAGGATTTCTGACATCGGGATCGACTCGCAATACCAGGTGTCGCGTGGCCCGAATGACATCACCGCCCTTCTGAGCTGGATCTACGAGCGCCAGAACTGGGACGCAAGCTACGCCCTCGGCAACACAGCCAATCCTTCGGACACATTATGGAAATTCAAGGCCACCGTTAACTATCTCTACGATAAGACGTTCGGTGCTACGGCACAGTATTTTCTGCTCGATGGATCGAACGACACAGGCGTCTTCAGCACCAGCCAGATCGGCTCACCCATAAGCGACGGCGTCGTTCTGCAGCTTAACTACCTGCCGTTCAACAAGGGCGGCGGCCCCTCATTCTGGCCACGGAGCAACGTCAAATTCTCATTGCAATATACGGTCTATAATCGCTTTGACGGGGCGAGGACGAACTATGACGGCGCCGGCTCGAATGCCCGGGCCAACAATACCCTGTACGCCGAAGCCTGGATTGCCTTCTAGAACCCCTTGAGTCGCGCGTGGGCGGCCTCCGCCTCACACGCACCAGACGGGTGCCCGCCGCGAGGTCATGGACACCAACC